>JADFNK010000157.1 GCA_022563405.1 Gemmatimonadota bacterium | reverse complement strand
TTGGGTCCCGGACTCGGGCCACTGCGGCTTCTCAAATCTGTCAATGTCTGGATGGGACGGATTATTGGATTCTTCGAGGAGGCCGGCGGACGGAGCGCGGACGCAGCAGCTAAGTGGCCGCCGCGCTCACCCTCGGTTACACTTGATAAGGAGATGCAGGGTCCCACCCATCGTCCGGCTCCACTATGCGATTTTCGACCTACACCAAGTATCGGGGCGGCTGGCTCGACGCCATGAACCTCGAGGCCCTCATGGAAGCCCTCTCGGGGTTTTTCATGGACGGAGGCTTCGCCGGGGGACCCAACTACCACCCCTTCTGGGGATGGTCGGGCCTCGAGGACACGAGTTCGGTGGACGCTCTGAAGGACGCTCTCCTCAAGGCGCTGATCGAGAGCGGTCAACTCACACAGGAGATGGTCGAGGAGTTGCGCGGCGAGGGTCAGGGAGACGAGGCGGTTCAGCAGCAGATCGCCGACCTCTTGGACGATCTCATCCGACGTATGGTCGAGGAGGGTTATCTGACGCTCGAAGACGGCACCCCGACCATGCCCGGTGCCGTCCAGGACGTCACGGGAATGGGCGAGATCGACGAGGCCAAGGATGCGGCCCAGCACGTGAAATTCAACTTGACCCAGAAGGGCACCGACTTCCTCGGGTACGGAGCACTCAAGAGCCTTCTCTCGGCGATCGGAAGCTCGAGTTTCGGCTCCCACGAAACACCCCACCTCTCGACCGGCGTCGAGTCCGACGCTGCGAGCAAGCCTTACGAGTTCGGGGATACCCTGAACCTCGACGTGCCCGCCACGCTCAAGAATGCCATCGAGCGGGAGGGGCTCGGTGTGCCGCTGAACATCGACTATGAGGATCTCATGGTGCACCAGACCGAGTTCCGGTCCTCATGCGCCACCGTGTTGATGCTCGACATCTCACACTCGATGATCCTATACGGGGAGGATCGTTTCACTCCGGCCAAACGCGTGGCGCTGGCTCTCTCCCATCTCATCCGTACGCGGTTCCCCGGAGACTCCCTGCACGTCGTCACGTTTGGAGATGAAGCAGAGGAGATCCCTCTGAGCCAGCTGGCGAAAGCTCAGGTGGGGCCCTTCCACACGAATACGGCGGACGGACTGCTCCTGGCGCGAAACATTCTGAAGGCGCAGAAGAAGGACATGCGGCAAATCATCATGATCACGGACGGGAAACCGTCTGCGATCACCCGGCCCGACGGGATGATCTACAAGAACTCCGGAGGGATGGACCAACACATCCTGCAGCAGACGTTCCGAGAAGTGTCTGCGTGCCGGCGCGCCGGAATCCTGATCAACACCTTCATGCTGGCGCAGGATCCGTATCTCGTGCAGTTCGTCCAGAAGGTCGCGGAGATCGCGAGAGGTAAGGCCTACTTCACGTCGACCCAGACGCTCGGCCAGCACATCATGATGGACTTCATGCGGCGCAAACGGCGCAAGATCTCCTAACCCCTGAGCCGTAAGTTCGGCGGAGTCGCTCACCGCCGCCACGCTCTCGCAGTACCCTCTCCAAGCGTTCCCTCACCCCCTGGGAAGCCTCTCCGACGACCGATGGCGTGACACCCTCTTGACCCTCACGTAACGTCAGGGTTTAAGCTTCCTGGAAAGGAGACGGGACATGCCGTTGACGGTGGGGCAGATGGCCGACGTGGCCGGGGTAACGGTGAGAACACTTCACCACTACGACGCGCTTGGTCTGCTGACGCCGGGCGCCAGGTCCACGGCCGGTTATCGGCTGTATGAGGACGCTGATTGCGAGCGGCTTCAGGAGATCTTGTTCTACCGCGAGCTGGGATTCGGACTCGAGGGGATCAACGAAATACTCCGGGATCCCGAGTACGACCGGGCTGATGCGTTACGCCAGCAGCGGGATCTCCTGGTGGTCCGGAAGGATCGTCTCCAGGCCATGATCGGGGCGGTGCAAACCGCTCTCGACGCACACGAAAAGGGGATAGTCATGACGAAGGAAGAGATGTTCGAGGTATTCGGCGACTTCGATCCCAAGGCGCACGAGGCCGAAGTCGAGGAACGTTGGGCGGGACCGGCTCTGGAGCAGTCGAAGCGACGCACGAGGAAGTACGGCAAGGATCAGTGGAAGGAGGCCATGGCCCAAGGTGAGTCCATCACGGCGGAGCTCGCCGAACGGCTCAGAGCCGGAGACGCACCGGACGACGTGGCGGCCATGGACTTGGCCGAGCAACACAGGCTGCACATCGATCGCTGGTTCTACGAATGCTCTCACGAGATGCACGCCGGCCTGGGGAACATGTACGTGGCGGACCCGCGGTTCACCGAGTATTACGAGAAATACGCTCCCGGTCTGGCCGAGTTCGTGAATGCGGCCATCAAAGCGAACCGCGAGCGACACGAC
>JADFNK010000115.1 GCA_022563405.1 Gemmatimonadota bacterium | reverse complement strand
CCCGCACGCCTCCCCACTCTTGCCGGATGCCGACTCCAGCACGGCGATTGCGGGGAAGTCCTAGAGCCCGTCCCGTCCCAAAGCCGGCGACCAATCGGGTACCCGGACGTCGACCCCGCGCAAGAGCATCCGATACGTGCCGGTGGCCGTATCGACCACCATCAGGCCGGTGCCCCAATCCCGGACCCCGATGAACACGAGATGGCGTCCGTCCGGAGCCCAACTCGGATCCTCATTCGACTGACGATCAATCCACTAACCGAGCACGACCCTGACAACGTGCCTAGCTGTCAGGGTCGTGCTTACGTCCCATCACTTCAGGGTCGGGTTCGCTCGGTGGCGTCAGGCGACTTACTTCGAGGCTAGTTCCCGCCTCCCCTGCCGCTGCCGGGCTGCGCGATGCCTGCAGCGTCACGCTCAGCCGACGACATCTGGTTCGCGCCCAAGTTGCCGAGCAGACCTTGGACCCTGGTGCGCTCGGAATCGCTCAGATCGGCGATGAAGACGTCTGCGGCCGCGACCCAGGCATCGTGGTCGACAGCACGCGCGGCGGCGTCCAACGCCGCGATCATCTCCGTCCGCTCGGGCCGGGGCGCCGCTGCCTCTGCCTGCCCGCGGCCAAACCGCCGCGGCGGCACGAGCGCGAACGACACGGTCTGAATCCGCAGGGCGTCCGCATCATCAGCCATCCAACACGAGCTGGGTACCGCGACACCCGCGGTCTGGTACGGCAGCCAGAAGTTTAGGCCGGCAAACGGACCGTTCGAAGACGGAACGAACCAGATGTGCAGCATGTGCAGGGTCCGACCGTCGCCGGCGAACTGGGGATGGTCATGCCAGTTGGCAAGGTCGCTATCGAACGGGATGACCGCATCGGTGTCAATCACGTCGACGAACGCGTAAGCCGCGCCGACGAGCTTCTGCTGGCCATCGACATCGATGAACATCAGGTGGTTCGGCGCATTGACGTCCACGTCGTCCGGGCCGCCGCCCGACTTCACGTAGTGCACGCCCATGCCGGGAATATCACCCAACGCAGGATTGAACCCGGCGGCACGGGCCTTTTCTGGTGTGTCGAAGGCGGTGATCTCCTGCTGCAGAGTAGCGAGTTGCAGGCGATCCGTCTCGGGCAGTCCGTTCCACGGCGGCATCGCGAGGTCCGTGCAACTCACGGCCATACCCACGTGGCTGTGGCCATCGGCATCGTGTGCTTGGGCGAGTGCTGAGCGTGGGGTCATGATGCCAGCTACCGCTATTGCGACGCCAACGATCGACATGATGCGAGACATTCGGTGCCTCCAACGTACAAGGGTGATCAATGCTACGAGCCAACTCGTCGTACCGAGCGAACGGTCCAATAAATACTGCGGGACGTGGGCCGGAGTGTCAATTGGGGGACACGTGACAACTTGGTTTCGTTGGGACGCGCCCCGCTCAGTACGTTGAGATCTCCTCCGGCGTAACGCTTAGACGCTTGCCTGGCGGCATCGCGAGTTGAACGTGATCGATGATCATCCGCGAGGTCCGCATGGGACCCGGTAGCGCTGCACCACGTCCTGGTGTTCCGGAAGGTATTCCTCCGATTCCAAAATGCCTCCGTACTGGCTATTCGGCCCGGCCCCTACGAGCCGACACCAAGATTTTCCTCGCGACAAGTGGCCCCGGTCATGCGGTCGCGACCCTCCAAGCCGGCACCCGAAGCACGAATCCCCGCACCAGATCAATCCTCGGTGAGTCTTATCGCGAACAGCGTCGCCCATAACTTTCCGGTGACCAGAAAGACGCCCGTCTCCTCGACGTAGGCAATCCCGTTTAGAACGGCGTCCGAACTGTTGGGACGTCGCGCCAAGAGGGACAGGCTAGAGCCGTCGATCTCATCCACCACCTCGCCCGAGCGCTTATCGATCTTAACGATTCGGTCAGTGAGGTAGACATTGGCGTAAACGAAATCGCCGACGCATTCCAGCTCGTTGAGCTGGGGTAGAGAGTAACCTTCCTGCAGAACCGTGACCTCCGACAGGATCTCAAACGTCTCCGGGTCACGCTCGAAGAGCTTGCTGCCTCCGTCCGACATGAAGAGCGATGTCCCATCGAAGCAGAGCCCCCAACCTTCACCGTCATAGTTGTGCTGGCTCTTTAGTTCGAGGGTCTCGAGGTCGTAGACAAAAGCGATACCGGCCTTCCAAGTGAGCTGGACCAGCTCGGACCCAACGAGGGCGAGTCCCTCTGCGAAGTAGTCGGAGTCGACAGCGACACGGGCGATGACGCGACCCGTCTCAATATCGACCTTTCGAAGGGTCGACTCGCCGTAACGCCCGGTACTCTCGAAGAGGTAACCGTCATGGAAGACGAGACCCTGAGTATAAGCCTCGGGATCGTGGTCGTAGGTCTGGAGGATCTGATAATCCAGGGAACGAGTCGTTTGCTCGCAGCCGAAGGGCAAGAATGAAGCGAGGATGAGCGGAATGAGTACAGACATCTTATGCATAGGGCGCAATCTGAGCGGATTTCCCAAAGTGGCATGACTACTCTTCTACCGACTCACTGTAGTGCTTAGCATATTCGGAGTGCAATGCTCCGTCCCCCCCGATCGGTAAACGGTAACCGTGACTAAGGACCCGGCGGAGCCTCCGAGAGAAGGCCCGAGGCCTGATCCCAAACACCTGAGCATTCTCCGGGAGGGTGTCGAGGCCTGGAATGAGTGGAGGGAGCGTAACCCCAAAGTCGTTCCTGGCCTCAATGGGACGGACCTCAGGAGGGGGAGCTTCCGGGAGGCAAACCTCAGCCGGACGGACCTCAGCGGCGCGAACCTCAGCGAGGCGGACCTCAGGCACGCGAACCTCCGCGAGGCCAACCTCAGCGGGGCGGACCTCAGCAAGGCCGACCTCAGACGGGCGAACCTCTGCGAAGCGGACCTCAGCGGGGCGGACCTCAGCCAAGCCGACCTCGTCGGGGCGAACCTCACCGGCGCAAGACTCGACCTACACGAGGCCAAGAGCATGGGGGCGAAGTTCGGGATCGTCCCCGAGCTCAGCCTCCCCCGTCCGGCGAGTGCTGAAGAGGCTTCAGTCGAGACGTTGCCGCGCACCGCAGCTGAACCCGGCTCTGACCTCGGAACGCTGCCCAGGGCGTCGAACGTGCTACGGGATGACGAATCTTGAAGAACTCCGTCCTCTGCGATGGGCTAGCCCGCTTCCCTCGTGGTGTCTATCATCTCCATCGACCATCGTTGTTTGATCGTTTGGGTCATGCCATTCCTCCAGACCGGGTACTGATCGTATGAACACGCGTCCGCTGTCGCCACGGCTTCTGCCGCTGCTAGCCTTGATGCTCCTGCCGGCCTACGGCTCCGCGCAGGCCCCCGATGCACCCCAGGCCGGGCAGACCGTCGGCGAGCGCGTGTCGGTGGAGGGCGGAGCCTACTGGAACGTCTCGGTTCCGGAGCTACAGGCGATGTTAGCCGCAGATCGGAAACCTCTCCTGGTAAACACGCACGTGCCCTTCGCGGGGGACATCGCGGGGACGGACGTTTCGATCCGGTTCAGCGAGATCACAGACCACCTCGATCAGCTTCCGACGGACAAGGACGCAGCGGTTGTCCTCTATTGTCGATCCGGGCCCATGAGCGTCCGGGCCGCCACGGCGCTCGCAGGACTGGGTTACACCAGGGTCTACAGCCTGGTAGGCGGATTCAACGCATGGGGTCGCGCAGGCCTTCCGATGGTCAACCCCTGAGTCTTGCCGGAGCAGCCTCCGAAGGAAGCCCGTTCGAGCCGGCCCGACCTGCTCTCTAACGCCTCCGCGGCTGGTAGCCGTCGAAGGACGGCCCGCCGTAGAAGAACCGCCAGTCGGCCGCGTCGGGCCGACCGTTGGGCCCCGTCGACGCATAGCCAGCACTGGTGGATCCCACGAACTTGCCGGCCCTCAGCGCCGCGTCTTTGACTTTGTCGAACATCGCGTGCCATTCCGGCGAGGTCGGCGACAGTCCGGTGAAGTTCCCCAGGTCGCCGTTCGACGCCCAGAGCACGTCGATCCCCGACACTCTTGCGATGTAGTAGGCGTTTTCTACGGCGATTGGGGTCTCGATCTGAGCGACGACCAGCATGTTGTCGTTGATGGTCTGTCGGTAGTTGACGCCGTTGCCACCCCAGATCCGCGCCGCCTGGTTGCGACCTGCGCTCCGGCGACCGTAAGGCGGGAATCTCGCGAAGTCGGCCAGCGCCGTCGCCTGCTCCACCGTGTTGATGGTCGGCCCGATCACCCCCAGCACGCCGATGTCTGTCGCCTTCTGAATCGACCCTTCCAGCACATCCGGCAGGCGAACCATCGGAACGCCGACCCCGGGACACGCGGCGATCATCGCCTCGACGTCTGCCCAGCTCATCGTGCTGTGCTGCATCTCGAAGAAGATGAAGTCGTAATGTGGCGCTACCTCACAGTAGAATTCGGTATCGAGGCTGGCGATGGTATACGTGAAGACCTGCCCGCCATCGAGCAGCTTCTGCTTCGCCGTGTTGTACAACGGGACGTCCGGATTCGTGAGGCTTTCTCTCACGGCCCAGCCCTGTTCGCGCTGCGCCGCCGCCGGCCAGGCGACCACAAGACCGACGGCGGTGGCAAGCACGCCGGCCAAGATGACTCTTCGTCCTCGCATTTCGGGACCTCCCGCTTGGGTTACGTTGCTCGCTTCGGCTACCTGGATGGCAACGTGCCGCCTTCGGCGAGGATCTTCATATTCTCGAGTGCCCTCGTGAACGATGCGAGCCTTCGCGCTCGGTCCGCTTCCCGAGCTGCGTCGTCGGCCAGCATCGAGTTGTCGTATATCAAGGTATAGACCAGCTTCGACGTGGTCGCCGTGACGGGCCTCGCCTCGAGGGTTCCGTGATAGAGGTTGTACGGCCGGCCCTCTCTCGGGGTCTGCGTGTAGGTATAGGAAAGCTCGGTCCTTCCCACGAGCACCTCGTTGGCGACGCTGCGCACGGAGCCGAATTCTCCTTCCGTACCCGACGTCATCGTGCACCCGATCCCGAACCATTCTCCGATATCACAGTACCCTCCAACGCGCGCCCACACTTCGGCCGCGGGGCGGTCGACATCGATCTCCATAGGAATGAACGTGTAGGTCGGTGAGTCGACCACGATTCTGTCTTGTGCCGAGGTCTGCGCGGCGTTGCTGATCACGCAGGTGAGCGCGACCGCGCAGCCGACGATGATACTGGTGAATCGGTTCTGCATGAATTCCTCCGGCTGGTTTGCTACAGTGGTTCAGATCGTAGCTCGACATTCAGTCCCAGGCAGGGCTTTCCAACGAACTCACGATCCTGCTGCCCCCCACCATGCTACCGTCGGGCGCGTGCTGCAAGGCGGGCAACGGCGCGGACCCAGTTGTTGACCTCCCGGGTACGCATGAATGGGTGGCTGGGTGGAGAACGAGCCGAACCCTCCTACAGGAGAACAGACCATGGTCATGACGAGCAGGCACAGGCTCTCGGGCTGGCTCCTGCTGGCCGGCTCCGTCCTTCTCGTTCTGCCGGGCTGTAGTCGCTTCAGCTGGGGCCCCGAGGGAATGAGGATGGCCGTGGGATCAACGGCCCCGTCACGTCCGCCCTTCGACGTGGAAGAGGCGCTGGTCCTCCGGCCCAAGGACCGTCCACCCGAGGCCGTGGACCGCGGGCCGTTGCAGAGGCGATTCTCCTCCGCGATCGCAGACGGCCTCCTGCCTCCATCGGGAGAGTGGGCTCTGGTCGCCTGGCTTCTGATCAATCAGGACGGCGTGGTGACCGACGTCCGAGTCGAGCGGCGGTCCGGCGACCCCACCTTCGACGAGGTGTTCAGCGAGGGCATCTCCCTCAGCAGCTTTCGGCCAGCAGAGCGAATCGCCGCCGAGTCGCCACGCGCCGAGCCGGTATCCGAGCCGGTATCCGTTTGGATGGAATACCCGTACAGCATCAGTTGGATTTCAAAGGAGCCACGGGGACCCGATGGCGTATCGGGAGATCGAGGGTCGTCGGATGGTTGATGCACCGGTGATCCACCGGACTACGTAGTTCACGCACCTGGCCAAGCAATACCGTAAGTGTAGCGCCTGACGAAAATGCGCAGTACCTAACAGTAAGCTCAATGATGGGCAACGTCGTGATCTCACAGGACTACTTCAAGCGTTTCGCGGCGGGCATCAAGGGCATCTTCGGGGGCAACATTCGTGTGTTCGAGCCTCTGCTGGAGCGCGCCCGCCGAGAGGCCATGATTCGCATGAAGGGTGTGGCCCATGCACGCGGTTACGACGCGATCATCAACGTCCGGATCGAGACGGCGACCTTGGCCAGTGCACGCCGCAACGGAAAAGGCACGGCAGGTGTCGAGATTCTCGCCTTCGGCACGGCGATTACGCTGTCGGGCGGACGACGCGCTTTGTCCGGAGCGTGGAGCGGATAGCCTCGAGACACGAGCCAGTACTCCAGGCTGAGCACCGCCATCGACAGCAGCGCCGCGGCCAGGGTGACGGGGACCCCAAGTCTGACATACTGCCAGTAAGAACCGACCCGGACGAGGCTCAAACTGCTTTCGCGCCCGTAGCTTCTGCTGTATTCTTGCTTCTCGACAGCCAGGAGACACCGGCTAAACTGGAGGAATCGTTCCATGACGATGCATCGCCCGACCTTTGACCGACTCATTCCCGGGGCGCTCGCTTCGAGCGCTGTCATCGGTGTCGCCTTCGCAGCGGCCGCACTTCTGTGCGTGCCGGCGGCGTTGACGGCCCAGTCCCACATATCGGGTGACCACGAGCCGCACCTCTACGCGGCCGCGGACTTCGGCATCGATCCCATGGGGGTGACGTTCACGAAGGACATCGCGCCGATCCTCGCGCGGAGCTGCGTGAACTGCCACCGCGTGGGTGGAGCGGGTCCCATGCCGTTGACGAGCTATCAGGAGGTGAGGCGGTACGCCGGGAGGATCAAGACGAAGACGGCGATCCGGGACCGGATGGGTACGATGCCGCCGTGGTACGTGGAGAAGGACCTCGGCATCCAGCAATTCAAGCAGGACCCGTCGCTGACGGACGAGGATCTGGCGATGATCCAGGCATGGGCCGACAACGGGGCGCCGGAAGGCGACCCGGCGGACCTGGCCGTGGAGCTGAATCCGCGGACCGAAGACGGCTGGCGGATCAAGCCGGACCTGATTGTGAGCTCTGCAGAGTTCGTCGTGGAGGGCGGAGCCGCGGACTGGTGGGGCGAGATCGAGCCGTTCGATGTCGTCGGGCTGGAGCAGGACCGCTGGGTGAAGGCGGTGGAGATCCGCGAGGTGAACGACGTGCCCACTCAGGGCTCGGGACGACAGACCGTGGGATCCCGGTGGGTCGTCCACCACCTGATCTACAGCACTGGGGTGCCCGGGGAGCATCTGCTGGAGCGTACGTTCTGGCCGGTGCACGAGGTCGGCCGCAATCCCGACTTTTTCAGCGAGGAGCGGGGGCAGTTGCTCAAGGCGGGCTCGCAGATCACGTCCTCGTCTATCCACCTCCACTCCAACGGACGGGACACGAAGTCGCACCTGGAGTTCGGCTTCGAGTTCTTTCCCGAGGACTACGAGCCGAAGTACGAGTCAGGAAGGGTGGGCCTGGCCGACGGGCAGAACATCTCGATCGTGCCGAACCTGGACGGCCAGGAGCTGCACGCCTATGCCGTGCTGCAGGATCACATCAAGATGGTCGCCTTCGAGCCTCACCTTCATGCGCCGGGCGACCGGATGTGCCTGGAGGCGATCTGGAAACAGCACATCGAGACGCTGAGCTGTGTGGGCTACGACCACAACTGGGTGCGGACGTACTCCTTCGCGGAGAACTACGAGCCGCTGCTGCCGAAGGGCACGATCATGCACATCGTCGGCTACATGAACAACACGGAGGCCAACGCCAACATCCCGGATCCGAGGAACTGGCAAGGCTCGGGCAACCGGTCGGTGTCGAACATGTTCATCGACCTGGGCATCTCGTTGAAGCTGACCGACGAGCAGTTCGTGGAGGAGATGGCGAAGCGGCGGGAAGTGCTGGGCCTGGGCGTGAACGATCACGTGATCGGCTGCCCGCTGTGCACGGCCGCGATTCCGCTGCTCCCGGAACTGGAGGAGGAGGAGGGCGAAGGAGAGGGGGCCGCCGTTTCGGAGGTGGAGGCGAGCTCCGCCGAGGAGTTCCTCGGCACGTGGACCCTGCCGCTGGAGAGCCCTCAGGGGGCATTCAACATGACCCTGGAGTTCTCGGAGGGGGCCGACGGGATGCTCACCGCTTTGGTGGACACTCCCCTGGGCGACCCCCAGCCCGCCCAGACCATCTCTCGCTCCGGCGACGCGCTCGTCCTGGGCTTCACCTTGTCCGCACTGGGTCAGTCGCTGCCCGTCACCGTCACCCTGACGCCCGCAGGGGACAGCGGCGCAGTCTTGAACGCCGAGGTCGACCTTGGCGCGCTGGGTACCTTGTCCGGAACGGCGACGAAGGAGTGATGAAGATGAGAGGGTCTGCCTCGGTTCTCCTCTTGGCCTGCCTCCTGGCCACGGCTCCCCAGGCGGCCGACGCCCAGCGGCTGTCGTATTCCAAGGGCCAGCCGGTCTACCCGGCCTACGAGGGGTGGGAGCGGAATGCGGACGGTTCGGTGGACATGCTCTTCGGCTACATGAACGAGAACTGGGAGCAGGAACTGGATATTCCGGTCGGGCTGGACAACCACTTTTCGCCGGGGGCGCCCGACCAGGGCCAGCCGGCGCACTTCTTTCCCCGGCGCAACCGCTACGTCTTCAAGGTGCGGGTACCGGCGGACTTCGGGGAGGACGACGAGTTGGTTTGGACGCTGCTGGCGAACGGCCAGGAGCACCGAGCCTATGGCACGCTCCGTGCGGATCTCTACACCGACAACATGGTCATCATGTCGGAGACGGGGGCGTTGGGTGCGGGGACCAGCAACCCGGAGATCCGGGCGAACCTGCCACCGCAGATCGAGCTGGAGGGGGGGGTGGAGCGGAGCGTGCGGGTCGGCGAGGCGCTGACGCTGGCGGCGGTGGTCACCGACGACGGCCAGCCGACCAGCATTAGCTTCTTCGGGGGGGGGAATTCCGAAGACGACGACGAAGAAGAGGACGCCGAAGAAGCTGAAGAATCCGAAGAAGTGGACGACGAAGAATCCGAAGAAGAGGACGCCGAAGAATCCGAAGAAGAGGACGCCGAAGAGGATGACGGGCCGACCCCGCGGGAGCTCTTGGAGCGAGCCCTCGGGAGGGGAACGGCGTCGGGAACGGTGAGCAAGAGGTTGGGTCTGCACTTCACGTGGTTCGTGTACCGGGGCCCCGGCGCAGCCGTGGAGTTCGACCCTCCCCAGATCAAGACGTGGGAGGACACACGGCCCTTCGCCAATTCGCCCTGGACGGTCTCCTGGACCGTCCCGGAGGCTCCGGAGGACGGACGGTGGGTGAGC
>JADFNK010000114.1 GCA_022563405.1 Gemmatimonadota bacterium | reverse complement strand
GTGCCCGACACGGATCGCAACTCGCACGCGGTTCGGCTCCGCGAGTCGGGCGCCGACGCTATCCTCATGTGGCTGACCCCGCGGCATGCAACCATCATCCACGGCGCGCTCGCCCGGCTAGACTATGAGCCGCAGTGGCTGGTCAGCTCGGTCCTGGCGGACACGGACCTGATGTACGATCTGACCGAAGGAGCATGGGAAGGGGTGATCTTCGCCGCGATCGGTCAACTCGCCAACTCGGATCATCCGTTGACGGAGAAGTACCGACGAGCGGCGGCCAGGCTCGCTCCAGACGAGCGAGCCGGCGAGTTCTTGTTCGCCGGATTCCGGTACTCGGAGCCGCTGGCGGAGGGACTCCGGCGGGCTGGGCGCGATCTGACGACCGAGAGCCTCATCGCGGCCTTGGAGACGCTGGACGGCTGGGTGGGGTCCGGCCCCCCGATCACTTACGGGCCAAACCAGCGCCAAGGCACCAGGGCGATGTTTCTCGCGCGCACCGTCGCAGGTGGGACGGCCGAGAAGCTTACGGATTGGATCGAGTCAGGCATCGACATCGAGGCGGCGATCCGCGTGCTGGAGGGGCGGTAGTAGGGGAACATCCGGTCAACCGGGCTCCTGCTGGTTGTGCTGGTCACAAGCGTCATCGAGCGCAGCCCTACACGAGTCACAGCGGTTGGAAGATCGACTCAGCGGCCGTGACTTCGATCCCGAGCCCTGGCCGTGAGGCGAGGCCCAAGGCGTCGGCGTCGAGCGTTCCTCCTGCGCCGAACATAAGGGGCGGTTCGCAGACGTCCTGCTCCAGCAGGAAAGTCCCGAAGGCTCCTTCCTGGCCCAGGAGGGAGTCGCCAGCAGCGGCGGCCACCAGGAGCCCAGCGCGTGTAAGTAAGCTTGTTTCACCAACCTGCGCGCCTACGATCACGGGGAGCCCCATCTCGTTGCTGCGGTCGAGCAGGTCGAGACACCGAACGACCCCGCCCATCTTCGACACCCGCACGTTCAAGATCCAAGTCTCCGGGTCCGGCAGGAGCAGCTCGAGCTGACGAATGCGCACGAGACTCTCGTCGAGGATGATTCGGCAACCGATCGCTCTGCTGATCTCTCGTAGCGCGTCCAACTGGTCGGCTGCCACGGGCTCCTCGACGCCAAAGAACGCGAAGTCGAGCGCTGTCAGATGCCGAATCGCTTCCCCGGTATCGTCCCAGAGGTTGTTGGCGTCCACACGCACTTGGTTCTCGGGCACTTCGTACTTGCGCAGGAGGGCCAGCTTCTCTCGGTCCCGGTCCATGTCGCCGCAGAGCTTGAGCTTGAAGTCAGAAAAGCCCACTCGCCGGTATCGGCCCACGGTCGCATCAAAGGTGTCAGCGTCGCTGTCCCCCACGACTGCCGTGTAACGAAAAGAACCCCGCACCGGAGGGGCGCCCGTGAGTTCCTCGACGGACTGCGCACGCTCCCTGCCGAACAGGTCGAGGTATGCGAGTTCGACGGCGCACCACGCCGCCGGGTTTTGGTCCACGATGTCCTCGTTCTCGTGGAGCCACCTCGTCATATCGTCCAGTTTCTCGAAGCCCCTCTCCCACGTAGGCCGGTGGGCCGTCAGGAAGCGCTCCGCAGTCTCGAGACTCTCCCCCGTCACGTACTCGCGCGGACAGCCTTCACCGACGCCGGTCACTCCGTCCCGACTGGCCTCGACCCAAACGGCCTGCGTCTGCGTACGCTCCGCCGAGCCGTGCTTGAAGCCCTGCCGGAAGGGTATGGCGACGCGGTAAAAGGCCAATGAGCTCATGTCGGGTCGACCGAGGTCTGTGTTGGGCTCGCCCGTGTGAAGTCGAAGGTGCAGTCGGCCGCATATTGAAGAGCGACGAGCTTGAATTGGCCCTCTCGCTGCCCCTTCGCCAGCATGTGGCGCTTGTAGAGCTCCCCGGTGCCGGTGACCACTGGGATGATCTGTAGAGCCCGGAGGCGGCCACTTTTCCGCTTCTGAGCGTACTCGAGATTCTGCTCGCCCAGCGCCCTCTCCACAGAGCGACCCCACTGATCTGCGGCAGTTCGATCCAGGTCCAGCTCGATCACCAGGCGGTAACAAGACTCTTCGGGATCGGCCAACATGAGCAGAAAGTCCGTGGGCTGGCCGAGCTCGTCTCCGGTGGCCTGCACCGCTTCGATGACCTGGTTCTCACAGAGTTTCTCGCCCGTGATGCTCGTGACACCCCTGCCTTTCCGCACGAACTTGATGGTGGGGGTCGCGTGGAATCGCCCGGTTACTTCGACCAGATCATTCATGAAGTAGCGGTAGAGGCCCGAGTCGGTGGTGACTATCACATAATATTCGCGACCCAGCTCGATATGCTCGACCGTTACGGCACGACGATCGCCCGAGTCCCAATCATCACGCTCCACGAACTCCAGGAAGTTTTCGTGGATCGTCGGCATGCCGAGGTTGCGCTCGATATCGATGGTAATCGTTCCGCGGAACTCGCTGGACAGGTAGCCCAGCTCGCTGATACGGGTGAACTCGGGGACCGTCTCGACGACCCTGCTCAGCGCGATACGGCAGCTGCCCCCAGTCCATGTCGTCAGGAGTCGTAGCTCGGGCCACACGTGCTTGAAGGCCGGGGCCGGAAGGCGGAGAACCGAATCGAGCTCGGCGACGCGGGCCTCCGGTGTCCGAAGCCGGGGGAGCACGACATCGGCGATCGAGTTGGGAAGCTCGTCGAGGTGACGGAAGTGTTGCGAAGTGATGTCCTCGAGGAGCTCCAGCCGCCGCTCAGCTAGCAGGTCCAAAAGACGCAGGAACGTCGAGGGGTTGGCGCTCGCCATGAAGGTGATGTCTCGAGCCGGCACGGCCAATCGCAGAATCGTGAGATACTTGAGGTCGTAGTCTTCGATTTCGAAGACCTCGTGCGGCACAACGTACTTGGCTCGGGCGAGCGTGGGCATGTTCTTGTACACGTGTCCCGATGCGGAACCGTAGGCGGCGCCCGACGGAAGCGTTCCTTCTACGGCCGGACTGACGATGGGCAGAAGCCTGCCGGAATAGGCACCCGGAACGGCCGAGAACTGGATGAAGGCCTGACTCCCCTGGCTCCGGCGGTGATTCTCCAACGAAGACTGGAGGATCGGTATGAGCTTCGGCTTCCCCGAGGTTCCGCTGGTTTGGGCGTAAATGACAGGCGGATCGGCCGTGAGCGTTGGCTCACCGTGCTGTTCCTGCGCTTCGATGTAGGGTCGCAGAGTCTCGTACGTCTGGATCGGCACGCGTTCGGCAAACTCCTCGTAGGACGTGATCGTCCGGAAGTCGTATTCACGGCCGAAACGTGTGTCTGCGTTGTGGGCGAGGTGGCGCCGCAGCCACCGGCTCTGCGTTCGCCCCGGATGCCGGGCGGCCGCAACCAACTGCCTCCAATTGGTCCATCTGAGAAGCTGCATCCGGCTCCAGAGGAGCGCGTTCAGCAGGCGGCTCATGAGTCGGAAGAGCTCTCCTTGTCCAGGCCTGAGATGAACGGGGTCTTCATCTGGGACGCGAAATCGAGCGGATAGTTTCTGTTGATCAGCCCCAGGTCCCCCACTCGGCGGTCCTTGGGGAGAAACCAGCTCCCAAAAAGCAGATCCCACACGATCAGGTTGTTGCCATAGTTTCGGTTGGACTCCTCGATGAGCTTCGAGTGGTGCCAGCGGTGCAGCTCCGCGCCACTCACCACGTAGTTCAGCACCCCGTATCTCGCGTCGACATTCGAGTGCTGGAAGAAGCCGTTTACGGCGTAGAAGACGAAGTAAAGGGCGATTACCGGCTGGGTAACCCCCATGAGAATGAAGGGCAGCATGTCCAGCATGTACTGGACCGCCTTCTCGAGCGGATGAAAGCGTCCCACGTTGAGCCAGTAGAGCTTGTGGGGGGAGTGGTGCACGGCGTGGAAACGCCACAACAGCTTGGTATTGTGAGCTGCGATGTGGAGCCAGTAGCGGAAGAACTCCGCTATCAGCAGCATGAGAGCGACCTGGACCGCTAACGGCAGCTGCTCCGGCCACAGCGTGATAGGCCACTCCCTCGCAGCGAGGTACCTGACGAGGCTGTCAGCTACGAGAAGTCCCAGCAGCGGTGGCAACGCCATCTGAACCGTGACCATGAAGAGCAGATCGCTCTTCACGTCTCCGCGATCGGGTTGCCAGGTCCGATCGTACGGGATGACGAACTCCAGCAGGGTCACGGCAGCCGCACAGAACACGACCGCAATGTACGCGCTGACCATGACGGGAACGCTCTGCGCGTGGAGTAGCGCGTAGATGGTGAAGGACGCGACCATCGTACCCGGGTACGCGGTCCATGGCAGAACGTGGCCTCTCAGGGTCATCGTGGCGTCTCCTCCGTGAGGGGCGGGGACGTGGGAACGAGCGGAAGCGTGATGTGGGACGGGGTCGCACCGCCCCAGAAAATCCGTTGCGTCGCCGAGACCGGTGCCGTTTCCCTCGCAGGATCCCGGCCGGTGTTCGGGTTGGCGTCCCAGCGTGGGTAGTTGCTACTGGCGATGTCCAGACGTAGGCGACGACCCGCCTCCAGGACGATGCTCGTCGGCCACAGCTCGATGGAGATGCGCTCAGGCCCCGAGTCCTGGCGGAACTCACGGCGAACGATCCCTTCGGTGATATTAAAGGTCCGGCCGTCCGGTTCGACGTAGAGCAGTTGGGCCGTGAAGTCCGTGTTCGGTGCGGACGTTTCAACATACAGCACCGCTGACACCGGCCCCGTTATCTCTAGTGGCTCCGAAAGCGGGTCTGTCGTGAATGTGAGCACGTCGTCCCGCTCGACGTTCGACTGAAGTCTCATTCCGGAGCGGGCACCGAGCATCGCACCGCCCCGGGTCGGCACCGGGTCCGTCGGATCGAACACGTACTCCAGTGTGCCCGAGCCGGGCGGAGGGCTCCCGACCGAAAGAGAGCCGCCGTCCCCATTCAGGTAGAAGGCCGTCGGCTCAGCGCGGGCCAAGGGCCACGCTTCCTCGTCGCGCCACTGGTTCGCACCGAGCACGAAGATCCGCACGGGAGGAGGCGCGGGGACGGCCGAGTCTCCCTTCAGGTAGCGATCGAACCACGCCACCGAAGGAGCGATCGACGACCGGCGATAGTTGTCGGGCAGCGACCCGTCCACGAGCGGCGGCTCGAACGCGTGGCCCCACGGACCGATAGTCAGATGTGTGCTCTCCGCTACTCGTGGGTCCGCGGACTGCAGGATCGTGGTGTAATCCCGCAGCTGAGTCGGAAGATACGGGTCGAACCATCCGGCCATGAAGTGAATCGGTGCGGTGACACGGGCAGCTCGATCCTCCCCGTCGATCGCACGCCAGTATTCGTCCCGTCGGGTGTGGGAGACCCAATCGTTGTAGTAGCTCACATCCGCCTCGACCCGGTCGTCCAACTCGACCAGCGGAAGCGTCCCGAACGCGCGATCCATCAACAGGGTATCGGGGGGGCTGTCATCCGTGTGGCTGCTGCGGATTCCCCAGTACAGAGCTGATTCCAGCGAGAACGCGCCTCCGTGATAGAACATGCCGTAGTGGTCGGTGCTTGCGAGCTGGATCATGAAGGTCAGAGGGGCCGGCTCAGCATCGTCCGCAAGCACCCACTGGGTGTAGCCGAAGTACGACGAACCCCACATTCCCACGCGGCCATCGAACCAGGGCTGGCGATCGATCCAGGCCAACGTCTCGACGCCGTCGTCGCGTTCGTGCACGAGCGGGTAATGCTCCCCGCCCGACTCATAGCGCCCCCGCGTTCCCTGAAGCACCACGTTGTACCCGTGTTCGGCCCACATGCGCCCGATCATGGTTGCGAACACCCGGTTTGTCCACGTGCGGGCGTACGGAATGCGCACCAGAATCGTCGGGGCCGGATCGGCGCGTCGGGGGCGGAAGAGATCCGCAACGAGCCGCGTGCCATCACTCGTCTCGAACGACTGGCTCCGAAATATCCGAACCGCGTGCTGAGGCCTCCCGACGCCGATTTGCCCGGCGAAATAGGCAGGTGCAAGCAAATACGCGACCCACGCCGAGATCGTCACGACCACCGCCAGCCCACCGCTAGCCAACAGGGCCCTACCCTTGCGACCGAGCGGCGAACGCTCTGCCGTGCGCAGGTGAAATAACGCGACCGTCAGCACGAAGCCGGCCAGCACCCAGTGGAAGAAGATCGGGATCGAGCCGCCCGTCCAGCGCTCGGGCGGATAGAGCGACATCCGGATCACGTATCGGATGACCATCACGCCGAGGTAGAGCGTACCGACGATCGCGAGGCCTCGACCCAGACCTAAATTCGGGCGGGTGACCCACCCTCGACCTCGGCTGAACTGGGTCGCCACCCATCCGAGGAGCCCGATGATGACCAACTGTGAGGCGAGGAGCCGCGTGTAGGGAATCAGGCCCGAGAACCACTCCTCCATCGGCGGCAGAAAGGATACTCCCAACGTGGCGACGAGTAGTTGACCCAGTACTCGCGCGCAGAAGAGGGCGAGGAGTGCCCATAAGATCCGCGAATACGACGCGTGCCCCGTCAGTCGAGGCATCCCTTACTCCCCGTCAGAAGTGAGATCATGTACCTGTCCCCTTCGCCGTAAGCGCAGTGGCGCGCCGAGTTTCAAAGTGGGGAGAAGAGACCGCCACTGCACAGAAACCGGTCGTGTACGCCGTGGGCCGTGAGGAGATCGTAGGAACGCGATGGGCCGAACCTCACCTCCCGGCAACGGCCACACCGGAGGCCTCGAAGAACGACGCAGCAATGCCACCGCTGGCGACCCATGCATCGGCCACGCTATCCGACATGGCATACACCCTTCCGGTCACCGCCACGATCGCACCGGCTTCAATGACCCCGCCGTCCACTACCACCTCGGGAAGCATCTTTACGAGGTAGGGAGCCCTGTGACGGGGAAGCAGAGAGAAAAAAGCCTGCGATCCGACGAGGGCCTGCACGCGCTGTCGCGGCTCACCATCGTGTCAACTCCTCAGAAGGAGTTCTTGAAAGTTTGCATATATACTAAGCGGGGCTCAGTCGGTTTGCCAGAAGTCTTCGCACCTCCTGAACGAGAGGAATCGAAAGCCGGACGCCCGGGTGCATCAAGTTTCACAGGAGGCAAGAAACCGGGGAACACCCAGAGGCCACGCACAAGGGTCGCAGCGAGCCTTGTCACAGCGCCCCCAGCTCCAGGTGGGCGTAGAAGAAGTTCCTGATCCTGTCCGCGAGCGTAATGCCGTCGACGACCGTGCTCGTCAGCACAGACGGCGTTCCGTGACCGACTCCTGCGAGCGGATAGAATTCATGGATCAGGCCGACGGAAAGAGCTTGGGCTTCTACGGCCTCGGCGAGACTGAACGGCACAGTCGGGTCGGCCGTACCGTGAATCATGATCAACGGAGGATCGTCGGCGTCGATAATGGACTCTTGTCCGTAAAGACCTCCGGAGAGTGAAAGCACGACTTGGACATCCGCTCCATCGACGCCAGCATCTCGGTACGCCACACCCAACGACGTAATGGCCCCAGCCGAATAACCTCCGATGGCGATGCGGTTGGGATCGATCCGATAGGTGGCCGCATTCGCTCTCATCCACTCCACGGCCCTGGCGGCGTCGACTCTGGCCGCCGCGGCCGCTACCGACTGCGGACTGGCGGGATCCCGGGCGAGATCCTCGGTCGGCGGGTCGTCTCCAACCAACCGATAGTCGATGGATACGGCGACGTACCCGAGCTGGGCGTACGCGTTGCCGAAGGCGACCGTGGTCGCGTTGGTCTTGCTCCCGCCCGTGAAACCTCCGCCGTGGATCAAGAGGAAGCCCGGACGCAGCGCAGGAAGATTCGCGTCCGCTGGTCGATAGACGTCGAGGAGCAAATCGATCTCGCCGACGCCCGGGCTCCGGACCGATCCGGTTGCATAGAGGATGTCGCTCTCGACCACCACGGCAAACTCCGGGTCGAGAAACCGCCCGCTCACGGTGATCGAGAGCTGCTGCTGTGAGGTTTGACCGTCCCCACTCACGACCGCAACCGTGAAGTCCGAGGTCCCGGCTACCGTTGGCGTGCCGGAGATCTCGCCGGTCGCCGTCAGGTTCAGATTCGTCGGCAGCGATCCAACCGTGATGGACCACGTATAGTCGGCGTCTCCGCCGGTGGCCTCGAGCGTCGCACCGTAGGCAAGCGTCCTTCCGGCGTTGGGTAGCGAAGTCGTGGCAACCGTGAGCGTCCCGAAGGGACCGATCGGGTCGTCACCTCCGCACCCCAGCGGGAGAAGAAGCGAGCACGATATTACAAAGAGTGTGCGGTTCTTCATCTGAATCCCCTCCATTGACGGTATGAGTGTCTAGAGGAAGATGCCTTCAACCGGGTTCCGATATCATACGTCGAATGACGTAGCAGATGGGTGCAGATTACGTAGAGGGAACGGCTCTACGCGATGACCCCGCCGGTGGTGATCCCGCTGATCTCGCCTGCGCGGGAGGTGCCAACCGAGTCGACGATCGCCAGATCAGGCGTCACCAGGTGGAGGTGCTCTTCCGTAATCTCGTGCTCACAATCACTTGGTCGTTGAGCAAGAACACGTCTCAGTCGAACCCCACGCTGATGGTGAAGGTAGCGAAGTTCCCCATCGCCACACCTCCCGGGCCGACGTCGAATAGGCCGTGCCAACGAGCTTCCGCCCCCATTGTCAACCGACCCAATGCGTTAGGCAGCTCGACCCCTAGCCCCACTGTGGCTCCAGGTCGGATTGTCGTCCGAATCTGTAAGAATCTATACATCGGTATCGAGACCCCATTGGGGTCGAAGGCCTCGATGTCGTCCCGCGTCCTGACCATGTAGGCACCGAAACCGATGATTCCAACGGGACGGATCGACGACCGGGCCAACTGGACGCGCGCGACCGCAGCGGCACGCAACACGCTCCAGTTGAATTTCTCGATCTGCGTGATCCCCGGTCCGTGGATGTCGAAGTAGGTGTTGGTGTAGCCACCAAGGCGGTCGTACCCGACCTCAACCCCCAGCTTGAATGTTGGGCTCCGGATTCGGTAGAGGCCGGCGGTAAAACCTACGGAGCTGCCGCCACACCAAGGTCCAACAGTGCCGCTACGTATACCGTCGCTCTCGTCATCGCTTCCTCCCTGGATCGGACATTCCGAGTCTCGACAGGGAAGATGCGCTCAATGTGGTTCCGATATCATACGTCGAATGACGTAGTGGGCGGGTGCAGATTACGTAGCGAGAAACTAGAAATCGATGACGAAATTGAACCCTACATACGACAGCTTGTCCTGCCGGAACTGACCGTGTGGATTGATCCCGTTGTAGTAATTCACTTCGTACCGCACCGTCCGTTGCCCGGTCAAACCAAGGCTTTCTCCGTAGATCAGCCCCAAGACCACATTGAAGCTCCACGCCGGTTCCGGTTCCAGTGAATCGTACCGATTCTCTCGCTTGAAATACGTCGCGATGAACACATTCTGGAAGGAAAACAT
>JADFNK010000024.1 GCA_022563405.1 Gemmatimonadota bacterium | reverse complement strand
CAGGATCACCACCAGGAGAGGCAACGAACCCGCGCCCAGCGCCGCCGTTGCCGCGACCAACGCGGAGACCACGCCGAAGACCGGCCCCCACCGGAGAATTCGGAGCTGACCCACCCGGTCCGCCAGCGCCCCCGCGAAGGGAGCGCCCACCAACTCCGTCACGAAGAAGGCGGCCCCGATCACACCTACCAGGAGGGCTCCGGCGGCGATTTGGCCGGACAGCCGCGCGGCCAGGAGAAACGCGAACAACTGCCCGGAGCCGGCCGCGCCGATCCGCACCAGGGCATTGATCGCGAGAAGGCGTGAGACACTCACACCGGCTCGCATTGTCGGAAGCCTACCATCCAGATCCGGCCCACCGTACTCCTTCAAGATCTTTTTGGCCGACGATTCAAACCGGCTTCAGCGCGTCCAGCGTCCAGGGCATGAGCTCGGATATGGTCGGGTGGACCAGCACCGATTTCCGGTAGTCCTTCCAGGTCAGTCCACCAGACATGTAGGCCGCAAACATGTTGATGATCTCGTCGCCACCGGGTCCGAGGATCGCGGCGCCCAGAAACTGATCCGTATCGCCGTCGACCAGGAGCTTGGCGAACCCGAGCGTTTCGCCCATCTCCTTGGCCCGGGTGATCTGCGACATCCGCTTTGTGGCCCTCAGTACGGTATGCCCCCTCTCGACGGCCTCCTTCTCGGTCAATCCGACACGACCGAGCGGCGGGTCGATGAAGAGCCCGTAGACGGGAATCCGGTCCGATAATTTCCTGGTGCCACCGCGCATCCGGTCGAGAACGATCTCGGCGTCGTTGACCGAGGTATGGGTGAAGGCACCGTGTCCGTTGATGTCACCCAGGGCGAAGACACCCTCCGCGCTGGTCTGGCAAAAGTCGTCGACCTCGATGAACCCCCGTTCGTCGAGCTCGATGCCGGCCGCCTCCGCATTGAGAAGGTCCGAGTTCGGGACCCGCCCGACCGCCACGAGGAAGTGAGAGCCGGTCAGCACACGCTCATCGCCACCCTGTACGATCGTGACCGCAACGCCGGCGTCGTCTGGGGCAATTCTCACCGCGCTCGAATCCAGACAGAATTCGATGCCCTCCAGTTCGAGAATATCCTTGATCGACTCGGCCACATCCGCATCCTCTCGAAATACGAGTTGAGATCCTGACTCGACAACGGTGATCCGCGCACCGAACCTTCGGAAGATCTGACCGAATTCGAGCGCGATGTAGCTCCCTCCCAAGATGATCAGATGCTCCGGCACCTCCGTCAGCTCGAGAATCCGGCTGTTATCCAGCCATGGAACGCTCTCCAGCCCTGGAATCTCGGGGACGCGCGCACGTGCTCCGCCATTGATATAGATGCGATCGGCGGTGATGCTCTCGTCGCCCACACGAATCTGCCGCGGACCCTCGAATCGCCCCCAGTCCTCGAATAGCGACACGTTCTCCGCCGAGCGGATCCACGACGCCATCCCGGTGTTGTCGCGAATGCCGTTCATGCGCGCCCGAACGACTTCGAAGTCGATCTCGACCCCATTGGGTTGCACGCCGTACTCCGGGGCGCGCCGCACGATATGAGCGACCTTCGCGCTGGCCACGAGTGCCTTGGTCGGCGTACAACCCGTGTTCACGCAGGTGCCGCCTATGCGATCTCCTTCAATGACGGCGATCGAGTCTCCGGTCGGCAGGAGGGCGCCCAGCAAGGTGCCCGTCGCTTGGCCGGTTCCGAGTATCACGTGTTGGAAATTGCGCATGGCTGGGACTCCGGTATGGTGGGTTGTCACGATACGCGAACCATCCCCGTTTCGCACGCTCAATGTCTCGATAATCCGGTACGGGAGGGCGGGGCGAGCGAGCAGCGCGGGGACGGTACCAGGAGGCCCGGCACATGGAGGACCCGATTACGATCGGGGACATGGGACGGTAACGGGTTCAGCGGACATCGCCGGCCACCACGTCACTGGAACGAGAGAGGAGGTGTGATTTTCTACGGGCTAGACACTGACGAAAGTCAACGGGCTTAGCCCCGCGGGCCTCGCCGTGTAACCATCTCAAAGAGGGTCCGGACCATCAGGCTGAGCTTCCACCTGAATATCTGAAAGAAAGATGGGGCCGGAATCGGTCCCTCCTCGTTGTCGAGCCGCTCCTGGATTGAGGCCAGTTGCTCCTTGTAGAACACCATCATCCGGTACTCTCCAATCCCCTCCAGCTCCACTAGGCGTCGCTCCGGCTCGAGATCATAAAAACCGTCGAATTTGGAAAACGCGGGCTCGGAGACCATCAGGTACTCGGTCGCCGGCACCGAGTTCTTCAGCATTCGATGGACGACGATGACAGGGAGCCCGAACAGTTTTTTGAAGCGACCGATCTTCTCCACGGCCACCTCACCCACATGGACGACCTGCTTGAGGCGTAGGCTTCCGATGGACGCACAGGCGTTGCAGCTACAGTGTGGAAACGAGTCCAACACCTTCAACTCCTCGGCAAAGGATCGGAAGAGCCGGGGGATCTGGTCCTTCAGTTGCTCGGCCAACCCGGGAAGCTCCTCTTCCGACCCGAGGGCGTAGAAGAACACCGCGTCGCCCTCCAGTTCGGCCACCAAGAGTGGTGGACTCGACGCGGAAATAATGGCTTTCAGGAGGCGAACCGTAATTTGCCGAGCGTGGCTGGCTGAGCGGGCGTGCTTGCGGACGAAGTCCGTATAACCGCTTATATCGGACACTAACAGAATGCCCTGGGTGGCCCCCTCCGCCATCGTTGGACTCCAATCGCGCCGCATGAGTACTACACGAGTACTACCTGTGGTGTATACGGAGCCCCTATGCACCCGTTCCCTGGGTCACGCCGGTTACCGGCGTCGACGCACCGCTCCACGCATTATGTCGGGGCCTCGGACTGGGCCGAGCCTCTGTTGCTGACCGAAGGATCGTCGTCGGTTGGCGACCTATAGTTAGAGAGCATTTCATCACATTGGCGCCCGAGGCTCGCAGAATGGCCTCACGCTCCCGGTCGACTTCCGCGGCCCCGAGGGCTGTACGAGGCGGTGTCGAAACGACGTCCACACCACGGACCGTGAAACCTGCGGCTACGGCCTACCAGTGGTCGGGATTCGAGGCACGCCATTCCCCACGCCACTCCGCCGGCACGCCGTCGTCCTGTAAGAATTGGCCCTCGGTGACGAAGTCGTACATCTCGCTGAATCTGCGCACCTGGGTATCGTTGACACGTCGAAAGACGTGGCCTGGGCCGACCCTCTTCGGATCACGTAATCCCATCGCCGCGAGAATCTCCAGGAATCCCTCCACGGTTCCCGCATGGTAGCGCTCAACCCGCTTTGCTTTGTCCGCCACGTGTAGTCCATGTACCAAAGCCGGCTGCTGTGTAGTGATTCCCGTCGGACAGTGGTCGGAGTTGCAACGTAAAGCCTGGATGCAGCCCAGGGCGAACATCATGCCCCGCGCCGACACGCAGAGATCGGCGCCCAAGGCGAGCGCGCGGGCCATGTGAAAGCCGGTAAGGATCTTCCCTGCAGCGACTATAGAAACACGGTCCCGTACCCCGACCCCGGTGAGAGCGTTGTGCACGAACACCCAGGCGTCGCGTGCCGGCATGCCCACCGAATTCGAAAATTCGAGTGGTGCCGCTCCCGTTCCGCCCTCGCCCCCGTCGACCGTGATGAAGTCGGGGGTAATGCCGGTCTCGAGCATCGCTTTGCACACCGCGAAGAAATCCTCCCGGTGACCGACGCAAAGCTTGAACCCGACAGGCTTCCCGCCCGCGAGTTGGCGCATGCTGGCCAGGAACTCGAGCAGGCCCCGGGGCGTCGATAAGGCCCGGTGCGCTGAAGGCGAGATCACCGTTTCGCCGGCCGGGACGCCGCGAATGTCCGCGATCTCCTGCGTGACCTTACACGCCGGCAGAATCCCGCCGTGTCCGGGCTTGGCGCCCTGGGAGAGCTTGAGCTCGATCATCCGCACCGCCTCTTGGGAGGCCTGGCGCTCGAACGCCCGCGGATCGAAGGCTCCGTCCTGCGTGCGACATCCGAAGTATCCAGTGCCGATCTGCCAGATGAGGTCGCCACCATGTTCCAGATGGTACGGCGAGATGCCTCCCTCCCCGGTGTTGTGCGCGAAGTGACCCCGCTTGGCCCCAAGGTTGAGTGCCAGGATCGCATTCTTCGAAAGCGCGCCATAGCTCATGGCGGAGACGTTGAGCAACGACGCGGAGTAGGGTTGCTCGCAGTCGGGGCCTCCGATTTCGACCCGAGGGTGTTCCTGGAGCGGCTCTGCGGGCGCGATCGAATGCGAGCACCATTCGTAGCCGACTCGGTAGACGTCGCGCTGCGTGCCGAACGGTTGCGTTTCGAGCTCGCCCTTGGCGCGCTGGTATACGATGCTGCGAAACTCTCGCTCGATCGGGAACGCATCGATGTTGGATTCGATGAAGTACTGTTGGATCTCCGGTCGTATCGCCTCGAGCAGGTACCGCCCGCGTCCAAGTAGCGGGAAGTTCTTGAGAATCGTCCGCCGATTCTGAAGCGCGTCGTGCAGACCGAGCGCAATCAGTGGTCCCACAATGGCTAGCGCCCAGAGGACGCGAGGCGCGAAGAACGCGCCCGTCAACACCACTGTGAGTACCACTGCCGAGATCATGTAAAACCAGCGGCGAACCACGTGAGCCTCCTCTGTCCAAGACCTTGGCGTCTACCCCAAGCCCGTAACCCGGGGCAACCTCCTACGGGTTCCCGAACCACCCGAGCGATCCTCGCTTCGGGACCTAGGCGATGCCTCCTGGAACCTGTTCCTACTCTCAGGCGTTGTGAAGATGTTCACGTTTTGCTCGAACGGGGGAAACCACATGACGAACGCGGCGATCGTGGCCGTTTTCACGATCTCGGCGTTGGGCTGCACGCTCAACGATGCTCAAGCAGGGCCCGAAGAGGACACTTCGCCGGAAACGTCCGTCGATCTGGGTAGCCGCGCGGAGTGGACTGGTACCACCACGAGCGGCATAGAAGTAACTGTCCGCCCCGATCGGGTCCCGGTTCGCGTAGGCTTCACGGCGTTCGAGATTTCATTCGATCACGAGATCCCCGACGATATCCCCGTGTCCATCGACCTCATCTCCCCGGAGATGCCGGTGATGGGCCTCATCCGGTACGCCGCCGAGCCGTCGGGTCCGACTACGTACACTTCGTCGGTCGAGATACGTATGGACGGCGCGTGGGAGATCTATGTCAACCTGGGGGATGGAACCGATGCCGCCCCCTTTGCATTCGATGTGCAGCCGGGTGACCCGGCCGGTAACGGTCACATGGACGACCACGACCCCACGGTCGACGACGTCCATCCACCAGGAACGCATGCGATCGGCGACCCGGAGACGGAAAGCCACGAGGATCACGATGCGAGAGAGTAATCCAAGGAGGGCTCCGGTCTCGAAGGACGTATCGGAGCGTTCACCATCATTCCCATACTGGAGGTAGTCCGATGTTCAAGTTCGCACTAACCGCACTGGCACTCAGCTTCATAGTACTGGCCGCGCAGCCCGCGTCGGCTCAGCAAGCGGCCGAGAGCACGCCGATCACGCTGACGGCGACCGTCGTCGATCTTTCGTGTAACACGGTCTACGGCTTAGCCGGAGACGACCACAGGATGTGCTCTCAGATGTGCTTCGATCAGGGGATCCCGCTGGCGCTGCTCGCCGAGGATGGGACGCTCTACCTGCCCGTCACCATGGCCATGGGCACGGAACGCGGTGACAAGGATCTGCGTGGGCACGCCGAGCACACCGTCACCGTGACCGGCAGAGTCATCTCACGTGGCGGCCTGAACACGATTCTGATCGAATCGATTCGGATGTAGCTTGGATGGTCTCATCCGTTTCGATATCGCGAGGTCGGGGTTTACGCCCCGGCCTCGTGATAGTTTTGGGCGTGCTCTCCGCCTGCCAGCCGGGGCCGCCTGCCGGTGAGCCCGTTCAGGGATACCGGGAGCCGTCCATCTCACAGAAGAGCGGATGGACGCTCATCGAAAACAGGGGCCCGGCCGAAAACCTCCTGATCTACGACGATCCACCGGAGAATGGCGTCCGGCTTCTCTTCCTCGCGGGCCGGCCCGCACCGCTGACCCGGTCGGGTCGTGTGATGCCGCCGGCGCCGGAAGGACCTGGAGGCCCACCGACCACTTGGGAGCCGGGCGCAACGGCCTCGGCGCGTGATCTCTTCGACTTCCACCTGGCGCCCGTCCGTTCAGGGGATCCCCTGCTATGGCTCCACGATGAGGAAACCGGGGAAAGGACACCCGTTGGATCGGCGACCCGACCGGCGAACGCTTTCCTCGGCCAGTTGGTCAACACAGGGTGGGCGACGAGACGGACGGACGGCCCCGTCGTGTTCGCCTCGGCGGTGCGGCCCGAGTTGGTCGCCTTCGACCCAGAGGGGGACACGATGTGGGTAAGCCGCTGGCAGCCTCCGGCGCCCGTCGACCCACCGACCTTTCAGGCTATTGCTGGATCCGCGGTGCCGGTCTTCTCCGTGCTGCAATTCGGTGTGGTAGCGGGACGGGGGGGGCTTTTTTACGTTCTGGCCGCCCCGCAGCCGGAGGTCGGGCCTGACCACGTTCTCGTGTTCGACGCCGACGGCCGGCTGCTGCGTGCCGGACGTATACCTCAGGGCTCGGCCGTTCTCGCCGACGCGCGCGGCCGCGTCTACGTGACCCGTGAGGAAGACGCCCAGCGGTGGTTGGGCGACCCGAATCGGGTCCCCTTCCCGACCTTCGATCTTCCCACTCTGGGGCGGGCGACGGAGCGCACGACACTCGAGAAGCATCGTGGCAAAGTCGTCGTCGTGAACTTCTGGGCGAGTTGGTGCGCCCCGTGCCGAGAGGAAATGCCGCTCCTGGACGCCTTCTCACGAGAGCTGGATCCGGAGCAGGCCGTCATCGTGGGGCTGAACGAGGACGTCGCCCCCCGTGCTGGCCTCGCCTTCATCGAGGAGTTGGGAGGGGTGAGTTATGAGAGCGGCGCCGGTGGGGGACGCCTGAAAAGCCGTTACAACTACCGTGGTCTACCGTACACGATTGTGCTCGACCGTGATCTACGCGTGGTGAAGAGCTTTTACGGATTCGGATCTTCCATCGACCCGATCAAAGAGGCGGTCCTGCAAGAGTTTGGGGGGTGAGGTGGTGCACGCGGAAACCCGCAACGAACGTGCGAGGCAACCCCGGGCGCAGGCCGGCCGGGCGGCGAGCCACGCCGTGAATCTGGTTCGTGAAGTTCTGCAGGCCGGCGAAGAGGGTCCCACGCCCACCGACCTGGACCTCGCCGGAAGCGTTGAAAACGACAAAGGCGTCCGTGCCCTGCCCCACCGGAATGGGACCCGATCCCGCCTCTGTCCGCATGGCCCCGGAAGCGGTCATGGAGATCGAGACGCTCCAAGCCGATCGGTCATAACCGATGCTCCCGTTCAGTTGGTGCTCGGGTAGATAAGGCAAGCGATCACCGGCCTCGACCGTGCCCCACGGGTCGTAGTCGGAGACGAACCCGGACCGAAACGACGCCCGAGTAAACGTGTAGGCCAGCCGCACCGGCACCCGCGTCACCCCGGGGGCCGCCCACGCGAGGTCGTAATCCATGGACGCCTCGATACCAGCGACCCGTGCGTTCCCCCCGTTGAACGCCTGTCCACTCCCATCCCCGCCCGTGGCCAGCGTCGCCTGGCCAAGGATGTTGCTGTACGAAGTCAGGAATCCAGTGGCCTCCGCCGCCAGGCCCGAGCGCCGCCAGCGCGCTCCCACTTCATAATTGACGCTGCTCTCGGAGCGGGTGGCCTCATCCGCGCCGGGACCCGGGGGGCCGAACCCACGGTGGACGCCACCGAAGACGCTCAGGGCGCTCATCCGGTAAGAAAGCCCCACCCCGGGGATCCAGGCGTTGACCCGGTTCACTCTGGTGCTCGTAGGCGACGTCCGATCCGGATCGTCCCCGGCATAATCCACGCGCTTGAACTCGATGTGCTCGAACCTGACGCCCGGCGTGAACGTCCACGGCCCTAGCGTAATCTCGTCTTGCAGAAACACGGCGACGGCGGTTGCGGAGCTGACCCGATTGGACTGCGTCCCGGGCTCGCCCGCACTCGTGAGGCGCAACGAGCCGTCGAGCATCTGGAAACCGTCTTCCCACTGAAAACGGTCTTCCTCATCCTGGTGAAACCGGGCACCCAGCTCGAGCTCGTGTGTTCCCAGCGTGAGTCCCAGAGCCGACTGCACGCCTTGTCCGAAGTACTCGCGGTTGTTCGCACGAACCGTAAGCGCGTCGGCGTCGCTGTTTCCCCCCCTCAAGATGCCCAGAGCCGACGTGTGGTCCTCCGGCGTTCCCAGCACGCCGCTGATGCTCGTGCCCAGCACACTCTGGAGCTTGTACCAATTGCGCGCGAAATCATTCCGGTAGGCGGTCGTCGTGATGTCGACGTTACCCCCGGCCCAGAAGTGCCGGAGCTGGATTTGGGAGTGATCGGCCTCCATCAGATCCGAACCCGAGGCCGGATAACGAGCCAAGGGGTTACGGCCGAAGTCCTCATCGGTCAGACCCAGGTAGGTCTCATCGGACTCCTCCGTGGTGTACCCCAGCTTCAGCTCCAGCTCCTGATAGGAATCCCCATCACGATCCGAGTTGACGCGCACCTTCGCCATGAAATCGTCCACATCGAAGCCGGTGCCGGCTCCGCTCGGCAACTCCTTGAAGCCACCGGTGTCCAGCGAGTACGCCTCTACCAACCAACCGAATCGTGCTCCTGAGTCTCCCGCCCGGGCATGGCCCTGGCGACTGCCATACTCCCCTCCCGAGCCCTCCACGAACCAAGTCAGACGGTCCGGTATGCTCGCGGACACCAAATTGAGAGCCCCACCGATCGTGCGCGGCCCGTACCGCACCTGGCTCGACCCTTTCCGAACTTCCAGGGCCTCCATCCTTCCGGCGACAGGGAAGTAATAGGCCGACGGAGCCGCGTAGGGTGCGGGCGCGATCAGCACGCCGTCTTCCATCAAGGTGATCTTCGAACTGCGCTCGGCGCCCGTCCCTCTCAGTCCGATGTTCGGGCGTAGTCCGAACCCGTCCTCCTCCTGGATGTTCACGCCGGGCACCTGCCGGAGAAAGTCGTGAATGTTGTCGAACACGAATGCGGGTGAGTCGAGATCCTCGGCCACCAGCACATGCACGGAGCCCGGAATTTCGCCCGCCCCCAGTGGGTCGCCGACCATACGCGTGCGCTTCAGAAGCACCCTGAGGGGGTCCATGCGAAGAGGGGCCGCCCCCAACTGCGCATCTACGACCACGGTTTCACCGGCACCCAGTGTGACGGTCTTCGTGAGTGTCGTGTATCCGATGCGCGTGAAACGCAACGAGATGGTTCCGGACGAGATCCCGCGGAGCCCGTACCGACCCGCTACGTCGGTAAGTACCCCGAGGGAGGCCCCGACGACCTCCACCGTGGTACCCGAGAGTGCCGAGCCGTCGTCCTGGGAGGTGACTACACCCTCCACCGAGGCGGAACCACTCTGGGCTACCAGTGGGGAACCAAGGAGAAGCGCCGCACTGTACGCGGCAAAGGGGAGGAGACGCCTCAATTGCATCGGAATACGCTCTCTATACCGTTCAAGGTGCCCCTGTTCGGAGGGCGCCTATTGGGTTCGGTTTGGGTTTGGTCTTTTCCTGGGGGTGCGTCGACTCGCCCGTCATGAGATGAGAACGAGTCTCAACCGCATCCATAGGGTACCTTGTACAGGGTACTGAGGCAACCGGGCTGCGACGCGAAAGAGGGCACTGCCCACAAACGAGAATGTGGCTAGCTTAGAACCGGCGCCGACGGCGGTGGGAGCCCCACCTCAGGAGGGTGATCGGAAAGGGGGGCGATCACCCTCCTAGAAGGCTGTTGAAGAGCCTTCTGAGGATCCTCGAAGCAAGCAACGAGACCGATGGACGAAAAGCCGTTCGACAGCCAGAACGCCCCCTACGCCCAGGCCCTCTACGAGGAGTTCGCGCGTAATCCGGAGGGTGTACCGGAGGCGTGGCGCAAGTTCTTCGACCTGGGCCCGGAGGTCGCGGTCGACGCCGGTCTGATCGTCCCCGAGGGCCTGGACGAGAAGGGTGGCGAAGGCGGCCACCCCCAGTCAAGCACGGAATCGCCGAAGGCCGCTGATGAACTGACCGCTGCACGGCAAGAGACGGACAGGATGCGCCGTCTTCTCCGCGTCGTTGCTCATGCGACGTCGTTCATTCAGGCCTATAGGGTCCACGGACACCAACTCTCGACCATCGACCCTCTGGGCTCCGACCCTCCCGGGCATCCGCAGCTCGATCCGTCATTCTTCGGCACCAGCCTGGACGAGCTACGAGAACTCCCCGCGTCGCTGGTGGTGGAGAACGGACGCGACGAGTCCCTGGCAGACGTGCTGCACCGACTCCACCAAGCCTACTGCGGAACCATCGGATACGAATTCGAGCACCTCGAGGACCCCACGGTCGTCCGGTGGCTTTGGGACCAGGTCGAATCCGGCACGCACACACGCCCGCTCGAGCCCGGAGACCGGGTGCGCCTTCTACAGAGACTCACCGAGGTCGAGAGCCTGGAGCAGTTTCTCCACCGTTCCTACCTCGGTCAGAAGCGCTTCTCCATCGAAGGCACGGATGTTCTGGTCCCCATGTTGGATCTCGTGCTCCAGGAGTCGGCCAACACCGGCGGAAGGCGGGTGGTGCTGGGGATGTCCCACCGCGGTCGACTCAACGTCCTGGCCCACATCGTGGGCCTCGGGTACGAGGGTATCATCCGCGAATTCGAGGGGATCGAGGCCAAAGGGGCCTTCACGGTCGAGGGAACCGGGGACGTCAAGTACCATCAAGGCGCCCAGGGAGAGCGCAGTCTACCTGACGGCTCCACGATTCATATCACTCTCCCTCCCAATCCCAGTCACCTCGAGTTCGTGAATCCGGTCGTGGAGGGCATGACCAGGAGGCTCCAGTACACCGGATACGACCAGGACGCGGAGCAGGATACAGCGGCGGTGGTCGCCATTCTTATCCACGGAGACGCCGCCTTCGCCGGAGAGGGGGTGGTTGCGGAGACCCTCAATCTCGGCAGGCTGGAGGGGTACACGACGGGCGGCACGGTCCACATCATCGTCGACAATCAAATTGGATTCACGACGCTGCCCGTCCACGGCCGTTCCACGCGGTACGCCAGCGACCTCGCCAAGGGATTCAGCTTCCCGATCATCCACGTCAACGCCGACGATCCGGAGGCGTGTCTGGCGGCCGTTCGGCTCGCCATGGCCTACCGGGCCGAATATCACGACGACGTCGTCATCGATCTCGTCGGTTACCGGAGGTACGGCCACAACGAGGGCGACGAGCCGGCCTACACCCAGCCGCTGGCGACCGAGGCCATAGCGAAACACCCGACGGTCAGGGCGCTGTATGGAGACCTGCTCGTGCGCCAAGATGTCCTGACCATCCACGATGTCGAGACGATGCAGGAACGCGTCGCGGAATACCTCCGGGACGCACGCCAGAAGGTGCAGAGCGAGGGCGAGTCCCGTACGGAGCTCAGCGACGGTCTGGTTCTGGAGACCGACCGGGTCGCCCCGCCCGACGTATCGTTGGAGGTACTCGCCGAAATCAACGTGGCGGCACTCGCGACGCCCGAGGGCTTCACCCTCCACCCGAAGCTCGAGCGCGTGCTCGCCCGTCGTGTGGAGGACTTCGGACCCGACCTACCCGTGGACTGGGCCCATGCCGAGGCGCTGGCCTTCGGGTCGTTACTCCGCGAGGAAATTCCCATTCGTCTCACCGGCCAGGACACGCAACGCGGAACGTTCAGCCACCGACATCTGGTTTTCCACGACGTGAACACAGGCCTGGAGCACAAGCCGCTCGCCGACTTCGGGAACGCCCGCTTCGAGGTTCACAACTCGCCGCTCTCTGAGATGGCGGTCCTGGGCTTCGAGTACGGATTCAGTGTCGCGTCGCGCCGAGCCTTGGTGTTGTGGGAGGCCCAGTTCGGAGATTTCGTCAACGCAGCGCAGGTGACCGTGGACCAGTTCGTCGCTTCCGGCTGGGAAAAGTGGGGACAGCTGGCGAGTCTGGTGATGCTCCTGCCGCACGGTTACGAAGGCCAGGGGCCCGAACATTCGAGCGCCCGCCTCGAGCGGTTCCTCCAGCTCTGCGCCGAAGACAACATGCGGGTCGTATCTCCGAGCACACCCGCGCAGTACTACCACCTACTCCGGCGGCAGGCCCACCAACGGCCGCAGCGGCCGCTCGTGGTAATGTCGCCGAAGAGCCTACTGCGGCATCCCATGGCCACCTCCCGCGTATCGGACCTATGTAATGGCAGGTTCCAGCCGGTGCTCGACGATCCGGCCTTCCTGGATCCCGGAGATCGGGACCCGACTAAACCGGACCCGGACCCGACCACCTCAGGCCCCGACGACATCGACCGTCCCGACCTCGACACCCAAGGCGTCGAGGGCCCCCCCCTCGACCGCTTGGCGGTGACCCGCCTGATTCTCTGTTCCGGCAAGCTCTTCTACGACCTGGCCGGAAGCGACTTGCGCGAGGGCGCTCGTAACATAGCCATCGCCCGGCTAGAGGAGCTCTACCCGTTCCCCTCGAGTGAGACGCAGCAACTCGTCGCTCGGTACCCCAACCTCCAAGAGGTCGTGTGGGTCCAGGAGGAGCCCAGAAACATGGGTGCGCTCGCCTTCGTCGGTCCGCGGCTGAGAACCGTCGTGCCTCGTGAAGTGAAGCTCGACTACGTGAGTCGACCGGAGCATGCGAGTCCCGCGGAGGGGAGGCACATCGACCACGTCGTCGAACAGGCCCGGGTCATCCGGGAGGCGCTGGGTGAGCCGTCTCCGCAGGAGCCCTAGGCATCGGCGCTTGGCCAAGAGACCTCTAGTGTTCTTACACTTCCTCCAAGCTCTGGACACGTCCGGCTTCATAGTCCCCCCAGGCTTCACGGACCCCCGCCTCCTCCTGCTCGGTGACGGGTTCGTCATCGTGAGGTGCCTTCATGAGCTTCCGGAGTAGCGTGTCGCCACGCTCGCGCACGAACTCCACGAACGTCTCCACCGTATCGAGCTCCCCCTCATTCATGTCGTCCACGAGGCGGTGCAACCGCTCTCGTCGGTGTGCTAGGTCTTTGGTCTTGGCTTCCATAGGGGTCGTCCTAGGATCATGATTGCCACTTCTAAGCTACTTCCGTTCTATCCCCTTGACACTTCTGTTCGGTCCATGGGAAAACCTACGTAACGTATGTTCACGACAAGAACCTACGTATGCGGCCACCTTTGGCTCGGCCCCAATACTCGAAACGGATTGCGTCGCACCGGCCACTCACCCCCAATCGATAAGCAGCTTCCCGAAATTCTCATTGGCCGCCATAACTTCATGAGCCAAACCCGCCTCCTCCGGCGGAAACACCCGGTGGATCACGGGCTTCAGCTCGCCGATCGAGAAGAACGAAAGAAGCTGGTCCTCGAAGGCCCTGGTCAAAGCGGCCTTTTCGTGCACCGGGCGCCCACGCAACACCGTGCCCCTTAATGTCACCCGACGCGCCATCAACGCCCTCAGGTCGATCTGCGCGGTTGTCCCACCGGGTACACCCACGACGATATGCCGGCCCCGAGGGGCGATGACCTTCTGGTTGCCCTCCAGGTAGGGCCCACCGACGAGGTCCAGAATCACGTCGACTCCTCGCCCACGGGTCACGGCGAGCACCTTCTCCGGCCAATCGTCGTCCGCCAAAACGGCGTCATCCAACCCGAGCTCCGAGGCAGCCGTCAGTTTCTCCGGCGTCCGGGAGGTTCCGATCGTAACAGCGCCGATCGCCCTTCCGATTTGAACGGCCGCGGTGCCCACCCCGCTTCCCACGGCGTGGATCAGCAGAACCTCTCCGGCGCTGAGCTCCATCTGGAAGACGGCGGCGTCGAAGGCGGTCAAGAACACCTCCGGAATCGCGCCTGCGTCGTGCTCGGTCACGCCATCCGGCACCGGTAACACGGTCGAGCCGTGTGTCGTCACGTATTCGGCGTATCCGCCCCCGCCCAGGAGACCCATCACGCGATCCCCGACCTGCCACCGTTTCGTGTCGGGGCCCAGGGCCTCGACGACTCCCGAGAACTCCAAGCCGAGGATGTCCTTCGGCCACCCGTCCGGCGCCGCGTGCATTCCCCGCAGCTGCAGTAGGTCGGCACGGTTGACGCCCGAGGTGCTGACGCGCGCGAGGATTTCACCGGGGCCTGGGATCGGCTTAGGAACTGTCTTCACCGCGACGGTTCCAACGTCCCCCTGGCCCTCGATGACCACCGCCCGCATGCTGCTCGATTCGCTCATGGCAGCTATGATAGGGCCGTGCACAGCTTCCGGCACCCGTCCTGACACTTGCACCCATCGAGTCCTAGGCTTCCACCCAACGAGTCCTGATGCTTCCACCCAACGAGTCCTGATGCTTCTACCCATCGAGCTCGACCGGCCCCTGGTTTTCTTCGACTTGGAGACCACCGGATTGAGTACCCAGGAGGATCGTATCATCGAGATGGCGATCCTGAGGGTTTCTCCACAGGGCGACGTCATGGAACGGGTCAGACGTTTCAATCCGGGCCGCCCCATTGATCCGGAGGCGCAAGCCGTACACGGGATCTCCGACGAAGACGTGGCGGGCGAGGCACCCTTCAGCGCTCGCGCAAAATCGCTCTTCGACTTGATGGATCCCTGCGACCTTGGGGGCTTCAATATCCGCCGCTTCGACCTCCCGATGTTGATCGCCGAGTTCAAGAGGGCCGACTTCGATTTCGACCACCGCACGCGGCGGGTGATCGACATGCAGGGAATCTTCCATCGCGAGGAGCCCCGCGACCTCTCTGCCGCCGCACGTTTCTACCTTGGCCGGGAGCACCAGGAGGCGCACACCGCCCTCGGTGACATCCGCACCACCGCGGCGGTCTTGGCCGCGCAGATCGAGCGTTATCCTGACCTTCCTCGGGACATGGATGCGCTCCACGCTTACTGTGACGAGATTCTCCCGATTCGTACCGCCGTCGAGCAGTGGTTCAAGAAGGAGGGCGAAGGCTTGATTTTCCGGAGAGGTAAACACAAGGGACGGCCCCTCGTTGAGGTCGCGGCTCAAGAAGGGGACTACCTCGAGTGGATGCTCGGGGCGGACGACATGGACGCGGAGGTTCTGGAGGTCGTCCGGGAAGCACTCACTGCAGGGATTGAGAAGGACGGTTGAGATGAGCGGTCTCCTTGAATTCGCGGTGCCCCTCCGGTCGCGCGGCTTGCTCGCGATGGTCGGTCTTCTCGTTGCTCCTGTAGCGTCCGTCGCGCAGGCGGCGGCGCCGGGTGGAACCGTCCCCATCACCGAAACGCAGCTCGCCGCGTTCCGGCCCCGCCTGATCGGACCGGCCGTGGCCGGAGGTCGCGTGCACGACGTCGAGGCGCTCCCCAACGACCCGTCGACCATTTTCCTGGCGACGGCATCGGGAGGACTCTGGAAGACCACCAATCGTGGTCAGACCTGGCGTAATGTCTTCTCGGATCAGGCGGTCAGCACGTTCGGAGACGTGGCGATCGCTCCTTCGGACCCGAGCGTCCTGTACGCCGGAACCGGCGAGCAGAACAACCGTCAGAGCTCGTCCTGGGGGAACGGAGTCTACCGATCCGACGACGGGGGCGAGACTTTCAGGCACGTGGGGCTGGTCGAAACGCGTCACATCGGTAAGGTCCTGATCCACCCCACGGACCCCGACATCGTTTACGTGGCGGCGCTCGGAAATCTCTGGCGCGGGAATGAGGAGCGGGGCGTATATCGAACCCGGGACGGTGGGCGCACCTGGGAGCGCGTTCTTTATGTGGACGAGTTCACCGGCGCGGTCGACTTGGTCATGGACCCCCAAAACCCCGAGATCCTCTATGCGGCCACGTACCAACGGCTTCGCCGTACGTGGGGCTTTAATGGGGGGGGGCCAGGCAGCGGGATCCACCGCAGCATGGACGGGGGCGACACGTGGCATGAGCTCACAAACGGAATCCCCGCAGGCGACAAAGGCCGCATCGGACTCGCGATCTCCCAGTCGGATCCGCGCGTTCTGAGCGCGCTCATCCAGCACGCATCAAGAGCCGAGCAGGGTACCTACCGCAGCGAGGACGGGGGCGACTCGTGGCAGCGAGTCAACGCGCTCGACCCGCGGCCCATGTACTACTCGGAGATCTTCATCGACCCCTCGAACTCGGAGCGTGTCTACGTGCTCGGAACGTCCGCATACAAGAGTGAAAACGGCGGACGAAGCTTTTCGCAGATCGCCCAGGCGCCCACATACGACGTGGGTGTACACGCCGACCACCACGCGCTCTGGATCGACCCCGGTGACCCGAACCATCTGTACCTCGCGGGGGACGCCGGTCTCTGGGAGACGTACGACCGGGGCGTGAATTTCCGCAAGATCAACAACCTCCCGATCGGCCAATTCTACGCCATCGGCGTCGACAATCGGGATCCCTACTACGTGTACGGCGGAATGCAGGACAACCACTCCTGGATGGGTCCGTCCGAGACGCGCCGTTGGATCGGCATCCTCAACGACGACTGGCAGCAGACCGGGTTCGGGGACGGCATGTACCAGCAGGTCGATCCCACGAACCATCGCTACGTGTACGCCAATTCGAACGGGGGCGGATACTACCGCTTGGATCCGGAGACCGGCGACATGCTGGACATTCGTCCACGGGCACCCGACGGCGAGCCGCGCTACCGGTGGGACTGGGTCTCACCCAGCCTCGTGTCGCAGCACGATGCCTCCGTCGTCTACCTCGGAGGGAACCGCCTCTTCATCTCCCGGGACCGCGGCAGCTCATGGACGCGGACCGAGGATCTCTCACGCCGTCAAGATCGAGGCGAGTTCGAGTTGATGGGTGTTCGCGGAACCGAAATCGACATCTCCCGCAACGACGGCACCTCCAGCTATGGAGAGATCGTCGTGCTCGCCGAGTCACCCCTGGATCCGCAAGTCCTGTGGGTCGGCACGGACGACGGCAACCTCCAGGTGTCTCGGGACGGGGGCCTCACGTGGACCGAAAGGAGCGCCAACGTGCCGGGTGTCCCCGACGGGACATACGTGAGCCGCATCGTTGCGTCCCGGTCAGGGTCGGCTGTCGCCTACGTCGCGTTCGACGCTCACCGTGACGGGGACTTCGAGCCGTACGTTTTCCGGACCACCGACTTCGGCGAGACCTGGACGTCCCTGGCAGGGGGCCTCCCCTCCGGATCGGTCAACTCCTTGGTGGAGCACCCGGACAACCCGAACCTGCTGTTCGTCGGCACCGAACACGGCCTGTTCGTGAGCACCACAGCCGGCGCCGACTGGGCGAAACTGTCCCATCTTCCCACGACACACATCGATGACCTCGTCCTCCATCCGAGGGAAAAAGACCTCGTGATCGGGACCCACGGCCAGAGTATCTGGATCTTCGATGACACGACGCCGCTGGCCGAATGGACGGCAGAGGTCGCTTCAGCCTCGGTGCACGTCTTCAGCATCCAGAGAGCCACGATCTTCAACTACCGGAAGGACACCTCTTATCGCGGCCAAGCGGAATTCCACGGGACCAACCCCGTGGACGGCGCCCTCATCACGTACGTACTGGGACCCGGAACGGGCGCGGCAACCCTTCGAATCACCAACTCGTCGGGGCGTGTCGTGCAGGAACTCACCGTTCCGTCCGAAGTAGGCGTTCATCGCGTGAATTGGGACCTGAGGCACGGTAGCTCGGACAGGCCGCGGGTCTGGGTCCGCCACGACGACTCGGAGTTGGCCCGCCCCATCGGTACGAACGGACCCTGGGTTTCGCCCGGAACCTATTCGGTAACTTTGGAAGCCAGAGGCGCTACATTCACACAAACCGTAGAGGTTCGTGGAGACCCGCTACTTTCCAATACGCAGGCCATGTATGAGGAGAGAGAGATTTATCTCCTCGAGCTCCTCGCCGTTGAACGTCGGATCGACGAGGCAAGGCCGGACTTGCGGTGTGGCCGGAACACGGGCCCGAGCGGGGACGACGCGGGTCTCTGCCAAGTCCAGCGCCAAGCAAGACAGCTGATGGATGCGTTGCAGGGACAAGCCGTGCGACCGGGCTCTCTCCATCCGCCGACTCTGGAGCACATCAGAAGAAAAGCAGCGATCGAGGACCGCCTCGACCGCATTCTCTCGTCCACGAGAGACGACCGTTAACCGGGATGAACCGAAACGATGAGTAACTTTGTTCTGAATGCACACTCGGGCCTGCGCTACTTGATCCTGCTCGGAGGTGTCTTGACCGTTCTTTACGCGACGTACGGAGTTGCTTCGGGTCGGGCCTATGACAAGACGATCAGGATCCTGGCGTCCGCCTTCGCCGGCACCATACACCTGCAGATTCTTCTCGGGCTCGCCCTGCTGTTGTCGGGCGCGGGGTTCCAACCGGTGCTGATCGGGCACATCTCCATGATGGTGTTCGCGGCCGCCGCCGCTCAGATTCCGGTGTCGGTCATGCGCCGGAGGCCGGAGGAGGCGAAGTCGATCCTGCCCCACGGCATCGGAGCACTCGTGGCACTGGCGCTTATCGCGGGTGGGATCCTCGCCATTCGGCCCTCGATTTTCGGCTGAAGCCGATAAGGCCGACGTTCCCTACGAAGACCCACGATTGCGAATGACCACGCAACCCGAGAGCCCGACCTCCCCGGCGAACACCGCCTCGCGGGCTGACCCTGCCCTTCACGATGTTCCCGACCTCGGTCTGGTAATGGGCGGGGGCGGAGCGAGAGCGGCCTACCAGGTCGGGTTCCTACGGTATCTCGCCCGGCGCTTCCCGGATCTCGAGGTGCCCATCGTCACCGGTGCGTCCGCGGGCGGAATCAATGCCGCGCTCTTGGCTTCCCATCACGGTTCGTTTGGCCAGGCCGTTGGAGAGTTGGTCTCCCTGTGGGAGCGCTTGACCGTAAAGGAGGTATTTCGCGTCGACGCACCGTCCCTGGGCTGGATCGGTATGCGCTGGCTCTTCCAGCTTCTATCGGGGGGGGTCGGTGGCACCGTCCGTGTGCAAGGCCTGGTCGATACGACGCCCCTCAGGAACTTCCTTTCCGAAGTGCTCCATGCTGTGGACGGCGAGTTGACGGGCATCCAATACAACTTGGCGCTGGGGCGGCTCAAGGCGATCGCGCTGAGCACGTCGAGCTACACGACTGGGCAGTCGCTGACGTGGATCCAGGGACGCGATCTCCACGATTGGACACGTCCCCAACGTCGCTCCCAGCAAACCGTGATGACCGTCGACCACGTCATGGCTTCATCGGCCCTGCCTTTGTTCTTTCCGGCGATCCGAGTCGGGGACGAGTACTTCGGAGACGGGGGCATGCGGCTCTCCGCCCCGCTTTCGCCGGCCCTTCACCTAGGAGCGCAAAAAATCCTGGCGATCTCCACGCGCTACAACCGGACCGCGGCCGAGGCCCAGATTCCCGAGGTCACGGGCTACCCCCCTCCTGCCCAGGTTCTGGGAGTCCTCTTGAACTCGGTGTTTCTCGATCTCCTGGACCATGACGCGCTCCGCCTCGAGCGCTTGAACCACCTATTGGAAAAGCTGCCATCCGAGGAGCGGGATGGTCTGCGACTTGTAAGGTTGCTGGTCTTGCGGCCCTCGGTCGACTTGGGCCGCCTCGCGAACGAGTTCGAGCCTCAGCTCCCCAAGACCTTCCGATTCCTTACACGCGGCCTCGGTACGAGGCAGACCAAGAGTCCGGACTTTCTGAGCATGGTGCTCTTTCAGCCGGACTACCTCCGCAGACTCATCGAACTCGGCGACGCGGACGCGGAGGCCCGTGCCGACGAGATCGACGCGTTCATCCGAGCCGGAGCCGTCAGCGCCGTGGGAGATGGGTCAGATCCGACGGTCTGAAAAATGCGAGTCCGACGGTCTGAAGAATGCGAGGAACACCCTGAGTGTCTTCGGCGTTAGATTTAGTCCATAACGAGATTGTAAACCGACTCCCGCCCGGGCCCGAAAAACGGGGAGGTCCACGATGTCGCAAGAATCCAGGAAGAGCCTCGCCACCGAGCAGGAAGCACGCGAGGTGGTGGAAGCCGCTCGCGAAAAGGAATGGAAGAATCGGAGCTTCGCTCGTGGGCTCTACAACGGGAAACTGGACCTCTCCCTCGTTCATCCCCTCCCCAAGCCAGACCCAGAGGTAGAGGCCCGCGCCCAGCCCTTCCTCGAGAAGCTGGAGGAGTTCACCCGGACACATATCGATGGGGACGCCATCGACCGGGACCGGTGGGTGCCGCAGGAAGTGCTCGACGGCCTGGCCGAAATCGGCGCGTTCGGGATCAAGATCCCGATCGAGTACGGGGGGCTCGGGCTCTCTCAATATCAGTACAACAAGGCTCTGGCCATCGTGGGTAGCCGGTGCGCGTCCACCGGGGCGTTTCTTTCGGCGCATCAGTCCATCGGCGCGCCCCAGCCACTCATATATTTCGGTACGGAAGAGCAGAAGCGGAAATACCTGCCGCGCTTGGCCGCAGGAGCGCTTTCTGCGTTCGCCCTTACGGAGCAGGACGTCGGCTCGGATCCGGCCAATCTCTCCACGCACGCCGAGCTGTCAGACGACGGCGAACACTGGATTCTGAACGGCACGAAGCTCTGGTGCACCAACGGACCACGGGCCGAGATCATCGTGGTCATGGTTCGTACTCCGGCGAGAGAGGGTGTGAAAAGCCGCAAGCCGATCACCGCCTTCATCGTCGAGACGGCGTGGGAGGGTGTCGAGGTCGTACAAACGTGCTCGTTCATGGGGCTCAACGGCCTGTCCAACGGCGTGCTGACGTTCGACAACGTCAAGATCCCGAAGGAGAATCTGCTCTGGGGTGAGGGCAAGGGACTGAAGCTGGCCCTGATCACGCTGAACACGGGCCGTCTGTCCATCCCCGCGTTCTGTGCCACCGGTGCCAAGGCCGCCCTGCTCGTGAGCCGCACCTGGGCCGCCGAGCGCATCCAGTGGGGAGCGCCGGTCGGCAAACACGGTGCGGTAGCACAGATGCTGGGCAAGATGGCGGCCAACACCTTCGCGCTCGATTCCGTGGTCAAACTCACCGCGCTGATGGCCGACGCCAAGACCTTCGACATTCGTCTCGAGGCGGCCATCGCGAAGATGTGGAACAGCGAGACCAGCTTCCAAGTGGCCGACGACGCGATTCAGATCCGGGGAGGCAGAGGATACGAAAGAGCCGATTCGTTGCGGGAGCGGGGGGAATATCCCTATGCGCTGGAGCGCGGTTTCCGGGATTCACGCATCAACATGATCTTCGAGGGTTCCAGTGAGATCATGCGGCTCTTCATCGCCCGGGAGGCCGTCGACAGCCACCTGAGCGTCGCCGGAGATCTGATCGATCCCAAGGCCCCCATGAGCCGACGTCTAGCGGCGCTGGTCCGCTCGGGACTCCACTACGCCGTGTGGTACCCGAGCCGCTGGCTCACGTGGGGACGGTGGCCCCGTTATCGAGAATTCGGCCCGCTAGCCAAGCACCTGCGTTACGCAAATCGCGCCTCGGCCCGACTCGCTCGCTCCATCTTTCACGCGATGATCCGCTTCGGCCCCGGCCTGGAACGTAAACAGGCGGTCCTCGGCAGGATTGTCGAGATCGGAGCCGAACTTTTTGTCATGGTGGCCACGACCGTAAACGCGAAGGCGTTGGTGGACGCAAACCCCTCCGACCGCTCTCCGTATCAGCTCGCTGACGTATTCTGCCGTCATTCCCGAACGCGCATCCGGGAGCGGTTCCGTCACCTCTTTTTCAACAACGACGTGGTGACATACCAGCTCGCACAGGACGCGATGAAGGGAACCTTCGAGTGGCTGGAGGAGGGGCTGCTCACCACCGACTGGGTGCCGCAGCCCGACGGGGGAGCCGACGACGAGAGTATCGGTGAGGACACCCCTTCCGCATCACAGGTGGAGCCTGACCCGGAGTCCATCCGCGAGCCGGCGGGACACGCCTAGGCGGCGAGACTGGCTAGAGCGGCGGGACTTGCTCAGGCGGCGGGACACGCTCATGGGGCGGGCCTCTCGTCAGGGCGGCGACATCAAGGCAGCGCCGGCTCCAGCGTCTGACGCCGGTAGAGCCGGTCGTACACCTCGCTCCGCTCGAGCAACTCCCGGTGTGAGCCCTCGTCGACGATCCTGCCTTCATCGAGGACGAGAATCCGGTCTGATCGGATCACCGTGGAGAGACGGTGGGCGATCACCAGAGTGGTCCGTCCTCCCATCAGACGCTCCAGCGCATCCTGGACCAGGGCCTCGCTTTCGGCATCGAGACTGCTCGACGCCTCGTCGAGGATGAGAAGCTTGGGCCGCTCGAGCATCACGCGGGCGATGGCTATCCGCTGGCGCTGCCCGGCACTGAGTGTGACACCGCGCTCGCCGACGACCTGATCGTATCCGTCGGGAAAGGTCTCGATGAAGTCGGCGGCGTGAGCCGCCCGTGAAACCTCTTCGATCTCCGCCTGGCTCGCCTCGAGATTGCCGTACACGAGATTCTCCCGGACCGTGCCACCGAAGAGCATGGGCTCCTGGGGCACGATCCCGATTCGAGTCCGCAGATCATCGAGTGCCAGCTCCCGGACATCGATACCGTCGAAGGTGACCGAACCTTCCTCGACGTCGAAGAAGCGTGGAATCAGCGAGGCGAGCGTGCTCTTACCGGATCCCGAGATCCCGACGAGCGCCACGGTCGCTCCCTCATCCAGAACGAGATCGATTCCGTCCAAGACCCTGGGGAGGTCCGGCTCATACCGGAACGTGACACCCTCGAAGCGGACCACGCCGCGTACGGGCGCCGGTAAGCGCCTGGGTTCGGTGGGCGACTCGATGGCCACGGGGTGGTCCAAGATCTCGAAGATACGTTGCGCCGCACCCGCGGCCTCCTGGAGGTTCGCCCAAAATCCGGCAAGGGACGTGATCGCAGCCGAGATCGTGACGGCATAGAGCAGGAACGCCACGAGGGTCCCCGGGCTCAATGCCCCGTCCAAGACCAGGCGCCCCCCCACCCAGAGCACCCCGACTATGGCTCCGAACGCCGCGAACGTGACCGCCCCAGTGAGGCTGGCCCGCGCCAGCGCCCTCCGCAGGCCTTCGTCACGCGCCCGGTTGACCGCCCCCATGTACGCCTCTTTCTCGAAACTCTCGCGCGTGAAACTCTGGACCGTTCGGATCTGCGTGAACACCTGCTCCGCCCTTGCAACCGCATCGGCCAAACGATCCTGAATATTCGTGCTCAGTCGTCTCACCCTACGTCCGAAAAACCACCCGACCGAAGCGGCGAACGGAATGGCCGTCAGCGTAACCACCGTGAGCCGCGGATTGGTGATCGTCACCAACACCAGGGCCCCGACCAAGAACGTGACCTGGCGAATGATCTCCGGAACCCCGAAACGGAGCACACCTTGGATCAAGCCCGAATCCGAGGCGAGCCGGGAAGAGAGCTCGCCCACTCTCCGTTTGGCGAAAAATCCGGGCGGCTGATAGACCAAGCTGCCGAAGATGTCCCGCCGCAGATCTGCCACGACTTTCTCCGATACCGAAGCCGTCAGATAACTTTGGGAAAAATTGATCACCGCCAACGCGGCGAACAACAAAAGCAGCCCGATGGCGATGCGGTTGAGGAGCGCGGAATCCCCAGCCAGGAAGGCGGCGTCGAGGAGCCGCTGGACGACCAGCGGAAACGCCAGACCAATACCCACGCTGCAGAGCATCAGGACACCAGCCAGAAGAAGCGCTGCCCGGTAGGGACGCAGGCGGGGGCCCAACCGGCGGAGGAACTCGAGGGTCCCCTTGGGGGTCAAGCGCTCTGGGTCCGACACCGCAGCGTCCTCTTACGTAATCGTTTTTCTAATCGATCCATGTAATCGATCCATGGTCGGATAGGTGATATCATCCGAAGGGTTGATTCCGAGCCGAGATATGAGCGAGAATCTTGGATGAATTCAGAACAACATTATAGAGCATTTTACATCACGACAGGTTGGACCCTCGGGCTGTTGCTCCTCGGCAGCGTCGTTCACGCCACCGGGTCGAGCCTCGCTTGCCCCGATTGGCCCACTTGTTTCGGGACGATGGTACCCGAAATGACGGGCGGCGTTTTCTGGGAGCACCTGCACCGTCTCGTCGCTGGCGGTCTCGTCCTGATCTTCATGGCCGCGACTTACATGGCCTGGAAACCCGAAGCCCGTCGCCCAGCGATTCGTAGGTGGGCGCTGGCTGGAATCGTACTCTTGTTGGTCCAAAGCCTGTTCGGCGGGCTCACCGTGCTGATGCAGCTTCCGGACGCGATTTCGACCACACATCTGGCGTTGGCCTTCCTCTTTCTCGCATTGGTGACGGCCCTGACTGTGGTCACGTCTCCAGGCTGGAGCGGGGGCAGCGGCGCCGGAGGGCACCTCCCGGGACTTCGAACCCTGGCGGTGTCTGGCGCCGTTCTCACGTTTCTCCAGTCGGTCTTGGGAGCGGCCGTCCGCCATATGGATGCCGGGCTGGTGTGCCCGGACGTTCCGCTTTGCCTCGGCCAGTGGATCCCCCCTCTGCAGACCGCGACCGTAGCCGTGCACTTCGGCCACCGCGTGACGGGGATACTCCTCTTGATCACGTTGCTGACGCTCGCGGTTCGGGCCGCGCGGAGTCTGGGTCCTTCCGCCGCGCGTATTCTGGCCATCTCGGCGGGTGTTCTCGTGACCCTACAGGTGCTTCTTGGTTTCCTCTCCGTGTATACCCGCCTGGCCGTCGTTCCGGTGTCCCTTCACACGCTTCTGGCTGCGAGCATTCTCTCGGTTACGGTAGGGGTCGCGGTGATGACGTGGGCGCCCGGGGAAGGCTCGGGTGCGGCGAGCGAGCCAGCCGATCCCGAAGTGGTCCGACACGAAGAGGTTCCACACGGAGAGGTCCCACATGGAGGCTGAAGCGATCGGGGCCATTTTGGTCGCCCTCGTCCTCACCGTCTCCGCCCCGCTCGCGGCGCAGGATCGCGTACCGCCGGTGCCCGCCGACTCCGTCTTTTCGCTACCCGAGTTGAGGGTCGAGATCGGTCGTCTGAGGACCGGGTCCGTGCCGATCGCGGAGGTTCCGTTCCCGGTTCAGGTCATCGCCGGATCCACCCTCAGAGGTACGACGGGCTCTTCGGTCGCCCGGGCGCTCACGGGCTCGGCCGGGCTGAGCTTTACCAACCAGACCGGCAGCCCCTCGCAGCCCGACGTCCGCCTTCGTGGCTTCGCGCTCTCCCCGATCGTCGGCGTCCCGCAGGGCGTGAGCGTGTTCGTCGACGGGGTGCGCGTGAACGAGGCCGACGCGTCACAAGTGCACCTCTCGTTGATCCCCGGGGCCGCGGTCGACCACATGGAGTTGATCCGGGGCTCGGTGGGTGCGTTTGGAAGGAACTCATTGGCCGGTGCGCTCAACATCGTCACACGGCGAGGCCAGGAGAGATCGGTCGAGATGGAGCTCGAGGGCGGTTCCTTCGGGTTGTTGAGCGGAACGGTCGTGGCGTCGGAGTCCATCGGTAGGTTCGACGGAATCGTGACGGCATCGTACGACCGGTCCGATGGCTGGAGACAGCTGAGTAGCACGGAGGAACTCAGCCTCTTCGCCAAGGTCGGCGGGCGTGGAGAGAGAACAGACGGGTGGCTCTCCTATTCGTTCGCTTCCCACCACCTCGAGGGTGCGGGCCCGCTGCCCGAGTCCTGGTTGGACGGCGGTCCGCTTCCACCCGACATCACCGACCCCCCCGACGATCGCCGGGAACTCCAGTACACGGGCGGCTCCGGTGATCTCTTCCGTCCCGTCCTTCACTTCCTGAACGGGCGGGTCGAACGCGTACTCGGTGATGCTTGGACTCTCCAGGCAAGCGCGTACGGGCGACTGGTCGATTTCCGCCAGTCGAACGACAACATCACCGAACCCGATGCCTTGGGCCTCACGGACATCCGCACCCTGGGTTCTACCGCACAGGTCACCTACGAACCCACCGGTAGCTTGATCACCACAGCCGGCGTGGAATGGACGCGGAACGACGTGGAAATCCAGATCCGGGCGCTTCCCAACAAGACATTTCCGTCGATCATTCCGACAACGACCGAACATCTCGAGACGGACGAGAACAATTTCGCCGCCTTCAGCGAAGTCTGGTGGAAGTTCCGCCCAACCGTCTCGCTGTACGGATCCCTTCGTTTCGACTACGTCAAACTTCCGGTACGGGACCTCCTCGATCCGTCGGGGAGTGGGCTGAACGAGTTCAGGCAGTTCTCCGGCGGTATCGGCCTGAGCAAGACCCTCGACGGAGGTTGGAGCGCCTTCGCGAGTTATGGTCGAGGGTTTCGAGCCCCCGTGATACTGGAAGTGATGTGCGCAGACCCGGATGACCCCTGCCAGCTTCCGTTCGAGCTCGGACCCGACCCTCCGTTGCTGCCGGTCATCTCGGACACGTGGCAGGCCGGATTTCGGATGACCAAGATCCGAAGCCAAGCGGAGGTCACCGTGTACTGGTCGGAGGTCCGCGACGACATCTTCAACGTCACCGACCTCGATACGCCAACACGAGGGTTCTTCACGAATCTCGACCGGACCCGCCGGGTCGGCGTGGAAGCGTCGCTGTCGCTGGTCCCGTTTTCGAGCGTTCCCTTGACGGTGCGCACGGCGATGGGCTGGACCCGGGCTACCTTCGAATCAGAGGCCACCCTGTCGGCGCCATTCCTCAATGACGACGACGAGACGGGCGGGCCCCCGGACCCCGGCGACCCGACGCCCCCCCAAGTGGAGCCTGGAGACCGATTCCCGATGGTTCCAAGCCTTACGGCGAACCTCGGTCTGCGTTACGAACTGAGCGAAACCGCGTTCGAACTGACCGGAGCGTGGGTCGGTGGACAGTTCCTGGTCGGGGACGAAGGCAACGACGCAACGCTCGGAAAGCTCGCTGGATACGTGCTCTTGGACGTGAGCGTAGAAAGAAGTTTCAGGGCGACGGTGTTCTACCTGCGAGTCACCAACGTTCTCGACACCGACTACCAAACCTTCGGCATCCTGTCCCAAAATCTGCGCGGCCCGACCCAGGAGGTTGAACGGTTCCTCACCCCGGGCCATCCGGCCGAGTTGAGGATCGGCATGAAGGTTCACCTGCGGCCGTGAGGTACTCGGTGACGCGCGCCCGCTGTGGTCCTCTAATCCGCTTCTAGACCAAGGGAACCGAGATCTCCACCTCCGCGCCTCCGTCGGGACCGTTCCTCAAGTGGATCCGGCCGGCCTGAAGCTCCACGGCCCTCCGGGCATGAGAGAGCCCGAGCCCCAGGCCTCCCTCAGAGGTTGAGTAAAACGGATCGTACGCCCTGGACAACGCTTCGGCGGAGAAGCCCGGACCCCCATCCTGGATAAGCACGCGACCCCACTCTCCATCGCTCGAAACGGTCGCCACTACATCCTTGCCAAGGCCAAAAACCGCGGCGTTATGAAGAACGAGGTACAGCGCGTCGAGGAGGGCTTCGGTGTTCACGCGGACTTGGACCGAACCCTTCGCCGAAAAAAGAACGGAGAGGTCCCATTGGGACTCGTATGCCTTGACCGCCTCCTTGACGATTCGGGCCAGATCGTCCTCGCCGATCTCGCCGGCCGGGTCCTCCAGAAAGAAATGGAGATCCTCGATGGCCCCCACAGCATCCTCGGCGGCTCGCCTGAGTGACAGGCTACGGTCCTCGAACGCGGCGGCGAGTGGGCCGTCCACGTTCTCGCGCAAGTAAGCGCCGATGCGAGAAAGGCCCAGGCGAAAAGACGTATCGTCACGGCCGGCCTCGCCCGACGGCGTGGAGCGAGCCGGCACAGTACCGCCCGAGGTTCGACCGGTCCTTCTTCCCACCAGAAAACCGACGACGGCAGCAACCGCCCCGGCCACACCTCCAACGATCAAAGGATCCATACTACTGAGGCCCCCATCGACAGTACGCGTCTTCCCGAGCCTCACACGCGATGTGTGCGATGGTCGGTGGGTCTTGGATCGACCCGCTCAGCGTCGCGGAGCAGAGACCCGACACGAGGGAACAAGCATCACCTCCGGAGTCGCTCTGGATAAACAGGAGCGAACGGCCCTCGAGAACGAATCCCCCATCCGCGAAGCCTCCAACGCGGCGTCCGAAAAGCGTCCGGAGCCTCTTCCTAATTCTCCGTTTTGCGAGCGCCAACCCCAACTTACGGGGCACCAGCCCAGGTCGACGGGTCGGCTTGCCGGCCAGCCTGGCGCCACACTCCAGAAAAATCGCCCTCGCATCAGGTCTCTTCACCACCAGCCGCACGAGATCGCCGAACTCCTCATCCGAGATCTTGTTGCCCTTCTTGGTTTCCTCTTGGTAGGTCCGTATCCGGCGCTCCACCACATCACTCAGACCCAGCCTGCGGGGCATCGTGATCGATGTGTCCTCCTCCTCGAAAACCTCGAAGGGCCGATCACTCGCCTGGAGGACCTCCAGAATGGTGAGGGCAACCAGAGCCGACACCCGCTGGCGCCCGCTGGTGATGGATTCTGTTCCTGTCTGCTGCGTGGGTTGGTCGATGGCCGTGCTCGCCAGGAGGCTGTTGAAGGAATACGTGGGTCGTCACCCGGGATGCCACGGCCCCAATCTCGCAGGCCGTCGGTCACCCGGCAACGAAAGCGGGACCCCGTCCAGAGAGTGTACTGAAGAGAGTGCCAAAAGGAGAGTGACATCGCCACACCCATATCCTATTATAACAAGAACGCACCGGCCAAATCCTGAGTGATCCGGCGGGTGGAGATTGAGGGAGTCGTGCGGCCGCCCTGGGGGGCTAATTTTGTGCCGCGGTGACCGCGTCTCCCCCGCCTTTTTTTTGGATCGAGACGGGCCCTGAGACCCACTTCGCCCGGCACACACGCGGGCTTCGACCGGACCTCGAAACGGGTCTGACCTTGAAGGTGAGATCGGGACGGATCATATTCCGACCGAAAGTGGGAATCATTGTCGGGTGAGGTCGGACCGGTCCTAGCGGACGGCCTGAGCCCGACGGGATGGGAAAGCCTCAGATGGACGACGATGCTCGAACGGGTTTGAAGGAAGAGGCCCTCGACATGTTGAGTGACGAGGAGCTCGTCGTCGCCCATCTTCGCGGCCGAACTGGTGCGTTCGAGGACCTGTACGACCGGTATCGCGACCGGCTCGTGCACTTCGTTGCCCGCAAGACCGGCGATGGGGACCAGGCACAAGACCTGGTTCAGGAAGCCTTCATCCGAGTCACGCGGCACCTCCATCGGTTCGACACCTCGAAGAAGTTCTCGACCTGGGTGTATACGATCGCGAGTAATCTCTCCAAGAACGAGCTCCGCAACCGGTCACGGAGTCCCCTGGTTCTCTTCCAGCGGCTCACGAACAGTTGGGACGACGAACACCGCCCCATTCAGTTCGAAGATTTCCGGACGAGGCCCGACGATCTTTATCGAAAGCGTTTTCTCAAGCGCCTCGTGGAAGACACCGTGCAGGAGTTGCCGGAACACCATCGCTTGGTCTTCCAACTGCGTGAGCTGGAGGGCAAGAGCTACGAGGAGATCTCCGAAATCACCGGCGTCAACCTCGGGACCGTGAAGAGCAGGCTGCACCGCGCCCGCAATTCATTCGCCCAAAGGATCGAGCCGTTCCTCAATTAGTGCAAAGGTTCTGAGTCGGAACATGTTCGACAACCTACGCCACGCCTTTCGCGAAGCCGTCGACAACTTCAAAGAGGAGTTGGGTCGCGACGAAATCCCGGAAACGGTGGACCGTCTTCTTCGCGAAATGAAGCGAGAGGCCGCCGATGCGAAGGCCGAAGTCCGGCGGCTCGAAGAAGCCGTCCGTGGCGCGATCGAGGGGGCAGAAAAAGCAGAGGGCCAAGGAAAGACCTGCCGCCGTCGGGAGAAGCTGGCCCTCGACATCTCGGACGAGGAGACCGCTCGTGTGGCCCGCGAGTACGCGGAGAAACACGAACACCGCCAAAGCGTCCTCGAGCACAAGGCCCTCGCGTTGAAGGAAGAGCTGGACATGCGCGAGGAGGAGTACGCGGAAATGATCGAGGCGATCAAGGACGCGCAGAAGAACCGTGAGGGACTTGCGGCCACCGCCGGGCGGGCAACCGCGCGCAACTCCATCGAGGAAGCCGATGACCTCTTCTCCGAGCTGGACCGGTTCGCGGATGAGATCGAGGGCGACGATGCCCGGCGGGAAGCCAGCAACGAAGTGGACGATCTGTTCGACGACCCGTCGGACCGTTTCGCAGGCCCCCCCGATCCACCGGAAATCGACGTGGATGCCCGGCTCGATGCCCTGAAACGGGCGATGCGAGAGCAAGGGAAGTAGTAGCGCCGCGCGGCTGACTCTTTAGATTCCCAGCCTCGAGGACCGCGGCCGGCGGCCGTGGTGTTGCTCCGAACCGCAATAAAGCTGTTGAAGAAGTACAGCGTCTAAGGGATGATCAATGAACAATTGGATCGCTGTCGGCATTTGGATCGTCATGGGAGCCGCTATCGCCTTCGTGATGAGAATGGTGATCAAGAGACCGGAAGAGACACCGGGGCATGTACCCGTGCTCCTCGTGCTAGGGGCCTTTGGCGCGGTCATCGGCGGAATGCTGGGAGTAGGCATCTTCGAGTTCGATGACCCGGTTGCGTGGAGCGCAGGCGGCATGGCTGGTGCGGCCACACTTGCGGTTCTCATGAGCTTCATCTACCGCTGGGGAATTCGCGGTCTCATCTGAGCGACATGAGTGACGTCCAGGGGTTCATCGGGAGGGAGCTCGGCCGGTTCACATCAGAGCTCTTGGAGTTCCTCCGAATTCCTTCCGTGAGCGCGCAGTCCGAACACGATGCCGACACACGTCGAGCCGCGGAGTGGCTCCGCGATAAGATGGAGGGCGCCGGCCTCGAAGCCGAGGTACTCGAGACCGACGGCCACCCGGTCGTGTTGGGGGAGTGGCGTGGTGCCGGTTCCGACGCTCCTACGGTCCTGGTATACGGCCACTACGACGTCCAGCCAGCCGAACCCCTGGATCTGTGGGACTCACCACCCTTCGAGCCGGAGTTTCGTGACGGGCGCCTCTACGCCCGGGGCTCAACGGATGACAAGGGGCAACTCTACCTCCACATCAAGGCTGCCGAGGCCCACCTGAAGGAGGGTGGGGCTCTTCCCGTGAATCTGATCGTTCTGGCCGAGGGCGAAGAGGAGGTCGGCTCGCCGAATCTCGTACCCTTCGTCGAGGCCCAAAAAGAGCGGCTGGCCTGTGACGCGGTGGTGATCTCCGACACGGGGATGTTCGCGCCGGGCCTGCCCGCACTCCTTTTTTCACTGCGGGGCCTCGCTTACTTCGAGATCCGGGTCGTGGGCCCCTCGAGCGACTTGCACTCGGGCGAGTACGGCGGCCCGGTGGTGAATCCCGCGATGGCCCTTGGGCGGATGCTCGCGACCCTTCATGACGATCAGGGGCGAATCGCCGTCGACGGTTTCTACGACGACGTCCTGGATTGGGACCAGGAGACCAGGGACGGGATTCGAGATCTTCCATTCGATGAGGACGAATTCGCGGAGTCTCTGGGCGCCGCGCCAGCGGGCGGCGAACCCGGGTTTTCCGTCCTCGAACGACTCTGGATCCGGCCTACATGTGAGGTCAACGGGCTCCTCTCAGGCTACACGGGCGAGGGCGCCAAGACGGTGCTGCCCGCCGAGGCCATGGCCAAAGTGAGCTTCCGCCTGGTTGCCGATCAGACGCCGCAGCGCGTGGCCGAGCTCTTCCGAGCGCACATAACCTCGGTGACTCCGCCCGGAGTCACGGTGACCATCGAGGAGCTACACGGAGGAATGCCCTGGCGCGCGCAACTCGACGGCCGTCTCAAAGAGGCGGCAACGTCCGCGCTCCTCAAGGCCTTCGGAGCCGCCCCCGTCTTGGCGGGCGGCGGCGGCAGCATCCCGATCGTCGGCGAGTTCGAGCGGATCCTCGACGCACCGGTACTCCTGATGGGCTTCTCCCTGCCGGGAGCGAACCTGCACGCGCCAAACGAATGGTTCCCCGAGGAGAACATCGAGCTGGGGATTCGGGCGCTGGCTTATCTTTACGAGGAGCTGGGCCGGCGCCGGACCTAGTGTTCGGTGCCATACGTATGTTTGGAATCGAAACCTACGTACACTGTCAGGGCACCGCACGAAGCGTCGAAGCATGCGAGCGTCCCAAGGAGGCCTTTGCTTGTCCCTCGGGTGTTGGTAGGATGGGAGGTTATTCGAAACCTCACGGCTCCGGAATCGAAATCGCATGTCACAACCCGCGACAAAACTTGAGAACTTGGACCTAGCGCAACGACACGCGCGCGCGCTTCAGCTCCAGACCGAGGCGAAGGAGGCGGGTGAACTCGCTGACTTCCGCCGTGCTTCGCCGCGGAGACGCCCGGCTCCTGGACTGGATTCCGGACGAGTCGGTGCACCTTGTGGTGACCTCTCCGCCGTACTGGACACGAAAGAAATACAACGACCATCGTGACCAGCTCGGGGATGTTGAGGACTACGAGGCGTTCCTCGACGAGCTAGATCGAGTCTGGGCCCACGCGTTCCGCGTGCTAGTACCAGGAGGGCGGTTGGTGTGCGTTGTCGGCGACGTATGCCTTTCTCGGCGCCAGTTCGGTCGCCATCTGGTAATGCCCTTGCACTCGGACATCGCGGTACGCTGCCGAAAACTCGGCTTTGACAATCTGAATCCTATCATCTGGCACAAAATCGCAAACGCCAATTTCGAGGTCGAGGGGAACTCCAGCTTTCTGGGAAAGCCGTACGAACCCAATGCGATCATCAAGAATGACATCGAGTTCATCCTGATGGAGCGGAAGCCGGGCGGCTACCGACAGCCCACTGATAGGGAGCGCAGCCTGAGCATGATCTCTCGCGAGGATTTTGAGGCCTGGTTTGGGCAAATCTGGACGGTTGGTGGTGCGTCGACAAGACAACACCCAGCGCCCTACCCTGTCGAGTTGGCTCACCGCCTGGTGTCGATGTTCTCGTTCGTGGGGGACACAGTCCTCGATCCCTTTGCCGGGACCGCCACGACGTTGCTGGCCGCGTCACGGATAGGCAGAAACTCCATCGGCGTGGAGATTGACCCGGAGTACGCCCGCATGGCGGCCAGTCGCCTACGCGACCAGGGAGATCTCTTCGCGCCGTGTGAGGTCCAGCTCGTTGGGTTCGACGACTAGGTGATTCCAAAAACACCCTTGGCGTGAGCAACCATCGACGAAGCAAGTGTGGCGATCGTGAGGTCGGCGGCAGGTTCGACGTAACCGCCCGTCGTTGTGTCTGCCCTCGCTGACAGGAGTAGCGCAGCGCCGGAGTAGTGCCGCTCCCGCAGCATTCGGCGACAAAGAAGCTCGTAGCGCATGGCGTAGGAATCTCCGCCCTCAGAAGCAGGTCCCTGAAAAGAGCGAGGAAGCCGTCGAGGTGCTTACCACCGGTAACTGATCCCCTCGTCCCCTGGTCTGCCGTGCCGCGAGCCTTCTGGGTCTTCTGTTGGCCTGACCTCGATGCCCAGAACGAGCGGACGGCGGCACGGATCTCTTGATCTAACTCTAACTGCATTCCCTGTGTGCCCCACCGACACCAAGCGTTACTTACCGCCTAGATTTCTCGATTCCACGTTCGAATTACCGGACTTGCCTACTGTGCGGGCTACGATGCCGACCCGAGACAGGCACCGCAAGGAGACCGACTTCGGGCCACTATGCTCCACGCCTCTCAGGACTCGAACCCCGAACCTACTGATTAAGAGTCAGAGGTCGGCCGCGCGGTCAGCATCGCCCCCGCGCGCAGAAGCGCCCTGGCCTTGTTCAACGTCTCTTCATACTCCTTTGCCGGGTCCGAGTCGGCCACGATACCCGCGCCCGCCTGCACGTAGGCGGTGCCGTCCTTTACGACCACCGTGCGGATCG
>JADFNK010000023.1 GCA_022563405.1 Gemmatimonadota bacterium | reverse complement strand
AAACCTCGAAGAGGCACTCGTAGATGCCCCCGGCTTTCTCCATGCTCGTCTCGGCCGTCCAGCCCTTTAGTTCCCCGTAAACGCTACAGATGCCTCCCGCGTTGATCACGTAGTCTGGCGCATACACGATGCCTTTTTCGTGAAGCGCCCGGCCGTGCCGCGCTTCGGCCAACTGGTTGTTGGCGGAACCGGCGACGATGTCGACCTTCAGCGCCCCTAGCGTGTCATCGTTGATCACGGCGCCCAGGGCACACGGAGAGAAGACGTCTGCGTCGATCCCGTACACGTCGTCGGGCGCAACTGCCGTCGCATCGAAATCAGCTACTGCCTTCCGGACCCGATCGTCCTCGATATCGGCCACGCTCAGGCGGGCCCCCTCCTCGGCGAGGTACTTGCAGAGGTGATATCCCACACGTCCAAGCCCCTGAACGACGACGTGCCGGCCCTCGAGAGACTCTTCACCGTAGCGGAAGCGAGCGCACGCCTTGAGGCCCTGACACACGCCGAAGGCCGTAATCGGCGCTGGATCACCGGACCGTCCGCGTAGGCCCGTCACCCACTGGGTCTCCTGGAGGACGTACTCCATGTCGTCGACAGACGTCCCGACGTCCGCCGCAGTGATGTAGCGGCCTCCCAGGGATTCGATGGCTCGTCCGTGGGCCCGGAAAATCGCCTCGCGCTCCGTCGTGCGGTTGTCACCGATGATGACCGATTTCCCTCCACCGAGGGCGAGACCCGCGATGGCAGCCTTGTAGGTCATACCCCGCGCGAGGCGCAGCACATCGGTGATCGCCTCGGCCTCCGAGGCGTAGTTCCAGAACCGTGTACCGCCGAGCGCAGGACCCAACGTCGTGTCGTGGATGGCTATGAGCCCGCGATATCCGATGGCCGCATCACTCCAGAACACGAGCTGGTCGTGTTCCTTGCCCGCCATTACCTCGAAGATTTCCACCGGCCTCCCGACTTCTCTCCTAGCTGTACCTGTGGAAACCGCGGCCTGTCTTACGCCCTAGCCAACCCGCCGCGACGTACTTGCGAAGGAGCGGACAAGGCCGATAGCGATCGTCTCCCAGCTCCCGATGTAAGACCTCCATGATGTTGAGGCAGGTGTCCAGCCCAATCAGATCGGCCAACGCCAGCGGTCCCATGGGGTGGTTCATGCCGAGCCTCATGACCGAATCGATCGCCTCAACGTCGGCCACACCCTCCATCAATGCGAATACCGCCTCGTTGATCATGGGTCCCAGAATTCGATTCGAGACGAAACCCGGGAAGTCGTTGACCTCCACGGGGGTCTTGCCCAGGTCCCTGGAAAAATCCATTACGGCGGCGGTGGTGGCATCACTCGTGGCCAGTCCGCGGATCACTTCGATCAGCGTCATCACCGGAACCGGATTCATGAAGTGCATTCCGATGACACGGTCGGGACGTGCCGTCTCGGCGCCAATAGCGGTGATCGAGATGGAAGACGTGTTGCTCGCCAGGATCGCTTCGGCAGAGGCGATCGTATCGAGCCGGCGAAAGAGATCGTACTTGATGTCTGCCTTTTCGGGCACGGCTTCGATGATCAACTGCGCCCCGGCGGCGGCGGCATCCAGATCGGTCATCGGCCGGATCCGCTCGAGGGCCTCGTCCCGCCCGGCTGCGGTAATAATCTCTTTGTTGACCTGCCGGTCCAGATTTTTGGCGATCGTCGCGAGTGCCCCGTCCAAGACGTCTTGTGACACATCGGTGATCCGTACCTCTCGCCCGCTCAGCGCGCACACGTGCGCGATCCCGTTTCCCATGATCCCGCCGCCCACCACCGTCACAATCTGGATGCCCATGATGTCCTCGGAATCCGCGTTCACATCAGGCGGATCGAGACCGCCACCGCGTTACCTCCGCCCAGACAGAGTGTCGCCAAACCAGCCTCCACATCCCGATCCTCCATCGCCCCGAGGAGGGTCACCAGGATACGTGCACCTGAGGCGCCGATCGGATGTCCGAGGGCCACTGCACCCCCGTGGACGTTCACGCGCTCCGGATCCACCTCGAGCCCCCTCATGTCCGCCAAGGCCTGCACCGCAAACGCCTCGTTCAACTCGACCAGCCCATAGTCCCCGATGCCCGTGTGCTCTTTTTCCATCAGGTTCTTCACCGCGGCGATAGGGGCGAAAAACAGATCCCGGGGGTGGGTTCCGGAGGCGGCATAGGCCGAAATCTCGGCGCGGACCGGTATGCCCTGCGCCTGAGCAAACTCGAGCGAGGCAACCACGACCGCCGCCGCTCCGTCATTGAGTCCTGGGGCGTTTCCCGCGGTCACGACCAGCTCTTCGATGTCATCCGGGGCGTCGGCCCCAAAAGCGGGCCGCAGCTTCCCGAGTGCCTCCAGCGAGGAGTCGCGACGTGGGCTCTCGTCGGAATCGACCACGGTGGTGCCCTTACGTGTGTCGATGGACACCGCAACGATTTCCTGCTCGAATTTACCACCGTCCATGGCGGCGATCGCCAGACGGTGGGAGCGAAGTGAGAACTCGTCGGCGTCGGTCCTCGAAATCCCCGCCTTCGCAGCCGTATACTCGGCGTGACCGCCCATATGGCAATTGCCGAAGGCACACCACAGACCATCCAACACCAAGCCGTCCTCGAGTGTTTGATCGCCGAACTTCACACCGGATCGCAGCCCCCGCACGTAGTGAGGCACGTTCGACATCGACTCCATGCCCCCGGCTACGACCACGTGGGCGTCCCCTGCTCGAATCGCTTGAGCCGCGAGCATCACGGCCTTCAAGCCCGATCCGCAGACCTTGTTGACGGTGAAGGAGGGGACGGTTTCGGGAACCCCACCCGAAATCGCGGCCTGCCGGGCCGGGGCCTGGCCCTCACCCGCCACGACGACGTTACCCATGATGACTTCGTCGACACTCTCCGGGGCGATACCGGATCGTTCTATCGCCGCCCGGATCGCTACCCCGCCGAGCTCGGGGGCGGCGAGGGAAGATAGACCGCCGAGAAAGCGGCCGATCGGAGTGCGGCCACCTCCGAGAATTACTGGAGTTCTCGCCTTCTCACCCATAACCGCCCGTTTGCTCGTGGAGTTTCATCCCGCCACCGCGGCGGAGACGCCTAATCTAATCGGTCCGGGAGTGGAACCCGAGAGAGAGCTGCTGGCCCTGCCGCGGTCGTGAACGCCGTCCCCGCTTCCGGAGAAAAGCCCTGAGGGCGTCGAGGTCGGCGAGTCCCTCCCGACCCGCCTCATCGAGCAGCCGGATCAGAATACGCGCGGTGGCCAAGGCATCTCCGTGGGCCCGGTGACGATCCGCGACGTCGATTCCATAGTGGCGCGCGACTTCGTCGAGATTCCGGCGCCGAAGCCGAGGCAGGAGGCGGCGTGCCATCTGGACCGTACACAGGCGCTCGACGTCGGGAACCTCTCCGAGGGCTTCGGCGAGCTGCCGACTGACCCAACCCCAGTCGAATCGCACATTGTGCGCTACAAAAATCCGGCCCTCGAGTCGCTCCAGCACATCGGCTGCGATGTGGTCGAAGAAGGGCGCGGAAGCAACCATACGATCGTTGATCCCCGTCAGCGCTGCGATGTGGCGGGGGATGCTCCTTCCCGGATTGACCAGCGACCGGTATTCGTCTTCCACCACACCGCACCGCACTTCGTAGATGGCGATTTCAGTCATGCGGTGACCGTGAGCGTAGCTCCCGCCCGTCGTCTCGACGTCTACCACCGCATAACACAACTCGGAGAGCGGAGTCCCGGGGCGAGGTCCCGCCATCGACCAGACGCCTTCGCCGTCGACCCGGAACCTCGAATCAGGCCCCAAGAGTGTAAACACGGCCGCGGATGCGGCCCCGGGATTTCCGGTGAGCCCCAAAGCCTCGTGCGCGAGAGCCACGGTATGCATGGGCCCTTTCTCGAGCACGGAAGCGGCCAAGTGGATCAGAGTCCGATCCGTGCTCATTCCTCCTCGTCTTCCTGGCTCAAGGCAAAGGACAAGGCTTCGAGCTCCATGACCATGTTTACGTCCTTCACGGCAACACCCGAGGGGACCTTCAGCTTGGTAGGGGCGAAGTTGAGAATACCCCTTACACCCGCCTTCTTGACGTGCTCCATGACCGAGGGGACGGCCTCCACCGGAATCGCGAGAATCACGATTTCGACACTCTCTTCGTCGGCCACCGCTTCGAACTCGCTGATATCGCGCACACGCAGCCCACCCCACGCCCCGCCAACCTTGGACGCATCGGAGTCGAAGATGGCCACCACATCATATCCGCGCTCACCGAAACCACCGTACTCCACCAGGGCCGACCCGATGCGTCCTGCCCCCACGAGGGCCACGCGCCACCGCCGGTCGAGACCCAAGATCTTCTTGAGCCGTACGGCCAGTTCAGCGACGCCGTATCCGAGCCCACGTTTTCCGAACGAGCCAAATAGTGAGAGATCCTTCCGGACCTGGGCAGCGGTGGTCGCGCTCCGACCCGACATCTCTTCGCTGGACACAGTAGTTCGACCCTCACGCTCCAGATCCTCCAGAATCCGAAGGTAGAGGGACAGCCGGCGGACCGCCGATTCTGAAATTCTACGAGAAATAGACAACTATGACCCCATTTTCCCAACACAACTACGCTTGTGAAAATCTTCACAATATTAATCGGCCTGGCTCGTGTACGCCAACGTTGGCAGCCCACGTGAGGCTGGGCCGTGGCGTTCGCAATGCTGCCACCCCCTTTCCGATTACCCTCCTAGGCGATCCTGTCGATGAATCCGGACAGACGAACGAAGTCGTCCGGGGACAACGTTTCTGGCCTGCGCGTAAGGTCCCACCCGGTTTCCCGGGTGAGGTCGTCCAACCGATCGCGGGAGAGTCGCAGCGCCTCGTGATCGCGCAGAATTTTCTGTATCTGCTTTCGCCGCCAAGTGAAGGCGGCCCGAGTGAGCACTCTGAGTGAGCGCTCCTCGTCGGCCGAGAGAGGCGGAGGCGCGAAGGGAGTGATTCTTACCACGGTCGAGTCCACCCCGGGCACAGGTCGGAACGCAGTTCGAGGCACATGCACAACCTTCTCCACCGATGCGACGCACCGGACGCCGACGGTCAGCGCCCCGTACTCGCCCGTACTGGGCTCAGCGACGAGTCGGTCGGCCACCTCGCGTTGCACCATCAGAATGATGTCCCGGGGACGGGGGCGTTCGAGCAGTTTGAAGATGATGGGTGCCGTGATGTTGTACGGGATGTTTCCCACGACGAGTAGCTCCGCCGGATCCGGGACCACGGCAGCCCAATCCAACTTCAGAAAATCCTGATGGAGGACGTCCACATCGGGGCGCGTGCCCCACTCGTCTTGGAGCGTCCCTGCGAACCCGTCGTCCAACTCCACGAGCACCAGATGCCCCGCCCGGCCAACCAGGTGCCGTGTGAGCGCGCCCCGGCCCGGGCCGATCTCCAACACGGTGTCCGACCTCGAACAGCCGAGGGCCTCGACGATCTTCTGCTGAATCGAAACGTCTACGAGGAAGTTCTGTCCGAGAGACTTCTTCGCCCGCATCAGCTAACGACGCCGTGCTCCACTCAGGTTCGGAGAACCAACGCGGTCCGGTCGTCCACCGGATTGACCGGGTTGGCGGCGTCGGTCATTTCGAACAGGACATCGACGATGTGGGCGGGATCCGCCTTCAACTCTCTCTTCACCGCATCGAGGACCGCGGCCTCCCCGCTCCCCGGCTCAGGCGTCGCCAGTGTGTCGGACAGACCATCGGTGAAGAGGACGAGGGTGTCTCCGTTCTGCCAAGACAACCCTTCCGCGGCATACGACTCGGGACCCGCAAACCCCATAGGCGGGTCGGTGGCACCGAGCCGCATGGAATCGCCGTTGGATCGGAAGATCCATGCGTGTGGATGGCCGGCATTCGAGTACCGAACCGTCCCGGCCACTGGATCGATCACGACATAACAGAGGCTGACGGACATCTCGGTGGTCTCGAGCTCGCCACTCAGCGCATCGTCGAGCGCCCGAAGCACCTCCGCCGGATCGGGCGATTCCATGGCATAAATGCTTGCAGCACTCAGACACAGCGCCATGATCAGGGCGGCTGGGAAGCCATGAGACGATACGTCTCCGATCATCACGCCGATTTTCCCCGACGGTAGCTTAAAGAGATGGAAGAAGTCCCCACCGACCCGTTCCGCGGACGCCACTCGGGCTGCGACATCCGCCCGGTCGAACGCCTCTGGCGATGTCAGCAGCTTCATTTGGAGATGGTGCGCCAGCTCCATCTCGTGGGTCATCCTCTCCTGCGCGAGGGTTTCCTGAATGAGCCGGTTGTTCTCGAGCGCCGCACCCACCTGACTCGCGATCGCCGAGAGAAGCTTCTTGTCGCTCGTCGTGAAGGGGTCGGCACGTAAGCGTCTGAAGAGGTCGATGACACCTACGATCCTACTTTCCACTGAACGACGGCTGTAGCTGATGGGGACCGAAATGTCCGTTGTGGCACCCCCCGAGCGAGGGTCGTCCAAATCCCCGCGGCCGCCGATCTGGGCACGGCCTTCCTCGAAAACCCGTGACGTGACCAAGTCCGGAGTACGCGTATCGAGGGGCTCGCCGGAACCCGGGCCCACGGCCGCTGTGAGACGAAGCAGATCTCTGTCGCGATCATAGACCCAGAGAGACCCCCTCTCGGCATCTAATACGTCACAAACCTCTCTGAGGATTTCCTCCGTGGCTTCCTCGAGAATGAGGATTGAACCGAGCGTCTCGCTGATCGAATACAGCAGGTTGATTTCCTCATACCGCTCCGACAGCTCGCGGGTGAAAAAGTCGACCTCCTGCATGAGGTCGAGCACCCGCTCCACCCCCGCCTGTACGAAGGAAGCGACACCTTCCACCGCCAATCCGTCCGAGGAGGAGATTTCGAGCTGCAGGGCCAGACCACTTTTCGGGGACAGAGAGCAGAGGAGACTGTCCGGCAACGGCTCCCGGATCCCGGCGGGGGCGCCGTTATCCGGAATCGGATAGACCTGGGCCGTCCTGCTACCATCCTCCCCGAGGGTCCATACCTGGAGATCCAGATCGAGGTGGGACCTGAAGCCGTCCAGGGTCTCACGAACGGGAAGCGGAAGGACAGGGGGCGAGGCGCCTCCCGGGCTCATGCCGAGGCCTCTCCCTCGAAACGCAGGACCAAGGTCACCGAATTCCCCCGCTCATTGAACTTCACTTCATCCATCAGGGCCTTCATCAGGAAAATGCCACGGCCCCCGGTCTTGGAGATGTTGCCGGGGAGGGTCGGATCGGGCACCGACGCGGGATCGAAGCCCATGCCCTGGTCCGTGACTATTACCGAGACCTCTTCGTGCTTTATCGTGACTTCGACACGAACACGCTTCTCGGGGTCGCTGTCATTGCCATAGAGCATGGCGTTGGAAAGGGCCTCGGTAAGTCCGACCCGGAAGTTCAAATTCAAACGGCGGGCGTAGTCACAGCAACTGCTACAGTGCCGCGTGACATACTCCACGGCGTGTTCGATCGAACGAATGTCGTTCGGCAACTCGAGAATGAGTTCTTGGTCCACGCACTATCCTCCGCTGGATCCGGCGGGACTCCTTAGAATCCCTCCAGCGCCTCTTCCCGCGAATCGGCGATGGTGAAGAGTGTGTCCAGCTTCGTGAGCTCGAACAGGGTTCTCAGGTCCTCGTTGAGGCTGGCCAGTCGCAGCTCACCGTCCTGCTCACGAATTTTCTTGGAGAGCGAAACAAGCACGCCCAAACCGGAGGAGTCGATGTATCCTGTTTCAGAAAAATTCACGACGAACCTGCGTTCCCCCTTCTCGAGCTCATCGAGAACTTTCTGCTTCAACTCCTGGCGATTTCCGACGATGAGCTGTCCTTCAACATCGATGACCGTCACGTCGCCCGACTTGCTCACCTGGAATGACATGGTTCCTCCGCTTGGGATGGGCGCCCGGAAACGCATAAGCGCGACCGAACCGGAAGAAAAACGATAAGAGGGAATGACCCATCGGGGCAATACTCACGGTTTGTTTTCTTTGGATCGTCCCCTGGAGAGGACGGGGGGTCGGCTGCCGAATTCCACACCCCGGGGGCCCGTCAAACTCACTCCCCCGAAATTTTTCGTAAGTGTCTCAAAACGGGTTCGGACACGAACCGGGACACGTCACCCCCAAGACGAGAGACCTCCCGGACGAGGGACGCGGAAAGAAAAGAATACTTCTGATCTGGCGTGAGGAATACGGTTTCGGCCCCACTCCACAGCTCCCGGTTCATCTGGGCCATCTGAAATTCGTATTCGAAATCGGAGACCGCCCGCAGACCCCGTATCACGAACTGGGCCCCGACTTCTCGGGCGAAATCGACAAGCAGACCCTCGAACCGGCAGGCTTCGATCCCGTCATCGTCCCGAAAAACTTCCTCAACCATTTCCAGCCGCTCTTCGACCCCGAAAAGCTCGCTCTTCGCCGGAGACGCTGTGCGTGCGACCGCAACCAATACCCGATCCGCGATGACCAACGAGCGGCGAGCCACGTCCTCATGCCCCTTGGTGATCGGATCGAACGAACCCGGATAGATGGCCACGACCGGATGAACCCGTGTCATGATTTCGCCTCAACGATGGAAATGAGTGTGTCTCCGTACCGCCGCTGACGGAGCCCGGGAAGGTCCGGAGTCGGATCGGTCGTACGATGCTCAACCCAAAGCTGGGACGCAAACGCAGTCGCCTCGAAGCGTTCGATCAAGCTGGCCGCGAGCCCCTTCCCGTACGGCGGGTCTGCGAGGGCGAGGTCGAAAGATCCAGCGCCCAAGCGGCTCACATACTCCATGGCATCTCCACTCAAGATTTCCACCTCCGACGCGGCATCGAGCAGCTCCGCGTTGGCCCGTATGGCCCGCAACGCCCCCGGCGCCCGTTCCACGAACACGATCCTCTCGGCTCCCCGGCTCAACGCCTCGAACCCCAGGGCCCCGGAGCCGGCAAAGAGGTCGAGCACCGTTGCCCCTTCCAGGTCCGGACCCAGCGCCGCCATCCACGATTCCCTGACACGATCACTCGTGGGCCGAATGCCCCGTCCCCGGAGCGTCTTGAGTCGACGTCCTCGCCACCGTCCGGCGATGATTCTCATTCTGGAAGGCTACGGCCTTCTTCTTGTGGCGGCAGCGGACGACTCTCACCCGAGCCCTTCGGGTCCGATCGCCGCACGTCGAGGAGGTGGGCCTCAACCTGCCGGCGTCCTCGGAAAACGGCCAGCTTCACCTTGAATACGAGGTCCACGGGGCCCGTTCCGAGGCTCTCGGGAGTCACGCGATCGACGAGCCCGAAGCCGATGGCGTCGATCGTATGATCGGACTGAGTGACTTGGAGCTTCAGGTGGCCCTTCCCCACTTCCCGGGCAGGACGTGTGAGATCGACCTGGCGTGCCAAGAACACCGGCGCGGGATTACCGACGCCGAACGGCCCGAGGTAGGAGAGCAGGTGTGCGAATCGCTCCGTCATGGCGGAGAGAGGGATCTCGAGTTGCGGTCTGATCACGGGGCGAGGCTGCTCTCCTCGCAGACGCTCTCGGGCCTCCGCGTTGAACATGTCCCGGAATTCCCCGATGCGATCCGCCGCGATATCCATACCGGCCGCCGCGCGGTGTCCGCCAAAACGACCCAGATGCTCCCTGCAAGCCTCGACCGCGCCCAAGAGATCGAATCCGGGAATCGAGCGTGCGCTGCCACGGCCCTGCCCGTCGGCGACAGCGATCAAGACCGTGGGGCGATGGATCCGCTCGACGATCCGCGAGGCGACGATGCCGATCACGCCCGGGTGCCACCCCTCTCCCTCGAGCACGACCCCGAAGTCCTTGGAGGGGTCGAACACCCCCTCCAACCGGTCGAGCGCCTCTCCCAAGGTCCGCGTTTCTTCCTCACGCCTCAGGTCGTTCGCGTCCTCGAGACGGTCTGCCAGCGCTGAAGTGTGCGCCACGTCGTCCGACATCAGCAACTCGAGCGCGGTCGTCGCCTCTATCATTCTCCCCGCGGCGTTGATGCGCGGGGCGATGCGGAACCCCACTTGGCCGGCATCGATCGCCCCGTCTCCGACTCCGGCTCGCACCATCAGGGCCCTCAGGCCGGGCAGCTTGGTTCGAGCCAACGCTTTGAGCCCGTAACGAACCAAGGTGCGGTTTTCTTGATTCAGCGGGACCACGTCGGCAATCGTGGCGAGCGCCACGAGGTCAAGCGACGAATACAACTCCTCCAGGTCGATCCCTTTTTCTCTTACGAGGGCTTCGCACAGCCGATACGCCACACCGGTGCCGCAGAGACCCTTGTTCGGATATCCGCAGTCGACTCGATTCGGATTGACGACCGCGAGCGCCGGAGGAAGCGTCTCAGCCGGCGTATGGTGATCCGTCACGATCACGTCGAAGCCGGCGGCGTTTGCCTCCGCCACGGCGTCGTGGGCTCGAATTCCGGAGTCGACCGTGACGATCAAGCCTGCTCCGGCTTCCTTCGCCGCGCCGATCCCAGCGGCCCCGAAGTCATAACCGTCACGGAGTCGGTGGGGCACGAAGGGGACCGCGTTCCCTCCCAGCCGACGAATCCACCTCGTGAGGAGGGTGGCACCCGCGATCCCATCCACGTCGTAATCGCCGTGAACAAGAATCGTTTCTCCCCTTCGAACCGCATCGAGGATCCGTTCCGTGGCCGGAACGATCCCCGCGAGCGAATCGGATAAGTCGAGTTCGGAAAGAAGGGGCCGTAGGAACGCCTTCGCGCGATCCGGATCCGCCAGGTCTCGCTGCACCAACAGCGCACAAAATACGGCGGGAAGGGACAGCGCCTCCTGGAGCGACCGCACGACCTCGGGAGGTGCCTCGCCGGGTTCCTCCCACAGGGGCTCGACCGAAGGGATCGCCGATGGGGAAGTCAGAGCCCCTGCTTCCACGTCAGCGGCTCCGGGGCGCCCCGCCCACCTCGCCGATCACCCTTCTAGGCGTCGGCAGTCGGAACTCGCGGCTCGGCTCCCTCGGCCACGATCTCGATGTCAGCCACCTCTCCGTCCTCGGCCCCCTCAATCGCCTGCTCCTCGTCAGGGACATCGTCGGAGGCGACGTCCTTGACCGCCTGGTCATCCGCAGGGACATCGTCAGAGGCGACGTCCTCGACCGATTGCTCCTCGGTAGGAACGTCGTCGGACGTGTCGGACGTGTCGGACGTGTCGGACGTGTCGGACGTGTCGGAGATGGAAGTGGCGCCCTCGGTGGCCTCTTCATCTGTGGCGCCCTCGACGGTAGCAACGTCGTCGACGGACTCCGACCCCACTTCGGGGGCCAGGTCGTCCGGAGCCGGACCGGAGGCCTCAGCCGCCACCTCCTCTGCTGCCGCCGCCTCTGCGGCCACCTTCTCTGCTGCGGCCGCTTCCTCTGCCTCTTCACGAGCAACGGCCTCGGAGAGGGCAGCCCGCTCCTCATCTCGCTGGTCGGTCGAAGCCTTGAGGGCTCGCTCGATCCTTTCTCCCTCTTCCTGGGCCCGAGCAAGTCCCTCGGGGGATTCCGGCGTCAGGATCACGCCACAACCCTCGCACCGGAACATCCCGTCGCCATGACGTATCTGATTCTGAATCTGAAGCGGGACCATGTTGAAGCAGTTTCCACAAGCGCCGTCCTGAGTGAGTTCAGAGACGGCCACGTCTCTGGCTCCGGCCATGATGCTGTCGTAGATGCGCCGCTCCCCGGGATCGATTCCTGCCGCGAAAGCGTCTCGTTCGGTCTGGAGTGCTTCGAGCTTGCTTTCCGTGGCCTCTTGCTCCTTCACCAGCTCCTTTCGACGGGGCCCGGCTTCCGCCAGGGCCTCCTGGTATGCCGCTTCCTGCTCCTCGGACCGCTCCTCCAAACGTCTGATCTGGTCCAGGAGGCTCAGGGCCTCCTGTTCCTCGCTCTCGAGGGCCCGCCTGACCATTTCCAATTCAGCATGTACGGCCGCCTCTTCCCGCACGTTCCGGACCGCATCCATACGTTCTTGTAGCTTGGCCGCCCGGACCCGCCGCTCTTCGATCGTCAGCTCGATCCTGTTTTCTTCGAGCTTGAGCTCGGTGAGTCGCTTTTCAAGCGACTGAACCTCCTGCTCCAGCCGGAGCACCGGCGCGTCGACTTCCTCCAGGAGGGGATCGAAGCTCTGGGTCGCCGACCGAGCGGCCGCGATCTCCTGGTCCAGGTTCTGCAACTCCTTCAGGGATGTCCGTGTCTGTGGTGTCATGAAATGCTCTTCTGGTCCTTAAGACCTATAGGTGATTGTCCTTGATTGCTCTGCGTACGGTCGGCGACCAGTCCTGCCCCAAGTCCCGGCGCTCTTTGCTGAGCCGAGCTTTCTCGAGGAGGAGTTGGGTCTCTTGCTGCTCGTCCGAAGTATTCTGTAGGAGATGGTCCACCGCGTCGAGTCTCTCCTGCAACAATGTACTGAGGATCTTGCTCGACGACTCCTCGAAGACCCGGTGCGCTCGGCCGAGTTCCGCCGGGTCAGCCAACAGTTTCTCCAGCACCCGGGCGGCCTCGGGGACCATTTCCTCCGGCGGATGTGTGAGTTCATGGTCCGCCAAAAGGGACTCGAAGACCGCACGATACCTGACGTCCAGAAAGTCCTTGGGACCGAGACGCTCGCCAACGCGCTCGATCCAATCGCGGTCCTTGGTCATGAGAAGGAGCAGCTCACGTTCGGGGCCCATCTCAGGCGTGGTGCGGGCAGCCGGGCGGCGGCGATCCCGGCGGCGCACCACCTGCGGCTGCAAAGGTGGAGCCACGACGCGCGCCAACTCGGCTTCCAACGTGTCTCGACGCACCCCGGTGCGGTCCGAGACCTTCTTGATGTAGATGTCCCGAAGGGTGGGATCCTGGACCGCACGCAGCGTCGGAAGCAGCCGGTCGATGGCGGTCCGGGTGTGCTCGATGCTCTTGAAGTGATCGTGCTCTTCCAGGATCTGGATCTTCCTGTCGAGCACGTCGACGGCTCCGTCGATATGGCTCTGGAGCGCCTCGGCCCCCTCGGAGTGAACGATGCTGTCCGGATCCTCGCCCGTTGGGAGTGTGACCACGCACGGGTGCACGCCTCCGGCGAGAAGCAAATCCGCAGCCCGGAAGGTCGCCTTCAGTCCAGCAGCGTCGCTGTCAAACAGGAGGTGAGCCCTCGACGCAAACCGACGAAGAAGGACCACCTGGTCTGAAGTGACAGCCGTTCCGAGCGGAGCGACCGTATTTTCGAACCCGGCAGCCGCCAGGGACACGACATCCATGTAGCCCTCCACCATGAGAGCCGTCCCTTGTCGGCGGATCGTGTTCTTCGCCCAGCTCAACCCGTAAAGGATGCCCCCCTTGTGGTAGATGGGAGATTCGGGAGAGTTCACGTACTTGGGCGATCCCTCCCTTCCAACACCCAACACCCGGCCACCGAAACCCACAACTTTGCCGGAGAGATTCTCGATCGGAAAGGTGAGCCGACCGCGGAATCGGTCGTACGGATCCTTGCGCTTTTCACTGCGGGTAACGAGGCCCACCTCGATGAGGACCTCTTCTCCGATTCCGTGGTGGGACGCAGCCTCGTGGAGCCCACGCCACGCGTCGGGAGCGTAGCCGAGCCCGAAACGCTCGGCTGTGTCTCGGTCGATACCCCGCTCCTCCAGGTAGGCGGTGGCCGGGCCGCCGGTCGCCTCGTCCCAGAGCGAGTCTTGGAAAAACATGCGGGCGAAGGCGTTGGCCTCGTAGAGGTACCGAAACGGGTCTTCCCCGGTCTGGCCCCGGTTCACTTCTCTGATCTCTACTCCGCTGCTGGCCGCCACGTGCTTGACCGCATCCACGAAGCTGAGACCGTGGCGCTTCATGAGGAACGCAAAAACGTCACCGGATTCCCCACACCCGAAGCACTTATAGAACCCCTTCGCAGGCACCACATAAAAACTGGGTGTCTTTTCATCGTGGAACGGGCAGCAAGCCTTGTAGTCCTTGCCGGATTTCTTGAGAGGTACGAGGTCGCCGATCACCTGCACGATGTCGGCACGGGCGCGAACCTCGTCGACCTGATCGTCCGGGATCATCTCAGAGTCGCCACCGTTACGCCGGCGCCACCCTCGGCACGCCCGCCGACCCGGAACTCGGACACGCGGGCATCGTCCTCCAGCAGCGCGGTCACACGCTCTCGCACTGCGCCGGTCCCTTTTCCATGGATGATCCTCAGCTCCGTGAGATCGGAAAGGATCGCCTCATCGAGGGAACGCAACAACGCCTGGTCCACCTCGTCCACCCGAAGGCCGCGGAGGTCGACCTCCGTGCGGACCGGTCCCTGGGGTGGTTTCCACGACACCGACCCAGGCGCCGTGTCCCGGGCCCCATCACCCGCGTCCACCAACTCCAGATCCGCCAGGTGCACTTTCATGCGGATCCCGGACGCGTCGATAACGACACGGTCGTCCCGTACTTCGGCCACTATGCCCTTCAGGCCTACGTCGAGAAGCCGTACCCGGTCACCCGGCGTGAGCGTCACAGACCCCGACTCCCTCGACGCATCTGGCCGGAGCTCTCTTTGGCGCCGGGCCGCGTCTTCGATCCTTCGGCGGGCGTTGCGGGCGGCGCCCTCCAGGTCCCGCGCCGACGACGCCTCCCGCACCTCGCGGATGGCCTCCTCGACCTCCCGTCGGGCCTCCATGAGGATCCGCCGTGCCTCCTCCCGGCTCCTCCGCTCGGCTTCACGCTCTTCCTTGCGGAGATCGGACTCGCGAACCTCTATCTCCGCGCGGAGTCCGGCGGCCTCCTCCCGCTCACGACTCAGCGTTTCGACCAGCTCGCGAGCCTCCTTCTCCTTTTTCTCGAGCCGCTCGAGAAGGTCCTCCATCGAGGCGTCACCACCCTCCATGTGGGCCTCCGCTCGCTCGAGGATCGGGGCGGGAAGCCCCAGACGACGGGCCGTGGCCAGACCATAGCTGCGCCCAGGCCTCCCTTTCACGAGTTCGTACGTAGGCTTCATCTTCTCGGGGTCGAACTGGAGTGACGCGTTTACCACACCACTGCCTTCGGTGTCGAGGCGCTTCAAGGCTCCGAGGTGGGAGGTGACCACGGCCGTGGCACCCCTCTCGGAGAGGTGCTCGATCAAAGCCCGCGAAAGTGCGGCTCCTTCGGCCGGATCCGTGCCCGTTCCCATCTCATCGAGAAGAACCAGGGACCCGCTCCCAGCGTGTTCGACGACCTCCTTCCAGATCATCAAGTGGGCGGAAAACGTCGAAAGACTTTCTGTTATGGATTGCTCGTCTCCGATATCGGCGAAGATCGAATCGAAGACCGGAAGTCGGGTCCCCTCCTCGACCGGCGGGACGACTCCACTCTGGGTCAGGGAGGCGATCAGCCCCACAGCCTTCAAGAACACACTCTTCCCACCCGTGTTGGGCCCCGAGACCACCAGGATCCGCTCACCGGGTTCCAAGCTCAGGTCGAACGGCACCACGGGATCATCGGAATTCGCCAGCAGCAGCGGGTGGCGGCCCCGAACGATCGTCCAGCCCTCCGATTCGCCCGAGAGCTCGGGGCGAGTAGCACCCCAGTCGCTCGCGACTCGAGCTCGAGCATAGAGGGAATCGAACTCGACAAGCGCTTCCCAGCTGGCGACCAGTGACGGGTGCAGAGGCCGCAGGGCCTGTGTGATCTCGGTGAGGATCTGATGGATCTCCCGCGTTTCTTCCCGCTCGAGTCCCCGCAATTCGTTCGTAAGTTCGATGGCCATGGGCGGCTCGACAAAAAGTGTCGCACCCGTATGGGATTCATCGTGAACGATTCCGCCCACGTCCCTCCTTCCCTCGCGGCGTACCGGCACGACATAACGCCCGTCGCGAACGCCGACTGATCCGTCCGCGACCCTGACCCGCTCCGGCAGATCCTCGATGAACGCCTCCAGCTTCCGCACGATCTTGTTGCGCGAGCTGCGAAGTCGCTTGCGGATTCGGCGGAGCTCCGGGCTGGCGGTGTCCAGGATTTCGCCCGAAGCGTCCGTGGTTCTGGTGATACGATTTTGGAGGTTCGTGTCGGCGTGTAACCTACTCCGAATGAATGCGAGAGCCTCCGCTCCCGACCACCCCCCCTTCGACGACGCCACATCTAGCGCCTCGTCCAAGAGCCCTCCGGACGCGAGCGAAACACCTAAAGCGTGCAGTTCCGCCCCCTCCAACACCTTACCCTCGACCGCCAGATGCTCGAAAATCGGTAAACAATCAGGGATCTCGGGGGGTGCCCAGGGTGAGCGTGTTTCCAGAAAGGCCCCGGTCTCCGAGACTCGGGTGAGCTCACGCTCCACCCAATCACGATCCGTTTGAGGTCGCAACAAGCGAACCGCCGCGCGCCCAGCCTCGGACGTGGCACGATCCGCCACCTGTTCAAGGGCTCGATAAAAGTCCAGGACGGTGAGGGCGTGCTCGCTCATCCCGAGGAAGCGCGGGCAAGCCGTTCCACCCTCACGCGGGACTCACGCGGGACTCACGCGTGAAGTCATGTGAGTTCTTCCCGGACGATGCGGTTCGCTTCCTTTCCGTCAAAACGTCCTCGAATCTTCGGCATGATTCGGCCCATCACGGCGCCCATCTCAGTGGCGCCTGCATCGATCGCTTCGCGAACGATGGCCTGCACCTCGGACTCGGAGAGAGCGGGTGGCAGGTACGCCTGGAGTATCGAGGCCTCCTCAGACTCCTTTTCGGCCAACTCCGGACGTCCGGCCTCCAGCATTTGCTCCGCCGAGTCGCGCCGCTGCTTGATCGCCTTGATGACGAGGGCCTGAATGCCCCCGTCGTCCAGCTCTTCGCCGACCTCGATCTCCCGATTACGCACCTCCGAAAGGAGGCTCGTAAGGACTACCGTGCCCAACCGATTTCGTGCTTTGCGGACCACGACGAGGTCATTTCGGAGCCTCGATTTCAGATCTTCCGACATGGGTGGGAAGCTATCCAAGGCAGTCCCATCCAGCCATGGGGGAGCCCTCACTCGACGCCTATCCTGGGAGCAAACAGCCGATGTTGTCTCCCGCGGCCCGAAGGGGATCATGAAGACCATACCAGATTTTGTAACGGAAATAATGAGCCGTTCTGCCACTCCGGCGCTTCCCCTCACTCGCCTCGTCGATGCGATCGCGGAGGAAACGGCGGGCCTCGTCGCCGACGCCGAGCGCATCCTGAGGGAAATTCGGTCGCGTCCCGACCTTTTTCGTGTTCTCGACCCGTTCATTGGTCCGTGGCGTCGTGCGACGGCGAAGCCGGGCGAGACACCATCCTGGAGCCCCGACACCTGGATCCTCGGCCTCGCTCCCAGCACCCGAGAGAGCTCACCAGTATCGGCGCGGACCGCTGAGAGTCTACGGCATCTGGGCAGCAGGGTCGACGAAAATTCGGCAACCGCAGTGGCACATTGGGTTCTACTGGTCGAACGGAGTGCCTAGGAGGGTGATCGGACAAGGGGGGGAAGTGTGCGTCAGTCGACGCGCAGCTCGAACCACCCGGTGCGCCACTCCCCCTCAGCGTCGACCTCCTCGAGAACGAACCCCGGGAGGGCCGCCGACCGGGACACATAAAGCCATTCTTCTTCTGTGATACCGCTCAAGATCAACCATCCCCCGGGCCTCAGTGCTGCCGCGAAGCTCTCCAGGAGCGGGACAAGGACCCCCGCTTGAATGTTGGCCAAAATGCCATCGAAGGGCCCCCGCCCAGCGAGCCAATCCGGGGTCACCGATGCGTCCTCGACCTGGACGGAGTCGGTGACTCCATTCACGATCGTATTTTTCCGCGCAGCTTCACAAGCATACGGATCCATATCCACCGCCAGAACCCGATGTGCACCGAGCCGGGCGGCGGAGATCGCGAGGATGGCCGAACCGCAACCAGCATCGAGGAGCTTCTCACCGGGGGATAGGGCCCGGTCCAACAGCCTGAGCGCCCCCCGCGTCGTCTCGTGTTCGGCCGTGCCGAACGCCATGCCGGGGTCGATGGTGACCACCACCGCGCCCTCAGGAGCTTCGGCCTCGCACCAGCTGGGGGTTACGACCAAACGGTCGGTGATGGTTCTCGGTCCCAGCCCCTGCCTCCACAGGACGGACCAATCCCGGTGCTCCTGCCATCCCCAAGTCAGAGTAATATGGTCCAGTCCCGTGGCTTCCCGAAGCACGTCTTGTGCCCGCCTCACGAAGGCCTCCGGGTCGTCGGGGGGAGGCACATACGTGATCAGTCGACCCTCGACCTCCTGCACTCCCCTTGCGCCGAGGGCGAGCAGCGACTCAACCAGGAGTTCGCCTACCATGGGAGAGACCCGATCGACGGAAAGGGTCAACCAGCGGTCGGGCGTACCGTCCGAGGGCGCGGAAGGGTCCGAGGGATCCGAGGGAGCCAAGGCGTCGGAGGAAGCCGAGGCGTCTATCACGCCTGTGTGAACGCCTCTTTGACCCGGGACCAGATGCTCCTCCCGGAATTTCCGTCGAGCTGCTCCGGCGCCGGGTCCTCCAGTTCACGTAGCGCACGAATCGCCTCCTCCTGTTCGGACGTCAAATGCTCCGGCGTCCACACCACGATTCGTACCAGTTGGTCCCCCTTGCCCCGCCCGTGCAGCTCCGGGAGGCCGCGGCCCCTGAGGAGTAGAACCTCCCCGCTCTGGATACCCTTCGGGATGGTCAGTCTGACGGTCCCGTCCACGGTCGGCACCTCGGCTTGATCACCCAGAACCGCCTGCGAGTAGGTGATGGGCAAGTCGTATCTCAGGTTCGCACCGTCGCGGACAAACCGAGCGTCCTCCATGACCTCGATCAGCACAAGGACATCCCCACGCGGCCCACCCCTCGATCCTACGTTGCCTTCGCCACGCAGCGTAATAAAATTCTCGGACGTCACGCCGGGGGGGATCTCGACCTTGATGGCCCGCTCAGAGCGGGCCCGGCCTTCACCCTGACACTGAGGGCACCGCTGTCCGATCACACGACCTTCACCCCGGCACGTGCGGCACGGGACGACGCTGATGAACTGTCCGAACACCGTTCGCTGCACCTGACGCTCCTCCCCCGACCCGTTGCAGGCCGGGCAAGGAGCGGGTGCAGCTCCGTCGGCGCTACCGGTTCCCGAACACCGTTCGCAGGTGTCCAGAATCGCCACCTTCAGCGTCTTCACCACGCCCGTGGCCACCTCCGCGAGGGAGACCCGCACCCTGACCTTGATGGCCTCACCCTTGGGCGCCGCCCGAGATCCGCCTCTCTGTTGCCTCCCTCCAAAAAGGTCCCCGAACCCTCCGAAGTCCCTCATGAAGACCTCGAGCGCGTCGGAAAAATCGAAGCCCGCGAATCCGCCCGCCCCACCAGCACCCCGATTCAGCCCCTGCTCTCCGTACTGGTCGTAGATCGAGCGTTTCTCCGAATCCCGGAGAATCTCGTAGGCCTGGGTCACTTCCTTGAACTGGTCCTCGGTGTCCTTCGAGCCTTGGTTCCGGTCGGGATGGTACTTCAGGGCGAGCTTGCGGTACGCCTTCTTGATGTCGTCCGTGCTGGCGCCCCTCGAGACGCCCAGCAACTCATAATAATCGGCCAATTTACCCCTGCGGAGATCCGGCGGCGTACCCGAGAACATTGTTGACCAATGTTGACGTGTAGTCGACGATTGCGATCACTTTCTCGTACGGCATCCGGGTTGGACCGATCACGCCGATCACACCCTTGAGTTGTCCGACCCGGTATTCCGCTGTGACCAGCGTGAAATCGGACAGAGCCTCCTCGGAGTTTTCGCTGCCGATGGTGATCTTTAGTCCACCCTTGTGCTCCCTGTTCCCCAGCACATCAGCGAGCAAGGCCTTTTGCTCCGTCAGCTCGATGAGCCCTTTGAGGCGCGCACCGGTGTTGAATTCCGGCTGCGCCGCCAGGACGCTGGTTTGCCCCAGATGCACCTCGCCCCCCTGTAGTGACGTCCAATCGAATAACTCGGAGCTGGACTGAATGAAGATATTCAAGAGCTCGTCGGCCCCTTCGCCGTCGCCGACCCCCGAATCCTTCAGTCGCTGGGGCAGGGTTTCGCTTATCGCAAGGAGCGTCAAACCCGCGAGCCGCTCATTGAGGACCTGTGTCACGCTCGTCAGAACTTCGGCCTGAACCTCGCCGGGCAGGTCGACGTAGACCGTGCGCACGACGCCACTCCTGATGGTCATCACCATCAGAAGCTTCGCACTCGACACCTGAATCAGCTCGAGTCGCTCAACGATCGCGTCCGCGAGACTCGGAGCGACGGCCACGCCCAACTCTCTTGAAAGCACGCTGAGCGCCCGGATCGCACGCTGTACGAGCCTCTCGACCGCCGAAGATCCCCCTCCCCCGACCTCGATTTCCTGGACGAGGCGTTCACGCTCGATCTCCGTCAGTGGCTGCGGCCGAATGATCCGGTCCACGTAGAACCGATACGCGTGGTCCGTCGGAATACGTCCGGCGGAGGTATGCCGATGGAAGAGATATCCCTTGGCCTCGAGGTCGCTCATCGTATTCCGGACGGTGGCCGGCGAAACGCCGAGATCGAACCTCTTCGCCAGCGTTCGACTCGCGGCCGGCTCCGCAGAATCGACGTACGAACGGACCACGGCCTCGAGCACCTGTCGCTCGCGCTCGGAGAGATCCTCACCGATCGGCTGGAGATTATCTGGATTCATGGTTAAAAATATCGAGAAACGGCCTCAGTGGCGATCATTCTTCGAAATTCGCGTCCAATTCGACGGTGAGGCGATCCATTACCAGCCATCCCCTTGGGGTCAGTCGCACGACATTCCCTTCGGCCACCGCCAGAGCATTCTCTACCCAACACCGGGCCCGGTCCCGGGCTGAAGCGGGCAGGTCCTGCAAAGAGATCCCCCGCCTCGTTCTCAGTCCCAGCCAGATACGCTCCAGCCGGACTTGGTCCACGTCGAGTTTCTCCTCATCGTCCACCGGCAGGCCGGAGCCTTCGACTCCAGCCCGGTAGGCGTGCGGGCCAGAGCCTTCGGCTCTAGCCCGGTAGGCGTCCCAGTCTCGAAGGTTCCATCTTCGGACCGGATGCCGGTAGCTGTGCGCTCCGTTCCCCAACCCCAGGTACGGTTCTCCCGACCAGTAGACCGTGTTGTGCCGCGACGCGAATCCCGGTCGAGCAAAGTTGGACACTTCATAGGCCTCGTATCCGGCTTCCGTCAACCGGTCCACGGCCAGAAGGTACTCGTGCTCGTATCGCCCCTCGGAGGAAAGGGTCTCACGACCTTCCGCCACCGCACGACCCAAGGGCGTGGCAGGCTCGGCGGTCAGGCCGTACAGACTCACGTGATCGGGATCGAGAGAAAGGGTGTCGTCCAGGTCGCGTTCCCAGTCCCGTTCCAGATGGTCCGGTAGGCCGAAGATCAGATCGACACTGAGATTGGAGAAGCCCGCGGCCCGTCCGATCCGGACCGCATCACGGGCTCCGTCGGCTCCGTGTAACCGCCCCATCCACCGGAGCGAGGGGGCGTGAAAGCTCTGGATCCCAAGGCTGATTCGGTTGACGCCGGCGCACCGCCAACCGATAGCCACGTCCTTCGTAAAACTCTCCGGGTTCGCCTCGGCGGTCCACTCGAGATCGGAGTTCTGCAGGCGCTCCTCTCCGATCAGGTTCAGGAGCCCTTCCATCGCCAGCGGGCCGAGAAGCGAAGGTGTCCCCCCGCCGACATAAAGCGTATCGAGCGTGTCGTCCAGAACAAACGCCCCTTCCCTCTCCAAAGCCCGGACCTCCGCTCCCAGAGCGCTCAACCACGCACCACAATCCGCCGAGGCGACTTTCACCGCGAAGTCGCAGTAGAAGCACCGGCGGGTGCAGAACGGGGCGTGCACGTATACGGATCGGATGGCGCCCGACACCGGAGGGGGATCCAGGACCCGTACCGCAGCGAGCGCGGACGTATTCATCAAAGCGCCCGGCGAAATCGCATGCCCGATTCCTGTACGACGAGTCCCGCGACCTGAAGGACCGTGAGCGCCGCGAGAGCTGGGGCCGACTGAAGATCCGCGCCGGACGCGACGTCATCGATTCCGAGCAACCGCTCGCTCAAAGCCAGCCAAACGCGTCGCGCCTCGCCATCGAGACCGGCCGGCGCCTCGTCACCAGGAGCGGCCGGCACCTCGGCATCGGTACCGGCAGACACCTCGTTCCACACCGTCGGGACAGCCCGGGTGCCCGCCGACACCCCGGGGACCCGGAACTCCCGCGACGAGCCGCATACCAAACCGAGGTCCCGCCCGAACTCCTCAGGCGAGGTAATCACCTGGGCTCCTTGGCGGATCAGCAGGTTACATCCACGACTTTGCGGGGCATCGAGGGCCCCCGGGACCGCGTACACATCCCGCCCCAGATCGAGGGCATGTTCTACCGTGATCAGGGCGCCACTCTTCTCGGCGGCTTCGACCACCACGACCGCCCCACCCAACGCGGCCAGAATTCTGTTCCTCCGAGGAAAGTGATACGCCCGAGCCGGTTCTCCGGGTAGGAACTCCGAAAGGAGAAGCCCCTCACGGGCGACACGCTCGCCGAGGCGACGATGGGAGGCCGGCTGAATCAAGTCGACACCGGAGCCGAGCACCGCGATGGTGTCTCCGCCCGCCTCCAAAGCACCACGGTGCGACGCGCCGTCGATGCCGAGTGCCAAGCCACTCACGACGGTGATCCCGCGAAGCGCCATCTGAGCGGCCAGTGCCTCCGCACTTCGGCGTCCGTATGCCGTGGAACGGCGAGACCCGACGATGGTGACCGCCGGTCTCGAGAGTAACTCGAGCCTCCCCCGGTAGAACAACACGGGTGGCGGGTCGACGAGATGGCACAGCCTCTCCGGGTACTCCTCATCCGACCACAGCAGAATCTCGATGTCCGGTGTGCGGCAACGATCCAAGCCGTCGCGCACCCGACGGTCGAGCTCGGGGGACGCGAGCGCTTCTCCGCACGCCATTCCCGCCGCCGCATCGAGCTCTCCCGGCCTGGCATCCAGCGCTCGCCGGCCGGATCCGAATCGGGTGAGGATCCGCCAGAGGGCCCGCGTGCCAATTCCAGGCACACAGCCGAGCCGTAGGACCGACTGGATCTCACGAGCCCGCTCCGGAGAGCTCCCGCTCAGGGAGTATCCCAACCCTCATCTCCCGTAGCGGCGGCTTCACCGGCGGCTTCCGCGTCGATGACTTCGCGAATCCTCAGCCACAACGCCTCCAGGAGGGCGGGGAGCCCCGTCCGCGCCACCGAGGACACGGGGAAGACGCCCCACGCCTCCGGAGCGTCCAGCACCGGAGTATCTTCCTCCGGCCCGAGAAGATCGGTTTTGGTGAGCACCACGCAGTGCGGCCTGGCCCCAAGTTCCTCCGAGTACGAGGCGAGCTCTTCCCGCAACTCCCGATAGACCTGCCCCGGGTCCGGCACGTCGACCGGAACCATCAGGACCAGTGTACGCGTCCGCTCGATATGCCTGAGAAACTGGAGCCCGAGCCCCTTTCCTTCATGGGCACCCTCCACGATACCCGGGATGTCCGCCACCGCGAAGGTGCGGAAATCGGGCAGCTCGACGATCCCAAGGTTTGGAGCCAGCGTCGTGAACGGGTAATCAGCAACTTTCGGCCGCGCTTTCGACACGGCCGCCAGAAAGGTCGACTTGCCCGCGTTGGGCTCCCCAACGAGGCCTACGTCGGCGATCAACTTGAGCTCGACCTCCACTCGCCGCTCCTCGCCGGGTCGCCCGGATTCCCACCGAATGGGCGTCTGATTCGTGGATGTCACGAAGTGCACGTTGCCTCTTCCGCCCCGCCCCCCCTTGGCGACCACCACGTGGTCGCCCGGTTCGAGCAATTCTCCGATAACGACCTCCGTGTCGGCGTCCTTGACCAGGGTACCGGGCGGCACGGGAACGATCAGGTCGTCCCCACTCCTGCCGGTCTTGTTCTTCCCCGAGCCATGAAGGCCGCGTTGCGCCCGGTGATGTTGCCGGTAGCGGAGGTCCAGGAGGGTCGAGAGTTGCGCGTCGGCGACCATGACCACACTTCCCCCGTTTCCCCCATCGCCCCCGGCAGGGCCGCCGTGCGGCACGCCCTTTTCCCTCCGATACGCTTCGGAGCCGGCTCCCCCCGCGCCTCCGTACACATTGATAACAACACGATCGACGAACATCACGGGGCGAACCTCTCTACACTACCGGATGCGCCGGGGCACCCGAAGGCTTCTTTGGGTCAGTTGATGTCCGAGGCACCGGAAGGGGACGCACCCACACCGGTTGGGGGCTGGATCGATCCCACGGCGCTGGCCAAATCGAAAAGGGCTTCGGGTGTTTCCGCCCGCCCCAGAATCTCGATCGCATCAATGAGCTGCCTGTCGTTCCCTCGGGCGTGGAGGAACGCGCCCTCTTTACCCCACGCCTGGAGAGCGATCTGGCTCTCGAGCTGGTACGTCACGTAGCGTACGGCAGTCATGAAGTCCGATTCCTCGAGCGCCACCTCATGCTCATCGATCAGAGTCCGATAGAACCGGGCCAGATCCGCGGTCCCAAGAGCGAAGCCAAGCTCCAGATCGGGATGATCCTGTACGTAAGAGACGGCGTGGCTGAACGAAGCGGTAGCGAATACACCCGCCGAGCGGAAGAGACGCTGGACAGCCGCTTGTTCACGCGTCGCCAGCGTGTCGGGCAGGACGACGAGATCGGGCGTGATGCCGCCGCCGCCATATATCGTACGCCCGCCCAGTGACTCCCGGGTCGGCAGCTCGTCCGGAGCATCCCTGAGGACCCGCTCCCCGCCGAGTCCCAACGCCACGCTCTGGGGAGCACGGTTCTCCGCCGGCTCATCGTGCACCATCTGAATGGACCGTCCCACTGGAGTGAACCATCGCGCCGTCGTGAGCCTGAGGATGTTCCCGCCGCTGAGCCGGAAAAGTGTCTGTACCGAACCCTTCCCATAAGTCCGGGTCCCCATCACGAGCGCGCGGTCGTGGTCCTGAAGCGCGCCGGCGACGATCTCGGAAGCACTGGCGCTGCTCTCGTTCACGAGCACGACCACCGGAAGTCCGGGGACCATCTCGGGATTCACCGCATTATAGTTCTGGTTCTGCCCGGCGGCTCGCCCACGCGTCTCCAGGATGGGCGACCCATCAGCGAGGAAAAGGTCCGCCACGCCAACACCTTCCTCCAACAGCCCTCCGGGGTTGCCCCGTAAATCCAAAATCAGGGACGTCAGCCCTTCCTCCTGGAGACGCTCGATCGCCTCGCGCACCTCACGCCCCGAGGTCTCACTGAAAACCTGGAGCGGGATGTACCCGACCCCTTCGTCCACCATCGTGGCGAAAGGAACAGAAAGGAGTTCGATCACCGCGCGGGTCAGTGTGAACGGAATCGACTCGTCCACCCCCGGACGCTCGATGAGCAGAGACACGTCCGTCCCAGGAGTCCCCCTCAGCAGATTCGCTGCCTGGTCGGTCTCCCAATCCCGGGCCGACACGCCTTCCACCTCTATGACCCGGTCACCGGCCCGTATTCCCGCCCGCAGCGCGGGTCCCCCCGGGAGAGGCGTGATCACGGTCACCCATCCGTCGCGTTTCAGGATCTCGAGACCGACACCTCCGTAGTCGGCGTCCGCCCCGCTCCGAAACCGGAAACTATCCCAGGTTTCGGCTTCGATAAACGACGTATGGGCGTCATTCAACTCATCGAGAATGCCCGCGATAGCCGAGCCGATGAGCGCGGATCGGTCGACCGGATCGACGTACTGGTCCGTGACGTGATCCAGAACTTCCTGGAATAACCTGGCCTGGAGATAGACGTTGGTCGACTGCGCAACTCCGCGTTGCAGAAACCAACCCCCCGTGACGAGGGCGACCACGAGCACGACCAGCGGTCCCCAAAGCGATCGGGAGCCCATGTGGGGGCTCATGCGGGGGCTCACGTGGGGGCTCACGTTGGTGCTCAAGTTATCGTTTTCGGCCATGGTTCAATCCGTTCATCCTCCGCCGACCCATTGGCCGACCTATCAAAAGAACTAATCCTTACAGATAACGAAAGTTTCCGGCAGCTCTCGGCGCAAGACTTCACGCACTCTCGTATGAACTTCGAGCGGGGTTCCACGCGCGTCTACCAACCGGATATTCTCCTCCGTACGCGCGAGCTCGCGATAGCCCTTGCCAACCGCTTCCAGAAACCCTTCGCCGGAGCTCTCGAGGCGATCCTCTCGCTTTCCCGCCGCCTTCTGCCGGGCTCTGCCCTCCTCGACCGGCAGATCGAGCACCAGGTAAATATCGGGCGCCAGTCCGCCAGCGGCGAATCGGTCCATCCTGCGAACCTGGTCGAGGTCGAGTCCCCGCCCGTACCCTTGGTAGGCGTAGGTGGACAGGGAAAAACGGTCCGCGATCAGGACCTCGCCCCGTTCGAGGACCGGCAAGGCGACCTCCTTCACGAACGCCGTACGCGCGGCCAGATAAAGCAGGAGCTCCGTCTCGGGCGGAATCGTCAGTTCTGGCCGGTCCTGTACCACGTTCCGGATGGCCTCTCCCACCTCGGTGCCGCCAGGCTCCCGAGTCAGCGTGAACGGGATTCCGCAAGCTTCCAGCCAATCCCCCAGCATCCGGGCCTGGGTGCTCTTGCCTGCGCCTTCGACACCTTCTAGCACCACGAACCGTCCCTGACTCGACTCCCCTCCCGGTCGTTCCGTCACCTTCTTAGAAGGCCGTTGGAGGAGTAACAGTGGGCGGCGTTGGAGGAGGCAGTTCCACTACTCGTAATACTCGCGGCCCAAGTGCGTGATCTGCTCCTCTCCGGCGAGCCACCGAAGTGTGTTCTTGAGCTTCCAGTTCTGGATAAAGAGATCATGCTCTGGATAGAGACCCGGCGCGCACTGTGGACTCTTGAAGTAGAACGAAAGCCACTCCTGGATTCCGCCCAACCCGGCGCGTCCCGCAAGGTCCATGAACAGGGCCAGATCGAGCACGAGCGGTGCGGCCAGGATCGAGTCCTTGCATAAGAAATTGACCTTGATCTGCATCTTGTATCCCAGCCACCCGAAGATGTCGATGTTGTCCCAACCCTCCTTGTCGTCTCCGCGTGGCGGGTAGTAGTTGATCCGGACTTTGTGATAGAGGTCCCCGTACAGGTCTGGATAGAGCTCCGGCTGAAGTATGTGATCGAGCGCCCCCAGCTTCGACTCCTCCTTGGTCTTGAAGCTGGCCGGATCATCCAGAACGGCTCCGTCACGGTTGCCGAGGATGTTCGTGCTGAACCAACCGTGAACGCCCAACATGCGGGCCTTGAATCCAGGGGCCAGGATGGTCTTCATGAGCGTCTGGCCAGTCTTGAAGTCCTTCCCGATGATGGGAAGGCCGTTCTCCTTGGCGTAGTCCTCGAACGCGGGAAAGTCAGCCGAGAGATTGGGGGCTCCGTTGGCGTAAGGGACGCCCTCCATCAATGCGGCGTAGGCGTACAGCATGCTCGGTGCAATCGATGGATCGTTCTGCTCCATCGCCTTCTCGAAGGACTCCATGGTCTCGTGCGTCGGTCCCGCGCGGAGGAAGATCTCCGTCGAGCCGCACCAGACCATGACCAGGCGGTCGCAACCGTTCTCCGTCTTGAAGTTTCGGATGTCCTCGCGGAGCGCCTCCGCGATCTCCCGCTTGTTGGCCCCGGTCTTCTTGTTCGGACCGTCGAGCCGGGTCACGTACTCCGTGTCGAACGCAGCCGACATAGGGGTGATGGCCGACAGCTCGTCTTTGATAGGATCGAGGTGTTCGGCCCGCAGCACGCCCGCGTTGACGGCGCTCTCGTACGCATTGTCCGGGATCGGATCCCAGCCACCGAATACGATGTCGTCCAACGCCGCCAACGCGATGAAGTCCTTGATGAGAGGGGTACGGTTCTCGGTGCGCTGACCCAGACGAATCGTGTTCATCTGAGTGAGACTCCCGATGGGCTTCGCCAACCCCTGCCGCGTGAGCAGGACACCCGCGATGGTGGTGGTGGCGACGGCGCCCATGCCCGGAAGCAGGATACCGAGGCGTCCCCCCGCCGGTCGAATCTCAGGACGTTCTTTCACGTTGTATCTCCTTGGTCAATCATTTAAATGGATGCTCGATTAAATGGATGCTCGATAAATCGATGCTCGAGTCACGAGGTCATCGTCTGTAAAGGCTGTTGAAGTACAGTGGGCCACGTTGCGGATGCCACAATAGGCCGCACCCGCGGGTTTCACTCGTCGAGAGGTACACCCGCCGCTTGCCGGTGGACCCAAACGATTCGGTGAATCGCAGTGGTGTTCGTAAGGATAGCAAAAATCACAATGATGCCGCTGAGCACAAGGCCATCCCAGCTCAGGCCGAAGATCAAGGATCCCACCCCGAGAAGGATAATCCGCTCGGCTCTTTGCATGAGGCCGACCGAGCAGTCCAGTCCGAGGGTCTCCGCTCTTGCACGGGAGTAGCTGATGATGAGCGAGCCCGCCATGGCCAGGACGATCATGTAGATCATTCCGATGTTCAGAAGCGACATCTCGTACTGGTTGTAGAGTGAGATGAGCCCGATGTAGATGGCGACTTCGCTGATCCTGTCGAGCACGGAATCATAGAAGGCGCCGAACTTGGACTGAAGACCGCTGAGGCGGGCCACTCGACCGTCGAAGATATCGTGGGCTCCACCCAAGAGAACGAAGAACCCGGCCGTGCGGACGTGGTCGATGCCATACATCAAACCGGCCAGGACGGTGACGGCAAATCCACTCGTGGTGATGAGATTCGGATGTACCCCACGCCGCACCAGCCAACGGGTGATCGGGTCGATGATCGGATATACCCGATGTCGAAGATCCTTCAGATTCCCGCCCATACCCTTACGCCCTTGTCACTCCTCTGTGTGCCTCAGTCACTCTCCTGTCACCCCTCTGTGTGCCCTTGCTCCGTGTTGCCCTTGCCCTATTGTCCCTTGCTCTACGTGCCCCTGCCGGTACGCGCCCCTGCCGGCATGCTACGGTATGATGATCCGGCTCTCGGCGCCCTCGGTAATCCCCTCCTGGATCGTGTTGTTCACCTTGAGCAGAACCTTGTCGAAGTTCGTCTGTGCCGAAACGAGGCGCTGGTACGTGGCGCTGGTCTGAAGGCGTCCGACGGCTGCTTCGTAGCCGGTCTTCAACTCCTCGGTGGGCTCATTACCCGCACGGAGCGCGGCCTCTATCTGGCCTTCGAGACCCTCCAACTCCGTCCGCCGTTCAGCCAACTCCGGATCATCGGCCGTACCCGAAACCGTCCGCTTGAGCGTCTGGTACTCCTCCGTCTGGGCAAGAGCCTTCCCCAGATCCTTCGCCATCTCCATCACGCGCGACATGGGCCTCCCTATAGCAGCATGTTTCTTTGAATTATTCTCAGAGATCTATTCAGCCATTCACCCGCTCAGCCACTCACCCGCTCAGCCATCACGACCCGTGGGCGCCCAGCCAAGTCCGGGCGGATCCGGGCGGTGGCGAACGCGCCGGTCGCGTTCACATCGGCGGCAACACGTTCGGCTTGGCCGAGGCCACATTCGAGCGCCAGCAGGCCACCGGACAACAAGCGCTCCGGTGCTCCGGCGACCAGCGGCCGAATCACGTCCAATCCGTCCTCCCCCGCGAACAAGGCCTCCGCGGGCTCCCAATCTCGAACCTCGGGTTGGAGCTCCCCCTTCTCGCCGTCGGCTATGTACGGCGGATTCGACACGATGACGTCGAATTGTTCCCCCTCCTCCAACGGCTCGAACAACGAACCCTCACGGAACTCGACGAGTCCACTCAAGTCGTGGCGTTCCGCATTGTCCGCCGCCACGGAGAGGGCTTCGGCCGAGACGTCGGTCGCGACTACTCTCGTCCATGTCCCTTCAGCGGCGAGCGAAAGTGCCACGGCGCCGGTCCCGGTCCCCATGTCCCACACCCGTCCGCCACCCCCATCAGATACCCGTCCAACACTTCCTGCCCCGGCCGACGCCCAATCCAATACCTCCTGGACGAGTACTTCCGTCTCGGGCCGGGGGATCAGTACCCGGGGATCCGTCTTCAACTCGAGTTGCCGGAATCCGGTCCTACCGATGATGTACTGTAGCGGCTCCCGGCCGGCGCGGCGACGGAGCAGCGGCTTGAAGGCCTCCCGCTCCTCGGAGCTCAAGGGGCGATCATACTGCAGGTAGAGCTGAAGTCGCTCGACATCCAACGCCGTCGCGAGGAGCCACTCGGCGTCCAGGCGCCCGGTCTCCACGCCTTTGTTCTTGAGGTATTCCGCGCTCCAAAGGATCATGCGGAGGATCGTCCACGGCTCCCCCGTGTTCGACACGCCGCCCCCGGAATCTCTCTCCGACTCGGCCGTCCGTCCGACGCCGCTCACTCCGCCTCGCCCTGGAGCCGTTCCTCCTGATCCGCCAGCCGCAGGGCCTCGATCAGGTCGTTCAGGTCTCCATCCAACACCTGGTCCAGCGTGTGGACCGTAAGTTTGATCCGGTGGTCGGTGACCCGGCTCTGAGGGAAGTTGTACGTCCGGATCTTGGCGGAGCGGTCACCCGTTCCGACTTGCGCCTTCCGTTGACGCGAGCGCTCCGCCTCCTGCTTCGCGATCCTCTGATCCAGCAGGCGGCTGCGTAGCACCTTGAGGGCCTTGGCCTTGTTCTTGAGTTGAGACTTCTCATCCTGGCAGGACACCACGAGCCCGGTCGGAATATGGGTGATGCGTACGGCTGAATCGGTGGTGTTCACGGACTGACCGCCCGGACCGGAGGAGCGGAACACATCATAACGTAGGTCCTTGGCATCGATCGCCAGATCCACCTCCTCGGCTTCGGGCAAGACCGCCACGGTCGCTGCGGACGTATGGATCCTGCCCTGGCTCTCGGTCTCCGGCACACGCTGGACCCGGTGGACTCCCGACTCGTAACGGAGGCGTCCGTACACACCTTTGCCTCGCACCGTGAAGATGACCTCCTTGAGGGACCCGGGGATCCCCTCGGAGAGGTTCATCAACTCGATGGTCCAGCCCTCTCGCTCGGCAACTCGCTTGTACATGCGGAAAAGGTCGCTCGCGAACAGCCCCGCCTCGTCTCCACCGGTTCCCGCCCGGATTTCCACGACAGCGGCGCGATCGTCCAGCGGGTCCTTGGGGATGAGGAGGAGGCGAGCTTCGGCCCCCACCAACTCGATGCGAGATTCCAGAGACGCGACCTCCTCCCCGGCCATATCGCGGAATTCCTGGTCCGAGGCCTCTTTGAGCAACTCCGACGCACCCTCGTGTTCTTCCACGAGACGGAGGAGCTCCTCGGCAGCACGGACCACAGGCTCGAGTTCCGCGCGCTCTTGCCCGAGAACTCTGAGTCGATCGACGTTCTGGATGACGTCCGGGCTGGCCAGTTCCTCGTTCACGCTCTGGAAACGCTGCTGCACGTCGCGGAGGCGTTCGAGGAGCCGCGGATCGGCCCCTCCGAGGTCTTTCATGGGCGAACGGGGCCTCCACCCGGCCTAAGAACTGACTTTGTCGTACCGCTTCTTGAAGCGCTCAACCCGCCCGGCGGTGTCCACCAGGCGCTGCTTACCGGTATAGAACGGATGGCACACAGAGCAGATGTCCGTGTGAACCTCGGGCTGTGTGGCCATCGTCTCAAACCTATGCCCGCAAGCGCAGGTGACGGTAGCCGACATATAGTCGGGGTGGATACCCTTTTTCATGATCCATCTCCGGAATCGACCAACATTGGGCTGCGACTTCGACACAGCACTCCTGCGCCTCAGTCTTCAGCCGAGGAATATAAAAATTGCCGGAGTCGAGTTCAAGCGGCGCGACGCCAAGGCAGCGGGATTACCAGGAGCCCGAGCGTCAGGAGCAGAGCCGTCGAACCGGCCACGTCTCCGGTACGCGTATACACGGTCAGAACGTCACTCGTGTAGACCGTCTCGCTACGGACGACCTCCTGAAACAGCTCGGTCCGGCCGTAGACACGTCCGATCGGATCCACAAAGAGCGAGAAGCCCGTGTTGGCGGCCCTCGCGATACCGACCCGTTGCTCGATCGCCCTCATGACCAGATGCGCGGGGTGCTGCCAAAGGGCAGACGTTCTGGTATACCACGCCTCCCTACCAAACCACCCGTCGTTGGTGAGGTTCAAGAGGAAGTCGGCCCCCAGCAATCGAAACGTGCGTGCGTGGCTCGCGTAGATGGATTCGTTACAGATGAGAATGCCGAAACGGGCGCCCGCCCCCGTGGTTCCGAGAGGCCAATCCGATCCTGTCCCATAGGAATCGACCTCGATGCCCCCCTCCAGCCAGGCACCCCGGCTGAACGGAACGCCCTCGACCAGAGGGACGAGCCGGTGTTTGTGGTATCGGAAATCCGTGAGCCGGCCATCCCGCCCCGTCAGGAACGCCGAATTCATCGGGATCGCCCTACCCTCTTCCGTCACGGTCTCGCCGATCCCGCCGAACACAACAGGGGCAGACCACCTCTCCGCCACCGCCAGGACCCGTTCCCGCAACGGACCATCGGATTCGATCGGTCCAAAGAACGTCACCTCGGGCCAGACTACGAGGTCCGGGGAGAAGCCGTCCTGCTCGGGGAGACCCGAGGAGACCACTTCCTCGGGAAAGAGGCGCATCAAAGAGGCCTCTGTGCTGTCATTGCTCGTGACACCGTCCAACCTGAACTGCGCCGCCACGTTGGGTTGCACCACGGTGATTCGTCCGACAGCCCGGATGGGAAGGGTGCGGGCTCGCCAATAGCCCCAGGCCGCGGGCACGGTCAACACGAGAGCGAACGCCGTCGCCCAACGCACCAAGGTTCGAGGCCGGGCCCGTGCCTTGGCGGCCAGTACGGCCTCAGCGATCAACCCGTTGAGCAGGGCGAGCCACAACGTGATCCCGCGCGCACCAACCAGCTCGGCCGAACCCACGAGCTCCGGATAGCCGGTAAGGGACGTTCCCAGCCCCAACCACGGAAAGGCCAGGCCTCCCGGCAGGTGGGCTCGCGCCCACTCGAGCGCCGTCCACGTCAACGGCAGTGCCAACCAAAGAGGGATTCCGCCAACATGGGTCAAACGATGGAGCGCCCAGGTGAAGCACCCGGCACCAAGCGCCAACACCAGGACCGCGGTCAAGTAGGCCGGCAAGGCCCACCAAGTGAAGGCCGCCAACGCGAGAGGCATCCAGTACAGGAGCAGCCCGAAGTAGAGCACACCAAACCACACACCGCCCCGGAAAACCCTTCTGGAGACGGAGACATCCTCGACGTCATTCTGGTTTGCCACCCAGACCGCTAGCGGGACGAGCGCAATGAACGACGGGATCAGAAAATGGAAGGGAGGAAAGGCGCTGACCCCCAACAAGGCCGATATCGCCGGGAGTAGCCGTTGGCCTCGCTCCGGAATCATACCATGGAGGGCGGCCACGCTCGAAGCACGCCCCACGCGAGCCCCACGTGAGCGGGAAGCAGCACCGCCATGACCTCACCATTGACCTGATCGAAGCCCGGGAACACCTGAACGAAGAGTCCAGCGATCGCCAAGCCGCCCACCACCTTGGCCACAGCGCCGACCCGCTTACCGGCCCAGATTTCGGACCGGCCATCGCTTGGGTTCAGCACGTCGCGAACGAGCAGGACCATCAGCACGAGCGCCAGCAGAAGCGAGACCGGGTTCGCCTGAAACGCGTTCTCGTTCAACGTCCAGAAGACGTGGTCGGTGAAGAACCACGACAGCAGCAACGCCGTGCCCAACAGGCCCACTCCGGTACTCCAAGCGGCTCCCGACAGGGCGAGGGCCCAGCGACCCCAGCGTTTTCCATCACCAGCCACCCAACCCAAGCCGGCGAAAAACGCGCCGAGCGCCGTACCCAACAAGAGCAAGGGGAATAGGAAGTCGGGCGCAGCCAGCGGCACGGGGTCACGTACGGCTTCCAGCACCTGCACCGCCTCGCCGAGGAGAGGACCTGGCTCTCCCTCCGCATCCACGATCCGGACACCCTCCAGATGTTCCTTGAGACGCAACGGGAGAAACATTTCGTCCCAGGCGGAGATCGTTTCGTCACCGCGGTTCCCGACCACGAACTGGATTCCGGCGTAGGCAGCCGGCACAGACTGGAGCAATCGGGCGGTGTGCCAGCGATACGTGGTCCCGGTGTCGGTGCCTTCCGTGGCGGCGCGGATCGGTCCGCCGAGGACCCGATCCAGTGCGTCACGCAGGCGAGTGGAGCAGTTGTCCCGAAAGTAGTCGTAGCGATAGTAGCGGTTGGCCTCCGTGTTCATCTCGGTCAACAGCGCTTGAAGCTCGAGGCGCTGTCCGGGCGTGAGATTCACCCGTTGAAGCCACACATCGCGGTTGCCCCGGCTGTACCCGGCGAGCCAGCGCGAGGCCTCGTAGCCCTGCATCGAGTACAGCATTTGGCCTCGTGCCAAACGGAGCATGAAGTCCTCGTCGTGGTCGTCGAAGATCCCCCAGTTGTACGCGAGCTCCGTTTGAGCCCGATTATCTCGAATGACGAGAGCATTGTGGCTGAAGCGTTCCCAGACGGCGTCCCCGGGGCCGATCGTCATCAGCGAGACCTCGAGGTGGGAGCCGGGTGGGGCATCCGACTCGACCGTAG
>JADFNK010000113.1 GCA_022563405.1 Gemmatimonadota bacterium | reverse complement strand
GGGTGCAGCCGCCCCCAAAACGATGATCGCAAAGAAAACGGTCACCGCCCAGGTCGCTGCCCGATCCAAGCCACGCATGGTCCGTGCCTACCAGGGCTTGCTGGGGAGTCGGCCCCGCAACGGGGCTTGGCGTCGGTTTATCTCATCGGGGTCCTCCTGGACGCCTTGAAGCAGCCGCTCGGCCTCGTCTCGGGTCATCTCACCGGGCTCAGGCTCGGGCTGCTGGTCCGGCTCGGGCTGATCTTCTTCCGGGGATTCCTCTTGTGGCGGACCTCGACTCGGATCTTCGTTGGGATCCTGTGGCTCCGGATTCTCCTCCCCGCCTTGACTCTCTTGGTCCTCGTTCTGGTCGCCCTCTTCCCCGTCCTCGGACTGGGAGTCCTGCTGCTGAAGCTGCTCGAGGGCCAACTCCAGATTGTGCTTGAAGTCGATCTCCTCCGAATCGATGCGGAGGGCCTCCTTGTAGGCTTCGAGACTCTCCTGAAACCTCTGCTGGCGGTAGAGCGCGTTGCCCAGGTTGTACCACGTGGGTGCTGCGAGCGCCGGGTCACCCGACTCGATCGCTCCCCGGTACGCATCCAAGGCCCGGACGTACTCCTCCGATTCGTAGAGTGCGTTCCCGTCGTTGAAGAGAGCGAGCGGCAGACCAGGCGCGTCTCGCAGGGCGTCCAGATACTTTTCGTGGGCCTCCCCGAAGCGGCCCTCTTGGTAGAGGCGGTTCCCGTCGTTGACCTCGGCACGGCCCCGCTGAGCCGCGACCCCACTCGGCAAAGCGGCCACGAGTATCGCCGCCACCACCAGCGTGCCCGTCCATCGCCGCTGCCTACGACGTCTCATCAAGATCTTTTTGCCGTTCACGATCTTTTTGCCGTTCATGAGAACCTCCCGGCCCACACTTCTTTTTTCCGCCGGCGTTCGGGGATCAACCCCTCAGCGAAGAGTAGGACCAACGCAAACCCGAGGAAGATCTGGAACTGCTCATCGAACTGCGTAACCTCTCGTGTTTCCAGTTCGCGACCCTCTCCACCGGTGACCTCCTCGACCAGGAGATCCAAGTTGGCGCCAGGCCCCAACGCCGGGAAGTATCGGCCTCCGGTGGCCTCGGCGATATGCTCGAGCGTCGCTTCATCGAGCCGCGTGGTCACGACGGCACCGTCAACGTCTCGGACGAAACCGCTGCGTTCACCCGAGGCAGTGAACTCCGGGATCGGAACCCCATCGAGCGATCCGATACCGACCGTGTGGATCTCTACCCCCTCGTCACGGGCGCGCTCCAGCGCCCCTTCGATCTCACCCTCGTGATCTTCCCCGTCGGTGACCACGATGAGGACCCGATGGTCTCCCGTCCCCTCCTCGAACGCGTCCAAGGCCACGTTGAGCGCCTCGCCCAGGTTCGTTCCCTGCATGGGGATCAGATCCGTGTTCATGGCGTTCAGGAAGAGGGCGGCCGCACCGTAGTCCACCGTGAGTGGGCTCTGGACGAAAGCGTTCCCGGCGAAGGCGACGAAGCCGATCCGGTCCCCGTCCAGGCGCTGAAGGATGCGCATGATTTCCAGGCGCGCCCGCTCCAACCGGTTCGGAGTCACATCTTCAGCCAGCATGGAGCGCGAGACGTCGAGCGCCACGATCACGTCCTGTCCTTCACTCCTCACCGTCTCGACGCGCGTCCCGAACTGCGGACGAGCAAGGGCCAGAATGAGGAAGGCGAACGCGAGAAGCATGAGTGCACTCTTAACCGTCCGCGCCTTTCGGCTGAGGGTCGCGCTCAGTTTCTGTACCAACACCAGATCCCCAAACTCCGCGAGCGCCCGTTTTCGTGCCTGGCGGGTTCCCCAGAAGAACGCACCCAGAGCCGGGACCAGAAGCAGCCCGAAGAGGATCTCGGTCGAGACGAAGCGGAACACGGCGGTGCGGGTCTCCTTGGTGAACGGTTAGGGCAACGTGCGAAGGACGGACTGGCCGAGACCGACCTCGAGGAGCAAGAGCAGGAGACCCGCAGCGAGAGGATAGTGGAAGAGCTCCCCGTAAGTCGTGAAGTTCTCCACTTCGATCTCGGTGGTCTCGAGGGCGTCGATCTCCTCGTAAACCTGGCTGAGGCCCTGCCGGTCGGTCGCGCGGAAGTATCGGCCACCCGTGGTCTCCGCCACCTCCCGCAGCGAGGCCTCGTCGATGTCCACGTCGACCAACGCGTAGCCGCGACCCGCGACGGGTACTCGCGCCATGCCCCGGCCACCCGCCCCGATGGTGTACACCCTCACGCCCAGCGCCTGGGCCATGTGGCCGGCCGTGACCGGGCCGATTTCCCCCGTGTTGTTGCGCCCATCCGTGAGCAGGACGACCACCTGCGACTCGGCGTCTGAGGCCTGAAGCCGCTTGATCGCCGTAGCGAGTCCCATGCCCACCGCGGTCCCGTCCTCGATCATGCCCACCTCCATCTGGCCGATGAGGTCGGTGACCACCGAGTAGTCGAGGGTCAGAGGAACCTGTGTGAACGCTTCTGCGGCGAATACCACCAACCCGATGCGGTCGTCGCGTCGGCCCTCGACGAACTCCGCGGCCACCGCCTTGACCGCCTCCAAGCGGTTCGGCTCCAGATCCTCGGCCAACATGGAACTCGACACGTCGATCGCGAGGATGATATCGATTCCCTCTGTAGTCACGGTCTCGCTGGTGACCCCGGTCTGCGGGCGGGAGAACGCGACGACGAAGGCGGCCAGTGCCAATACACGCAAGGCGAAGAGGACATGCCGGTTCCGGCCGGTGTGTCGGACATCGGCCTGTTTGAGCGCCTCCACGTCCGAGTATCGGATCGCCCCGGAGCGAAGGCGACGCCCACGCACGTACACAGACACGAGAGCCAAGATCACCACGATGAGGCTCAGGAACTCGGGATCTTCGAAACGGTACATCACCCGCCCTCCGTGTGGGCGGGGGTTCGCACGGGCACGGGCGCGGGCGCCTCATCGTCCTCTGTGTCCGGTGTGTCCGGCACAGCCGCTGTGTCGTGCTCAGCCGCCGTGTCCTGCACCACCGCTGTGTCCTGCACAACCGCCGCAGGCATGTCCCGCGTATCCTCCACGTGGTCCACGTTGACGACCTCGGCATCGTCCGCCGAGTCCGGTCCCTCGAACCCTACTTCGCCAACCGAGCCGACACCGTCGTCGAGGGGGTCGGGGGTCGGGCGGGTCTGATCCACGAACGCGCGCGCGGCCTCGAGGGAGTCCCGGCAGGCATCTGGCCCAGGCCGAAGCTTGGCGAACTTCACGAGGTCGCAGCGGCTGCCGAACCACCCGAAAGCCTGGACGGCATCCTGGGGGACACCCGTGTCCCGAAGTCCCTCGATGACCTCGCCCGTGGTCAGCTCCAGGGCGTACACGCCGTACCGGCCTTCGACGTAGGTCCGAATGATCTCCGAAACGAGGATGTGGTACTCCTTGATCTCTCCCCGCTCCACGAGGTCGGACGCCCTCAGGCGATCGAGCGCTGCGTACGCGTCCTCGTGGGGAAAACGCGGAATGACCACCGACCGGCGCGGACCGGCCTCTTCGGGCCTGTTTTTGACCCACAGCCAGTACCCTAGCCCACCGAGGAGCGCCACCAGAAGGATCCAAGGCAGGACGTAGATCACACTCAAGGGGATGCCGAGCGGCCCCCGGATGGCCCTGATGTCCCCTCCCTCGTCCAATCCAACACTCTGCACCGTGATCAGGTAGGGGTTCGTCGAAAGTGTGGTCGAGGACCCGTCCGGCGCCTCGACCCGGACGTCGAAGCTCGGAATCTCGAGGTCTCCGAGTTCGAACGCCGCCAGTGTGAATCGCGCGCCCGAGACGGAGTGTGCCCCTTCGCTGACCGGCCGAAGAATTTCGGCGCCGATCACTTCGACGGACCCCAGATCGAGCGAGTCCGGCCAGACCACCGATGCGGCCGGATCGTGCTCCACCCACACCGTGAACACCATTCGGCCGCCGACCGACACCAAAGCCGTGTCCAACTCGGTACGTATCCCGAGGGACTGGGCCCGGAGCATCGCCGGCACAAAGGCGATGAGAAGTGCCGTCACAAGAACTCCAGCCGAAACGTGCCGACGAGCGGACCACCGCACCTGCCACCGTACCTGCGTGCTCATCGGAATCGCCCTTCGCGTTCCTTGAAAAAACGCATCAATGGCTGCACATACGGCCGGCCGGTCTCGATGTCGATGGTGTCCACGCGGCTGTGGCGAAAGATCCGCCCTAATTCGGCCCGCTCCGCGACCGCTCGCTTCTCGAACTCCGCCCGGAAGCGTGGGTCGGCCGTATTCACCGTGTGTAACTCACCGGTTTCCGCATCCTCGAATTCCATGTATCCGAGAGCGGGGAGCACGGTCTCCCGATGGTCGCCCAGGTGTACCGCGATCAGATCGTGCCGCCTTCCCGCCACCGACAGCGGCTTCTCGAACCGGGGAGCCTTGAAGTCCGACACGAGGAACACGACCGCGCGACGCTTGATCACGCGGGTCAGATATTCGAGCGCGCCGCAAATATCCGTCCCACGTCCCTCGGGCTGATGGTAGAAGAGCTCCCTGAGCACCCGAAGCACATGGGGCCGGCCTTTTCTGGGGGGGACGAACTTTTCGATGCGATCGCTGAAAATGATCAGGCCGACCTTGTCGTTGTTCTTGATGGCCGAGAACGCCAACAAGGCGCAAATCTCCACCGCCACCTCGCCCTTCATGCGCTCGCGCGTCCCAAAATCTCCAGATGCGCTCACGTCCACGACCAACATGACCGTGAGCTCGCGCTCTTCTTCGAACACCTTGACGAAGGGGCGCCCCGTGCGAGCCGTCACGTTCCAGTCGATGCTGCGGATATCGTCGCCGTACTGGTACTCCCTCACCTCGGCGAAATTCATCCCACGTCCCTTGAAGACGGAGTGGTATTCACCTGAGAAGACCTCGTTCACGAGGCCTCGGGTCCTGATCTCGACGCGACGGACCTTCTTGAGGATCTCCCGCGGGATCATCGCCTACGGCACCTCGATATGGTCGAGTACACGCGTCACCACGTCCTCCGACGTGACCTCCTCGGCTTCGGCTTCGTAGGTGAGGAGAACCCGGTGCCGCATCACGTCGAGGCCCACGGCCCGGACGTCCTCGGGGGTCACGTAAGCCCGGCGTCGGAGGAATGCATGCGCGCGCGCGGCCTTCGCCAAGTTGATCGACGCACGGGGCGAAGCGCCGAAGTGGATGAGGTCCACCAGGTCGGCGAGACCGTGAGCGGCCGGATCACGAGTCGCGAACACCAGCTCGACGATGTAGCGCTCGACCTGATTATCCATATAGATCATCCGGACGGCGCTGCGCGCGCGCAGGATCTCCTCGGGCGTGACGACGGGGGAAACTTCATGCGCCGGACCACCCGCAACCCGCCGCAGGATTTTCACTTCCTCGTCTTTGTCCGGGTACCCGATCGACAACTTCAGCATGAAGCGGTCGACCTGGGCCTCGGGGAGCGGATAGGTGCCCTCCTGTTCGATCGGGTTCTGGGTGGCGAGAACGAGGAAGGGGTCGTCCAGTGGAAAGGTGTTCTGTCCGATCGTAACCTGATGCTCCTGCATGGCTTCCAGGAGCGCCGACTGTACCTTCGCCGGAGCGCGGTTGATCTCGTCGGCCAGGATGATGTTTGCGAAAATCGGGCCTTTCTTCGTCTGAAACTCCGAAGACTTCGGGTCGTAGATCAAGGTCCCGATCAGATCGGCCGGCAGGAGGTCGGGCGTGAACTGGATACGTTGAAACGAAGTCTTGATCACCTTGGCCAGCGTGCTGACCGTGAGCGTCTTCGCCAACCCCGGCACACCTTCGAGCAGAACATGGCCGTCCGCCAATAGTCCTATGAGCAACCGCTCCACCATGTACTGCTGCCCCACGATCACCCGGGCCACCTCTTCCTGGAGGCGGCTCACGAATGCGCTCTCCTCTTCGATCTTGGCCTGAATGACCTCGATGTCCGCATGCATTGCGGGCGCAGTTCGGGCTTCGGGCCCAGTGTCTATCACGTCTTGATCTGCCATCTGGGTCTTTCCGTCTCCACGCATCTCGAATAACGACGCCCCACGCCGATCACCCCTTTGGCCGATCGTCCATGGAACCACCGCGAGAATATACTAAATGAGGGGCCCTGGGGGTTCCCGAAGGAGCGAAGGAGCGGGCGCGAGACCTCTGAGGGCGCACCTCGCCCACCGGAGGTCTACTGATGTCAGATTAGGAAAGTCGCCCTGGACGTTGCCTGGAAGGCCTTTGAAGAGGCGTGGCCCTCCTCGACGCTCAGCGGGGCAGCTGCCCTCGCCGCTCAGTCATGAGTGTGCCCTCCAGCTCCTGTTCGCCCAGGAGTTGTCCCATCTCCGCCGCCTCGAGCTCATCGGAGAAGGCGCCACCGTATACCCGGAATTTTGGGGCTCCCTCCAAGTAGTCGACCCGCAGCACGAAGGTCGGAACAGAGCGGTCCGTGAGTTGGCGCACGCGGGCATTCGCCGGTCCCAACCCTGCGTACTCACCGAAAAAGAACGAGTAGGGAGCCTCCCGGACAGTCCAGCTCTCGGGATCCGGATTCAGAAGAGCAAAGGCCATTTCCAGCGGGCCTTTGAGGTCGTTCGCCTCCTCCGCGCTGTATGCCGGGCCCACCATGAGAGCGTACTGCCGCTCCCTATCGACCGTGACAGCGGTCACGAAACCGAGAAGGTCGGGCGCTCCCTCTCGGAGCGCGTCGGCCCAGACCAGCGGTGTCTCTGCCTCTTGCCACACATCGACGACGACCACGTGGCTCATCACCGGCGTCTCTGGCTGCGGACCAGGCAACACGATGGGCGCCGCCACCGCAAAAACGGCCCGCTCCGTTGGCGTAATTCCAGGGATCTGCAGGACGCCCAGGTAGCCCAGCACGGTGGCCCCTCCGGCGCCGAGAAGGAGGAGGGCCAAGGCAGCCATCACCAGGCGACGGACCGCGGAGAGCCGTTTCTGGCGCTCCAACCGCTGGAGCCCGGATAGTTTTGCCTTCTTGCCTGCTTCGCCGGACTTAGTGGCCGGCGAAGCAGGAGGCCGCAGATCGGTCGGCACCGCGGTGGTTTCCGCGTCGGCCGGCGTCGCCGGAGGCGCCGCGTCGGTCGGCACCGCCAGAGGTCCCGCATCGGCCGGTACCGCGGGAGGCGCTGCATCGGTCGGCACCGCCAGAGGTCCCTCATCGGCCGGTACCGCGGGAGGCGCTGCATTGGCCGGCATCACCGGAGGTGCCGTATCGGCCGGTACCGCGGGAGCCGCTGCATCGGCCGGCATCACCGGAGGTGCCGTATCGGCCGGCATCGCCGGAGGCGCGTCATCGTCCGGCAACAACGGAGGCGCCGTATCGGCCGGCATCGCTGGAGGCGCGTCATCGTCCGGCAACAACGGAAGTTCCGCGTCGGCCCCGCCCACCTCCACTGGACTCGTAATCTCGGGCACATCCAGGTCCATCTCGTCAGCGCTCGACCTGACCTCCAGGAGCTCAACATCGAGGTCCAAGTCCAGATCCTCAGGCAGATTTTCGAGGTCGAACCCCGCACCGGTCTCGAACCCGTCCATGTCCAGCGACGTGTTGGCCGCAGCCGCTATGGCGTCTTCATCCCCCTCGAGGGTCGCTCCTCTTTCAATGAGAGGAGCCTCGGGTTCACCTGAACTGAGATGTTCGCCCTCTTCGCGGTTGTCGTCAGTCACCAACGTGCTCCTCTCAAGGGTCGCGGATCGAAACCTCGATCGAGAGCCGCCCCACCCATACAAAATTCAGCCCATGGGAAGGACCGGATCTCTCAGCCATCTATGAAGAATCGGCAGGAACACCCGCTGTAGGAAAGCTTTATCTTCCGCGTGGAAGTCCGTGCGAGCGCCTTCCGGCGGCTCGTAATACTTCCGAATCAGCCGTCAGAAGATCGCGAGGGGGTTGAGCGGCGACCCGGTGCCACCCTCGACCGCGAGCGGGGCCGCGACCAGCATGAACTCCCAGCGATTCTGGCGGGCCGCTTCGGCGGCGACGGCTTCCAGGTCCAGGTTGTCGAACAGCGGGGTCCCCAAAGCTACGAGCATGAGCTGGTGAATCGGCTGTGTGACTCCCTCGACGCCCGAGGGTAGCACATCGTTGGTGTAATCGCTTCCCAGTATGGCGACCCCGCGCTCGCGGAGCCACGGAACCACGGATGCGTGTAGCCCAGCGGCCTCCCGGCCCGTCGCCCAGGGCCCGACTTCGGCCCGCCGAGCCCACCGCCCGCTGCGCACCAACACGATATCTCCGCTCCCGACCCGAATGCCGGCCTCTCGCTCCCAAGCCTCCAGATCTTCCACGTAGATGGGTGTTCCCGGCTCGAGATACTCCACTCCCTTGAGCCGCGCGATGTCCATCAGGATCCCACGGCTGACGATCCCCTGCTTGAAGTTGATGATCGCCAGCTTGTTGCACCCACCTTCAGTCACCTCGTCGTCCCGCACGTACCCGTTGTACAGCCGACCCTCGTGCATCATGTGGCACAATGCGTCGAGGTGAGTGTGCGCGTATCCGTGGTAGGAGATGCTATACCGGTCGCCTACGAACACACCGCGACCCCCGACCCCGGACATCTCGTGCACGAACGGGGAGGTCGCGTCCGCGGCCCTCTCCTTGAGATAGTTGTGCGACAGCGACACCGAGGTCCCGACCCGCACCAAGGTGCTCGCTTGGAGGCGCTTCTCGGGTGTAATCAGGTTGAGGGTCCCCAGCTGGTCATCGTCCCCCCATCGCCCCCAATTCGACAAGTCCGTCATCCACTGCTGGACCATCGCCTCGGTCACGTCGTGAGAGGCCTGCCCCAAGAGGGGCTGGGTTGCCGGACCCACCAGCAGGAACACACTACACAGGAGTATTCGATGGGATGTCGTCATGAGCTCTCTCGACCTACCGAGCCAAATGCTTGCGCAGTGCGCGCGGACCGACCTCCGCACCGTAGACATTCCCTTCGTTGTCCACCGCGACGCCCTCCGCCGCGCTCGTTCCGCCTCCGAGGGGATCCGGATCGGGGATGAAGGCGATCACGAAGCCGGTGTCGAGGTCCATCACTCGGATCCCGCGCCTGAATCCCGGGTTGCGGCCGTAACTGGATTCCGAGTCCGCCACGTAGAGCTTGTTATTGCGGATCGTGATGCCGCTGGCCCGCCCCATGTTGTAGAAGTCGCGAACGAAGGTGCCATCCTGCTGGAAGACCTGGATCCGCCGGTTACTGCGGTCACCTACATAAAGGAGGCCGTCGTCATCCATCGCGAGCGCGTGGGGCGTGCGAAACTGCCCCGGGTTGGAGCCCGTCTCGCCCCACTCCATGAGATACCGGCCGTCACTCGAGTACTTGACGATGCGGTTGTTTCCGTTGGCCGGGTGCCCGTCGGCCACGAAGATGTCGCCGTTGGGTGCAGTCAACACGTCGTTGGGCTGATCGAGTGTGGTCCGGGTCCGCCCCGCCACACCGGCGGTGCCCAGGCGCAGCAAGACCGTGCCGTCCGGGCTGAACTTGATCACCTGATGGCCGCGGCCGCGCTCCTCGTTCCCCCGAGCATCCACCACCCAGACGTTGCCGTCGGCGTCCACGTCGATCCCATGGGGCCACTCGAACATTCCGGCTCCGAACTGCGTGAGGATGCGACCCTGCTTGTTGAATTGGAAGACGACGTCCAAGTCGTCGTGACCGACACAAGAGTTCTCTCCGCAGCGATCGACGGCCCAGATCGTCTCGCCGTCCGGGGAGACCTCCACCAGGCTGGTCGAACCCCAATCGCGGCCGTCGG
>JADFNK010000022.1 GCA_022563405.1 Gemmatimonadota bacterium | reverse complement strand
ACGCGGGCTTGGCGAGAAACCGCAGGGAGGTGGAGCAAAGATGCTACGATTAGCTCCCGAGCCGGCCCACCAGTCCAGCGAGCACGAGCCCCGCCATTACAGCCAGCACCGGTGTGACGATTTCGATTGCGCCTGGCCCCTGCACACTGGTCAGGAGTGCCAACAACCAGACCACCAGCATGCCGCCGCGTACGCGCGACGGGTTGAGCGTCCGCCCGCCCACATCACCCCGGGACGACACGCTTTGAAGACCGAGCGAAAACATCAGGAAGGCCAGCAAGGTAGCCGCAGCGATCACGTACTGAGGCTCGGGCAGGAAGGCCATCTCCAGGGTGCCGCTGTCGATCCGCCACACTTGGATCACCACGGCCGTCAGGCAGATCGCTGCAAACAGCCACTGCCGTCGGTTGGGATCCGCCAGGCGTGCGTCCAGCATGAAAGCCAGCGCTGCGGCCACGCCCGCCAACGGATTCTGAAGGCTGACCATGCTCCAGACCACCAGCGCAGTGACGATCACAGAGTCGCCAAGCCGGGCCGTCAGTCCCGTACTGCGGTTGACGATGCGGGACAAGGCCAACGCCGTGAACAGCAACAGCAGGCTCGGTGAGGGCCACCACCACAAGGCGATAAACGCGAGTGCCGCTCCAACGAATGCGGCAGAGTTGTCATCGGGTGCCAGCTCCCGGCCCAGCGCCCAACAGGCGAACACGACCAGGAACGCTTCCAGGGCACCTGCCGCGCTGGCCCCCGCACCAGCTCCCCGCATGAAAGCGACTACGCCTGCGATCAGCGCCGCCACCACCATCAGGATCAGGATGGCCTTGTTGGTGGGATACTTCTTCGGCTCCATCGGCCGGCCGATGGAGGTGACTCGATAGATCCTGTGTTCGCTCACGGCAGCCACTCGGGACGGGGAAGAAGGCGGTTGATCTCGTCCACGACCCGCTGCGTCCCTTGGCCCCCTAAGCCCCCGTACTCCATTTGCAGTTGGTCTCGCGTGAGCCCTTCCGGCAGGCCGTGCAGATCGGGCAGGTAGTCCTCGATACGGGCACCCCTCATGATTTTTCGCTGCGTCGCGCGCGCGGACGCAGCATCCTGAGTCGCTGCTAAGGCGAACGTGTTGCCGGCGGCATCCGCGGCCAGATCGGCGAAGGAAAACCCGCTTCCACCGGGCACCGCGTCCATGAGCTCCTTGGTAATCCCGACGGCAATCGAACGATCGGCATCGGACAGCGGCGTCAGAGCGGCGCTCACCCAAAAGTGTCGTGGCCAATCCGCCCGTCCGTGTGCCGTGATGCGGCCCCGCAGCGCTTCGGCTTCGGGCAGACGGCCCTCATCGAATTGACGCCGGGCGAGATCGGCCAAGCGCTCGTCACCCAGAATGACCCCGAGCGCGAGGATGGCCGCTCGGTTGAGCAGGACGGGATCCGTGTTGTGCGAGTTGTCTTCGGCAAAGGTGAAGGCGATCTCCAGCAGCTTGACGAAGCCCGCGTCGCCGTCGGGAACCTGGTCGGCCGTCGCCATCAGGTGCAGGCCTACGGCTCGAGTCGCCGCGTCCAATTCGTCGTCGATCCCGGTGGCGGTACCCCAGGTGAAGATCCCCGCCGTCAGGACCACGACGCTGACGGCCGCGATCAGATTGCGTCGTAAAGCGAGCCCGGCCAGCGCGCCCATCGCGGCGCTCACGGCGGCGATCTCGATTTGGATCGTGATCGGAAAATACCCGTAGTTGGCCCAGAGGGCGGCGACTGCCAGCACAGGTGCGAGGAGGATCGCGATTGCCGCGACCCGACCCAGCTTTCGCGCTCCGACCGCGAGCATCAGCAGCGCACCCAGCAGCGCAAGCCCCCCGACCCGCAGGACCAGTGAAGCCGCCGCCCGGGCCGTGGGTTCGCTCAAGCCCAGTATGCTCGCCAGATCGACGGCCCAATCGGGCGCGCCCAGCGGGCGGGGATCAGGCCCAACCCAAAGGATGACGAACCACAATGCCAACAGCCCGCACCATGGCCAAGAAATCTGGGAGAACCGCTGATGGAGGAGACGGTTGGCCTCGATGAAGGTGTCCATGAGACGGATCGTGGCCTAGGTGAGGAGGGAGAAAAGTATCGGACTCAGCGATTCTCGCCGGCCAAGCGCTGGGCCATCAACTTGGCCGAATCCTTCTGCGAGTCTTCGATGCTCCCTGTTCCGATCCAGCGCTGCATCCTCCCCATGTTGGTGGTCCGGGAGTAGTTCAGATAGTGGAGTGCGAGCCCGCCGGGGATCTGCACAAACGTCTTCACGCTCTCCTTGTAGTACACGTCCTGATAAGGATCCTGGCCCTCGTTCCACACCACCTGGGAGTGCTCGGCTGCCATCCCACTTTGAAAGAAGCGCGTGATCGAGTTACAGGACTTCGTGGGCGACAGAAGTGCCCGGATCCCGCCGGACTCGACACAGGAAAGGTCTCCTTCGGCCCACAGCTCCTCGATGCGTGACGAGACCTCCTTCCGGAAGTCGCTTGATGTGTAGATTTCCAAGGCGGCGGTCGGATCTGCCTGGCTCGTTTCGAAACAGGCGAACATCTCGGTCCGGATGAACGACTTCGAGAACTCCTTCTCGGCCTCTACGTCCTGGTCGTTGTCGTTCTGCCACGGGTAGGTGACCTCGACGGATGGCTCACACGGGCCGAGTAAGAGTGCTGCGACCGCCTGGTCCACTTCCACTGTGACGAGCTCCCGCATGCTCGCCACCCTGGCGGAGCGGTAACCCGCACTCAGCTCCAAGTCGTCGTGTGTGAAGCGTCCCATCTCACCGGCGATCCGAGCGTCCAACGACAGGGCCGCCAACCATCGGCCCAAGTCCGTGCCCAGCGCTTCCTGGCCCGAGACCTCCATCGCCGCTGTGAAGAACAGCAACGTCACGATCACTGTGCGCATCTCGGGTGATCCCCGTGGTCTGAGTGAGCTTCCAAGGCTAACGGAACCCGATACCACGCTCCATAGGACTAGGGTCCAATCGTTTCGGATCCTCTCAGGAGGTGCGATTCGCTCGTCGCGATCGCCGACCGCGCGGGTGCCCGGAAGAAATTCATGCTCGCGTACGCGGCGATGTGCCTGGTCCGGGTGCTGATGATGATGGGGCCAATTCACGTCCGCGGTATGAGAATGGACACCGCCGCAAACACTCCCACGCCCATCAGGAAATAACGCAGGTGGCCTTCCTTCCCCCTGGGTAACTCCTCGGACATGATGTTGACGAGAATGACACCGGCGGTGAACGCCGTCGCGTCGACGATAATGAACTCGTGCAACTCGGTGACGACCCCGAGCACGTAGCCGAAGACCACCAGCAACGCGAACCCGATGCGTCCCCACCCCGCGTGAGCCGACGGGTGGTGCCTACGCAGGCGATGCACCATGCCCATGAGGTGCAAAGCTAGAATGACGTTGGCGAGAACGTGGAACCTGATCTCCGATCGCGGCAGTTCTACCGCGACGTAGCCGATCAGAAAGCCGTAGAGACCCAGTACGCCGATTTCGAGCCATCTGGCCGCGTTGGCGCCCCCGGCACTCATCCGAGAAACGCGCTCGAAGACCAGATAAACCACGATACCGAGCAGGAGAATAAAATACGCTCGGTACTGAAGTGCCCAAGCGGCATCGGGGTTGGCGGCGATAAAACGGACCGTGACGCGGGACAGCTTGGGCAGCATGTACAGCGTTACGTAGCCTACGGCGATGCCGCCAATGAACCCGATCCACCGGTTCTCGGATCGCTCGAACCGGACTTCGAACCAACCGATCCACAGGTGCACGGACGCGATGATCGAAGCGAGTAATCCGTAGACGATCCAGTTTGCTTCCAACAGCACTTAGAGGCGTCCTCCTTGGACTGCCTGGCGCACGGCGAGCTTACAGGTGGTAGAGCATGAAGTAGACGGCGACGCCGCTCACGGAAACGTAAAGCCAAATCGGCAGCGTCCAGCGCGCGATTTTGCGATGCTCCGCGATGCGTCCGGTCCAGCCGCGATAGATCGTGAACAGCGCCAGCGGAACGATCATCGCCGCCAGCGTGACGTGCGGCACGAGTACGGCGAAGTACACGCCGCGGATCCATCCGTCATGCTGGAAAGGAACCGAGCCGACCTGGGCGTGATGAAGCAGGTAGGTGACGAGGAAGAGCGACGACAGAACGAAGGCGGTCACCATACAGGTCCGGTGGGCTTTGATGTTTCTCTTTCGGATGAACCCGAAGCCGGCTAGCAGGAGAGCCGCCGTGCTTCCGTTGAGGACGGCGTTCACCGTTGCCAGCACTCCGGGCGTACCCGGTGCCGCGCCGCGCTCCGGCAAGCCGTAGAGTACGATGACCACAGCGGTGACCACGACGACCGACAGGACACCGATCACCCAGCTTACCACGGGAGACTCTGTTTTGACCTCGTTCACCTGCTTCCACCTTTTTCACATGGGCTCACTTCTCAACCTCCAAAGACTAAAGATATGGGATCGATGCGGGTTGCCCTGAGCGCCGGGATGAGGTTGGCCACCAGGGCGGTCGCGAGCAGTACCAGCGGGACGCCGATGAAGGTGACCGGGTCGTTCGGTCCGACCCCGACGACCAGGCTCGCGGTGAGCCGGCTCAGCAGGAATCCGATCCCGAGTCCAATCGCGGATCCGAACAAAAACTAGCCTCCCGCCTTGGACGAGCACCATACCTAGCACCGAGTTTCGCTCGGCGCCGAGCGCGATGCGATGCCCCACCGCAGGTCCACCTCCACCAATTCGACCTGGCGTTCCTGGCATAGCCGGCGCAGCTCCGGCCACGTGTGCGTCATCAACTCATCGCACTCCTCGATCATGTCACGGAACGTCGACGAGATGAACACGCGGATCGTACGGTCGTTGGCGCGCGTGTGATCTTGATCGCCCATATGTACCTCCCGAAGCCGCAGAGGCCATGCACCGCCTCAACAAAGCGCGGGATCCGGTCCCAGGACCTTGTCGAGGCCCAGCGCAGTGAGCGTAACACGGCACCCCCTGCCGAGCGTCGGATCCTGGACATTGGTCAACACGACCATCGCTTCCCTCAACCTGTCGTACAACACGGTGGAGATCTCGTCGATCTCACCAATCGTCAGGTCGTCATCGCCCATGCCGGTGGCGATCGTCACCAACGCCGCGGAAGCACACCGCAGATCGACACCATCGAGGACCGGGTGTTCGAGCAACGCCTGCGCCGCGCCTCTCGCCCGATGTTCGCCATCGCTCACAGCGGCCGCCACGAGCGCGGGTCCGCTCTGGTTGAAGAGTTCCCGGTAATCGCTGAAGCCGATGTTGATCAGGCCTGGCTGAACGAGCGGAACGGTGAGGCTTTGGGTGGCTTGCAACATGAGCTCGTCGACGCGCTCTAGCGCATGGCTCAACAGGATGTTGGAATCGGCTGGTGGCACCAGAGCGCGACTGGGGACGACGACGGTGGTGTCCAGCCGGTCGGCCAGCTCCCTGACTCCGTTGGCGGCCTGGCGTCTGCGTCGCTGCCCCTCGAACTCGAAGGGGAGTGAGACGACTCCCAGGGTCAACGCCCCCAGTCTCCGCGCCACCTCTGCAACCACGGGGGCGGCCCCGGTTCCTGTGCCACCCCCCAGTCCCGCGACCACGACGACGACATCAGCCCCCTCGAGGACGGCGTGTACGCGCTCCCTGCTCTCCTCGGCTGCGCCTCTTCCGTACTCGACCCGTCCTCCGCCCCCGCACAGACCACGGGGGACGGCCTCTCCAATGTGCAGCTTCACCGCGGCCCGTCTGAACCGCAGGTTCTGCGCGTCGGTATCGACGGTTATCAGGTCGATCCCCGCGTGACCGATCCCGGCCATCCGGTCCAGCACGAGCGTTCCGGCTCCACCCACGCCGATAACCCTGATGCAAGGTTGCGAGGGCAGGATCAACCATTTTTGGGAGCGGTCGGTGGGCGGGGTGGGAAGTGTGGGCAGGGTGGGCACGCCCACAATAATCGCAGCGCCGGCCCCCATCTGCGCTACGAATTCCCGTCTCGTGATTCCCATGCCTTCAGGTTCCTAGGCCTTCAAGTTCCCATGCCTTCAGTTGTCCAGGCGCCGAGATCCCACCCCCTTACCCCGCATACGCTTCCGCAAACGGATCGAACAGCGTCCTCACCCGCTCATTGGGTGGCAGCTCGAACACGCGGTCCCAACTCATGATCAGATCGGTTCGACCCGAATGCTCCTTGATGAATCTCGCCCGCGCCCGCGCCCGGGTACCCACGGCGGGTACGTAAGGCTCTTCTTCACTCCCGGGCTCGATCCGGTCTCCCACACGCTGGCTGAGCAGACCGCGCTGCTCCAGGTCCGAGAAGGCCGACACGGGCTCGGAGATGGAGTGGTAGTCGTGATCCAGAAGCCCCAACGTGCTCAGGGCCTCGATGTCGTCGACGAGCTCGGCCCACGATGATCCGCGGTCCTCCAAGTAGGCGCTGTAGAGCTCGTACTTGGTGAACGCATCCAACCGGGGCGCGAGCCAGGAGCGATCGGCCCGCTCGTATGCATCCAGGGTCAGTTCCCAATCCTCGAGAATTTGCGCCATCCATTCCTGCGGATCCGACATGGACGCCACCCACCGGCCCGCGGCGTCGAGGTAGATACGCTGCACCTCGATCACGGATGGATCCACCCGCGGAGGCTCCCCTGGGTTGGCCAACTTGTTCAGACGCTGGAGTGTGCCCACCCAACCCTCGCCCCGCCGCCGCAGCGTCACCTTTCCCAACTGAGCCCCCAGCTCCCGGTCCGACTGGATCGCCTTCAGGGCCAGCGCAGTGGCTCCGAACTGAAGGGCAAGGTTGAATTGGCTGCGGTGACCATCGCCGAGGATCAGGTGGAGCCGGCGACCCTTGGGACGGGGTCCCATGTGGTGCTCCTCGCGGCAGGTCGAGTAGATGGCTCGATTCCCCGTCGTGTGTCCTCCGGTCGCGAGCTCCATGGCCAAGGGCCGCGTACCCGCCAGAAACTCGGCGGTGGGAAAGAGCACACCACCGGCGCCACCGTACAGACGCGTGACCAGAAACGGGAGCGTGAGGTCCGCGAGGTCCTGAGCCGGACCGTCGATGAGGTAGTTCTCGTGGGTCCCCCAGAACGCGGTCTCCGGGCGTAGGAGTCCGTTGTGGTTGTTGTTGACGAGCAACAGCTTCACGCCGCCGCCCTTAGCACTCCGACCGCCGCGCCGCCCGAGCTCTGCCGTCGCTTTCGTAGCCAGCCCGTACTGCGTGTCGACCATCTGCGCGAGCACATAGGGCGAATCGCACTCGAGGGCCGAGAACTCCAGGTGATGGTTGATGTCGACGTACACTCGCCCGTACGCGTTGAACAGGCCCCCCTCGCCAGGGAGGGAAGGGGCCAGATCGCCGAAGATCTTCAGAAAGCGCCTGAGTGTTTCGGAGATCTGAGCTTCCCCGTCGGTCGCCTCGACCGTGGTCTGGCACTCCTGCTCGAGGGAAAACAAGCAGCGCGACGAGGTCATTGGCCGGGGCCGTTGCGCCGCCGAGTGGCCAGAAGGTCTGCGGCCTGCTCGTTTTCGATCCTCGCGTGGGCTTCCCGAGCGCTCCCGGCCCAACCCAGTGCTTCCTGGAGAAGCGAGCTCTCGGGCTCGGGCTCGACGGAGCTTGGGCCCACCGCGTCGGTGCGACGGGTCGGCGGCTGAAGATTCCGTTGCTGATCCATTCTGATGTCCTCCTTAATGTGTGCCGAACGATGTGTGTCGAAAGGCCATGCCGGAGAGATGCTCGGCCTCTCCAGAATTCTCGGTTCGTGGGTCAGGTCAGCCGGAGAACCCCGCCTGCGGGAGCTACGATTTCGGCCCGCAGATCACCCTCCGCCTCCACCTCCGGGGATTCCACGGGATCGGTCGGGAGTAACCGCCCGATCTCCTCGACGTCGCGAGCCGCGGCCAGTACCGGCTCAAAAACGTCGCGGGATAGACTGCTCGGCCGGGGCATCTCGACGCGGACCCGGGATCCCCAGAACGACCCCTCCCCTCTGAGCTCCACGTGGCTCCAATTCACGTCGGTGATTCGATCTCCGTAGTCCCGAATCAGCCGTCCCCGGGCCCAACCACGGCCATCTTCGGGACCGTCCAGGAGGCAGGCCTCGACGTCTTCGTGGCTCACGAGCGGGTCCACGCGACCCTGCTCCCAGAGCTTCCAGAAGTGACCCCGACTCGGGTCGCTGGAGGCGTAGTCGTGATCAGCGACCCGGATCGGCATGTCGTCCAGCTTCATGCCGTCCCGTCGGCACAGGTCGACGAGAACCAGCAGCTTAGCGGCCCAATCCAGGTGGGGTGCGTACCGATCCAGCGAGCCTTCTTCCAGGAAGTGGGTCAGATCCAGGACCTTCGGGAGAAGCTCGGACGCACCTGGAGCGACCTCTTCGGGGATGGATCCGTCGTCGACCAGACCGATGAGGAGGGAGACCAACCTTCGCATGTAGAGGGGAAGGGTGATCCGCTCACCATCGGCCAACCTGGCCACACCGGTCAGCCGGCCCGTCGTGGCGTCGAGTCCGAGGCTCCATGCGCCCAAGGCTCGGACGGGCTCGTACAGTCCCAGCCCTGCAAACCCAAGCTCGGCGGCGGCGAGGCAGCACTGGAGTGTGGAAGCCAGAAGCGCCCCGCTGGCAAGCGCGAGATCGAAGCCGATGAGGTGCAGCCGATCCTCTCCCTGAGCGTGGGGTTCCCGGCGGGCGTTGAGAAGCCCTCGGGCGTAGGTCTCGGTGGTGGGAAGAGTGCTCAAGCGGGTCAGGTGGTGGGCTCGAGCACTGAGGCTGAGACGCGGCCCGGAGCGCAGTGGGAGAACGTAGCCGGCACCGAAGAACGGAATCAGAGCGGCCAGGGCGCTGGACACGAAGCCCAACCGTGCCGGGCGCCTGATGTCGTCGAACAGGTCCTCCCAGAGATCGGGCTCCACCGCGACGTTGAAGTGTGTGCCCCACGAGACTCCGGGATCCACGATGTCCACGTTGGCCGTGGTGAGGGCGTACGTGGTGCCCGGCTCGGCCTCTGCCTCCGCCCGCTTGCGGGCCACCTCGCACACTTGAAGGTTGCTCAAGCACTGGGCCGCGAGCTTACGCGGGTCCAAGGTCTCCGCAGTGCAAACTTCCAGGTGGCTCATGTCGGAGTAGTAACACTGTCCCGACGAGGCCCAGTGACGGAGAGCGTCGATGGACTGAGACCCCTGCCATGTGGACGAGCTGGTCCCATCGGACCCCTGCCACGAGCCCGAGAGAGCTCCCGCGTCGGACGTGTAACTGGAGCTGTATCTGGATCCCGTCGGTCCGGATTCCTGCCACCATGAGCGGCGAGTCCAGACCCTTCCACCGACGGGCTCGAACGCGGCGTCGATGTTCGCGAGCACGTGTCGTGTCACACGCCATGAGTGTAGGGTCCGACCCTCGGGGGTCAGTCCCGTCGTGGAGAGCTCGCAGTCGCGGCCCATGAGCTTGGGAATCGGCATTAGGAGGCTCGGAGGTAGCGGTGGGGTCGAGGCTCGTCGGTAGCCACCATCTCCACCCGTGTGATGTGCCCGGGCACTTCGAGCTCCCGAGCCAGGGTGCCGTGATCTGCGCTCATGCGACGGGCCGCCGAGTGAGCCTCCTCCAACAAGGCTTCGATGACGTCCTCCACCGCCACCGCGGGAATTCCCACCCCTCGATAGTCCCGCATCGCTGCGCACCTCTTGGCGGTGTTCATGGCCGCTTCGTAGTGGGCGCTCGACATGAGCCGTCCCGCCGTCACGCTGACGCCGCTCTGACTCTCGGTCGAGTACCGGAGAACCTGTGCTTCGAAGACGTGACCCAGGGCTGGCCGAAGGAACGCGGACCGGATGATCTCCTCCTCCAGGGAGGTGTGGACCGTTTCGTCCAGGTACCACGCCCCGCAGGTGGCGTAGATCGCCATGACCGCCTCGGCCGACTCCAACGTCGGCTCCGGCATCGGCAGGACCAAATCGAAGCGACCGGGACGACTGATCGCGACGTCCACCAGGTCGATGCGATTGGTCATGCCCACCCAGAGCATCTCGGCGCTCGGCTGCCCCGGGGCGTTCTCCCACTGGACCAGGCCGTCCATCTCGGACAACAGCGCGGTCAGCGCGTCGTTCTGGGCCGAGGACATCATCTCCCCGCCACGTTTGCCGAGGGAGTCGATCTCGTCCAGCACGATCAACTGAAAGAGCGGCCGCGTGCGGGGACGCATCTGACGGGCTCGGATCGCCCCGCACAGGTCCTCCCGAACCAGCTTGGCGTCCCCGCCGTGCCAGACCGTCTTCAGGGCCCCCGGGGGCACGAAATAGAGGCAGACATCAAAATCGTGCTCCTTGCCGAGGTCCCGTGCGTACGCCGCGAACGCCCTTATGAGTGCGGTCTTCCCCTGGCCGGGTTTGTGCGACTCGAGTATGAGGCCCCGCATGGGCTTCACACCGAACCGCTCGGGTACGTCCGGATGGAGGACCCGGAGGACCAGATCCTCGATCAAGCGCTCCTTCACCGAGTCGAGGCCGGCCAGGTCCTCGAGACGTGTCGTGATGGTATCGAGCTGGATCTCGAATCGGCTCTCCCGACGGTCCTGCGGCAGAACTTCGATGGCCCACCTGTCGTCGTCGCGCTGGAGCACGAGGCGGGCCGGTGCCTGGAGCTCGACGCCGTGGAGCGTCGGCGCCAGCGCCACGATTCGCTCCTCGTTTCCCAAGTACGAAACCCTTGCCAGGTACCTCGATTCGTCCGCCCAACCCAAGAACTCGACCAGCTCGCCTTGGGCGCGCGCGAAGAGTGCGGGGTCGTTGCGGTACCCGGTGACGACCATCTCCTGGGGGTGGACACACACGAAGTGCCAGGGCATCAAGGCGCCGAGCGCCTCCAGATCGACGTCGGGATGGACGGCCAGCTCACGCAGCTGGCCGCCGAGCGTGACCGTAGCCCGGGCTTCGGTCTCGTGGCTACCGGTCACGCTCTCGAGGCGGCACAGGAAAGGCCTGCCCTCGAGCAACTTCTCGAGGATGCCCTGCAAGCCTTCCACCGATTTCATGACCTCGGCCGCAGATCTCTTGGCCTTGTCGCCCGCAAGACGCGCAACGAGGACTTGAGCGACCGCCTGTTTGGGGTCCATCTCGGCCTGGGTCAGCAACCGGTCCACTTCCACGAGGGGAACGTCACCGCCGCCAGATTCGTCGGGCGTATGACCCGCGTCCTTCAGGATCTGAGTGAGAGCGGCAAGTCGGTTCATGATGCCTCCAACAGGCGCATTGTTTGCCTCCGCATTCGGTGCCTCCACATTCGGTGCCTCCACATTCGGGTCCCCCGCATTCGGTTCCTTCGCATCGGGTGCTTCCATCAGTCGCCGTAGGTCCGCCAAGGAATCGAGACCATTCGACCACCCCGCCACGCGTGGATCTCGAGCACGGGTCGGGTGCCCGGAGCACCGAGCTTGCGCCCGGCGATGGGCATGAGGGTCGCCTTACTCGGGAAAAGGCACTCCAACACCTGGTAGTCGTCCAGAGACACGAGGGTGGCCGACGGGAGGGTGCACCCTGTGTTTTGGTTGCATTGCCCGCACTCGGTGCCCCAGCCGTGCGTGTGGAAGGCCGTCAGCACGGTTTCGCCCTTAGCACGGAGCTGGGCGACCTGGGCGGCCTCCTGAAGAGCCGCCGGATCGAAGGTGATGCGGGCAACGGTCCCGTTGTGGCGGGCGTCCATCAAGCTCGCGCTGAGCACCGTGACGATCCGCGTGCTCGTCCCCGGCAACGGCTGGTCGAGCTTGATCATCTTGCCCAGCGTGCTGCCACCCGTCTCTTCGGCTCCGGCCTCCTCCGTATGACTCAGGATCTCCTCGAGCATTCGCTCGTTGACCAGAACGGGACGATCGGGACAGAACTCACCGTCACCCAGCTCGCGCACGCCGAACTCGTCCAGTGACTGCTCCGTAATCGTTGGAGCCTGTAGCGCTGGGAGGCTGAGCTCGGGCGGGTTGTCCTTGCCTTCGGCGAGGAGATGAACGTACGTCCGGACTCCTTCCTCCAGCGTGCCCTCATCGACGAGTTGCTCTGTCTTCCGCTGGGCCCGCCTCATCCAACGGCCCGTCTCGAAGCGCCGGGTGAACGAGCGCCCCTCACCATCCTGCTCGGTAATCCGGACCTCGAGCGCCCGTGCGCGGGGTTCTTGGTCCCACACCGGGGTGATGTCGACGCGGACCCCACCGGGGTGGGTAGGGAAAGCGTCAGCGAGAACACCCCCGACGAAGGTCTCCTCAACGAGCTCGCCCAAGTCGGACTGGACACTCTCACGATGGATCGCCTCAGCCCCCAACTCCGGATCGACGCTCAACTCGGTGAAGAGCTCGAACGGGAAGTCCGTGGTCACGTGCATTGCGGAGGTCCTCAGCCTGTCGACGGGCCTGTCGACGGGCCTGTCGACGCCCCGGCGCCTCCGGCTGTGACGGTCGGGAGCACCGTCCAGTCGGCATCCTGCTCCGGCAGATCGCCGAGGCGGGTTCGTTTGTCCAGCCGGACTCCACGACTGTATGCCGACCAGGGCAGATCGTTTTCTGGAACGCCGATCTGCTCGAGGAAGTGCTCGATGGCCTGGTCTACGTTGTGGTCGACCGTGAGTTCGTCCGTCAGATCAGTGCTGAACCGCTTCTGCTGGCTCAGGTCGGAAAATCGGATTCTCGAGGTGGTGATCATCGTTTGGTTTCTCCATTGGGGAGGTCGAATGTGTCGGCGTAGCAACGAGCCACGCCCTCTGTCTTCAAAAGGGTCCGCAGCGGAATGCCCACCTCCGCGCTGACGACGGCGATCGCGCTGGCCGTGTCGACTACTCGCTCGACGTCCACGAGCGCCCGACTGAGACGGGCCTCGACTGCCACGCCGGCATCGATCCGGGACAGGCGCACGAATCGCATGTCCTCGTTCAAGCGCAGGGCCAGGTCATTCACGGACAGGCCTTCCACCGACGGGCCTTCAGAGCCCGCCTCGACCCCACTCAACTCAGCCTGCTTGAGCACGATCCGGTACAGTCGCAGCCCGCTTCGTTCCGGGGATACGCGTACGGCCACTCGCCCGCCCTGAATCCGGATGCCGATCTCCCAGTCGGGCTCGCGATCGACCACGTCCAGGGAACCGCTTCCCTCGCATAGCTGCTCGAAGACGTGCTCGTACGGCCCCCGGTCACCAACTGCAGGCCGCCTGCCCTTTCCAGTGGCGTTGGGGTTGCGCCGGATCCCCTGTCGAATCTCGCTGAGGCTCTGCGAGAATCCGGCCTGGACGGACGATATGTCCGCCAGGAGATGGCACCGGTGGGCGGGTCCGGCGACGCGCAGGTTGGCCGGCAGCGTAGCGTTCAGCACCAACGCCTCCGCAGGAGCGGGACGCCGATTCAGCTTCATGCGAACGCGTACTCCGTCCGTCGCGTCGAGCCGGACCTGCGCCACGCCCTCTCCCGTATTCATGTGACCCCGAAAGCCGTCCTTCCAGTGGAGCCCCCGGGCAGTGGGCAGCGACCCGGAAACCAGAGGCGTCACCACCTGCGCGGGCGCCGTCTCTAGCGTGAGCGGCGTCGCCCTCCGCGTGGACGGCGTCCGTGTAGGCGGCGTCTCCACCTGGGTAAGCGTGGTTCCCATCAGTAGAGGGGCTGTACTTCGGTGAGTCCCTCGAGAGCGTCGGGGTCGGTCCCGAAGTAGCGGAGGGCCTCTTTGTCCGCGGGGTTGGTGGAGTCCATGTTCTGGTACGAGATGACGGAATAGAGATGCTCGACCAGTGCTTCCAACGGGAACGGTCCGGGGGGAAAGTCCCCGAGGCACAAGACCTTGGCTACTCGGCTGTAGTTCGTGTGATAGAATCCTTCGGAGTCGACGAAGACTATGACTGAGCGGGATCTGGGGTCGGGCGTGAGGACGTTGGGCCGGTACCGGATGGTGCCGGTCACCGGGCCGGGAGCCAGCTCCACCATTCCATCGGGGCGCTTGCACTTGTAAGGGCGATCGAACTCGAACGCGAACGACCGTGGCCCAGTCCCGGGTAAGGGCCGCACCTGAACCCGTTGCGTGCGGGAGAGCAGCCCCGTGCGGGCTTCCTCCCAGTTGTTTGCGAAGAAGTCGCGTGTGGCCTGACCCTCGCCGGTCGAGGGGTCGGGAAGGCCTTCATCGAGCCCGGAGAGATCGTGCAACTGTTCGAGGAGGTCGCTGAGGGAGAACTGGATGTCGGGTGTGTGGGTCATGTTTTCCTCTCAGGCAAACAGGAGTTGGACGGGCGAGTAACCTGGAGCACGGGCGATCACCAGAGCCCCCTTGGTGGGTAGCCCCAGAGCTTCGCAGCTCGTGTCGGCCAACCCGAGGGCACGAGCTTGGGCCTGGTTCATGTGATCGAGGGCCGCGTCTCTACGGCGTTCCATGACCACACCACACCGGGGGCATTCGGGAGCCGGTCGCCAGAAGGTGCCGGGGCGAACCAGCTCCAAGCCGCAACCCGGGCAGGCGACGCCGAGCAGGATTGGGTGCCCTCGGAACGCCAGGCTGATCTCCTGGAGTGGGCCGGGGTTCCGGGAATCCTCGAGGGCGATGCGCGCGAGCCAGAACAACTCCTTTACGGTCGTGTTGGCGGCGCTGCGGTCCAGGTGGGTCGGATCGAACCGCGTGTGCCCACTGAGGCATTCTTCGTTCCTGCGGAGCTTCATGGGCAGGATCCCGGGAGTGTCGAGATCCACTATCACCTCCTCGTCGAGGATCCGATCCGATCCGTTTCCGCCTACGAGGCGCTGGGCGTAGAGCAGCCCGAGCCCGGCCACCGACATGGCCAGCGCCGACCCCGCGTTGGTGGGGGCCTGTTGCTTCTCGTCACCTAGGCAGGGAGTGCGCGCGCCCGGATCGAATACGTCCTTCCAGCTCGACGCACAGAGCTGGCAGGCGTGACCCTGTCCACCGTGCGAAACCAGCACACGACCGAGCTCGAGGCGGCCGCTCCCGTCGACTGCCAGCCTCAGGAGCGGAATCCCCCAGCCGTTCGACAGCTCGGTGAGCGGCAGCGCGAGGGCTGCATCGTCCGTGCAGTCGACGATCAGCGCGATATGCTCGAACGAGCCTGCACCTACATGCCGGATGTCCTCGACGTGGGCCCGTGCGGACCCAGGAGCGATCGAGTTGCAGAGGCGAGCGATGGCCTCGGCCTTCGGCTCGCCGACTTCCACGGGCTGATTTCCCTTGTTATGGGCCTCACCGATGTCGAAATCGTACAGATCGATGTGGGTGCCCGAACGTGATGCCTCGCGGGCGAACAGACTCCCCAGAACGCCCACACCGACAACGGCGAGCGTCGCCTGCATCCAGTGTTCGTGTGCCGCGTCCGCGAAGGTCGCGGTCGCACGGAGGCGATCGAAGCGACCGTCGTCCACCACGTCGTCCACCACGTCGTCCGACATGAGACCGGGATCCGACATCTGTCAGGCCTCCGCGACGAGTTCGAGCAACTCGGCGAGCGAGCCGGTTCGCTCGGATGGCGGTGGCGTCCATCCGGGGTCCCCAGGTTGGGCACCGCAACTGTGGCAGGGGATCCCCGCCCCCCATGCGGCTGCCGTGAACATCATGCCGCAGTCGGCCTCGGGCGTTCCCCGGCAGATCACCATCGGATCGCCCTCCTTCAGCCGCGCTTTGGTGCGATGGCAGTACACGGGGTCACCGTGAACATCCGGGTCGTATGGGACCTCGTCCGGTGCCGCCGAGATCGCGAACCACACGGCTCGACCGTCCAGGGCGACGCGGTCGGCGTGTCGGAGGACGTGCATGCCCGGTCTGAGGCGAACCCCATTGAGAAGCACGTGGCCTGTGCAGGCGTCGGGCACCAGAGCCACTCCGCAGGTGCGCCCCCTGGGTTTCGTCGGTAGGAGCATGACGAAGTCGGGCTCGGAGCGCGGCGAAAGATCCGCGGAAGACTTGAGGCCTGCCCGCCGAAGCCACACAGCGGTTCGCGTTCGGGTCGGCGAAGGGGTATCGTCGGGTCCCGACGTCCAGATTTCCGTGGTTCTCAAATCCTGGTGCCTCACTCCGAAAAACAAGAGCAGGGGGTTGCCGATTTCAGCTTGCCCAGTTCTCTTGATCGGACATATCAGATTTCTGTGGAACACAAGACTACTACTATGCGGACAGTAATGCAATATCTGTTTCAAAGGTAGAGTGCGAATGCTAGAGAAGGAGTCCAAGCGCGGCCGCCGAGTGGTAAAGGTCCCCGAGCTCCGTCGAGCCTACAGTGAGCTAGACCACGAGGAGCGCCTCTCTCTCACGGCCAGGCTTTTCTGCCAAGGGAAGTCGCCCTCTCAGATCCAGAAGCACCTGAGCGAGCGCTTCGAGGACGAGACCATCCGTCGAGAGGAGCCGTACCGCCTTCTGCAACTGGCGGCCGCGCTCGGGTACTTCACGTACCGCCCTCCCTTGGAAGAGCAGCTCGGAGAGGACCTCTCTGCGAAATGGAAGCTCAGCGGTGTGCATGTCGTCCAGACCGGGGTCCTGGACGACGTCGCCTCACGAGCGGCAGAGGTCTTACTCGACCTCATCCAGCAGGAGTGGGAGGTCAAGCGGAGCAGGGTCCGGCCCCGCCGTGGACGGGTGGAGGCCGATGCCGATGATGAGGGCGGTACCATCCGAATCGGGCTTGCAGGTGGGCGGACCGTCTTGAGAATCGTCCGAGCGCTGGTCGAGCTTCTCAAGCGAGAGGACCCGGAGGACGTGCCGCCGGCGCTCGGATTCCACACGGCGTGTACGGGAATCGACTACCATGACCCGTCGACCGACCCGAACGCGTTCATGACGCACTTGCTCCGTATCCCCGGCCTCGACACCAGGACGACCGCCGTGCCCTACCAGGCTCCCCCGATCATGAGCCGCGAGGTCCGAGCGTTGCTCGAAGAGGAGCCTGAAATGCGTAGGGCGGCCAAGCTGTTCAGAGAGGTCGACATCCTCGTCACGGCGGGATCTAGCTGGCGGATGATGGAAATCTCCAGTTCGGGTGAGATCCGGCCGGCCCCCGACACCGGCCCCGACCCCGTCTGGGACCCGAACGACCCGAATCCCCTGAACACCATCTATTCCCAGCTCAGGGCGCTCATGCGTAAGCGCGACAAGAGGGGCTACAACAAGCTGATCAAAGCAGGGACCGTCGCGGACATGCTGTGGCAGCCGCTCACCTTCAACGGACCACCCCAGGTCGAGACCGAGGTGCAGGCGATGACGCTCGCCCCGCTCGAGGGCATCCCCGACTTCATCGATGATGGGAAGAAGGTGCTGTTCGTGCTCGGTCCCTACGAAGCTGGCTTTCACAAAGGCGACGTGCTGCTCGCGGCGCTCGGGGCCGAGGCGTCGGTGGACGGGGGTCGCTTCGCCCGACCCTTGTTCACGCATCTGGTGTGCGACCACCGGACGGCGCGGGCGGTGCTCAAGACGGTGGGGCGTTAGCCTGATCCGGATCTCAGGCGAGCCCTCAGACCAGTCTACCCCCTAGCCGGGAGCCCGTTTAGATTCAGCTTGCTGTGTTTCGTCCCGAGATGTGTGTGTCGGCAACACAAAGTACCCGCGGATTGCAGGAATCGGATTGCAGCAATCAAGGAGGGGAAGGATGATAGAGACGGACAGCCCAGTGCTTTCTCGACCACTCACATGCCTGGCCGCAGCGGCCGCCCTGCTTGCGGTCGGAATTTCTGGGGCTTCGGTCGGGGTCACCGCCCAAGCCGCCGCGGCTACCGCGGAGATTCCCGACCTGGTAGGGGTCTGGAACGGCGGCTTCGGCGCGCGCCCGGTCAACGGACCCAATATGCCCTGGACATCGGAGAATTTTCCGGTGCTCAACGAGCGTGCGGTCGCCTTTCAGGGGGTCTTCGACGAGGCGATTGCACCGAAGTACGACTGCGTTCCAGCGGCGTCGCCGGCGATCCAGTACGACCCCTATTTCATGGAGGTCGTGCAGTGGCCGGATCGGGTGATGTTGCGGTACGAGAAGGACGACGTGCTCCGTAGCGTGTGGCTGGACGGGCGCGAGCCGCCCCTGAACGAATTCACAGTCCAGGGTTTCTCGGTCGGTCGATACGAGGGCGACGCGCTCATTGTCGAAACGACGCAATTCGTCTTCGATATCACAGGATTCGACGACTACAACGGGATCCCGTCGTCCCAGCTCAAGAAGGTGACCGAGCGGTATTGGCGGGACGGGGACGATTTGCGCATGACCCTGACGGTCGAGGACCCATTGTTCCTGAGGGAACCAGCATCCTATACGACACGCTGGCTTCCTGCCCGTGAGGGCTACAGACTCAATCCGTACGCATGTGATCCAGTAGAGGCGCGTCGTGCGGTGAAGTTCATGATCCCGAAATACCGATGAAGTACATCAATTCCGCGAATACCGATGATGAATGTGCAACCTCGAGGAGCTACACCGTGAAGCCACTTCTCTGGATATCGTCAGTCACCACCGTTGTTGTCCTCGGACTCGTGATCACGGGTCTGCCGGCCGGCGCGCACCACGCCAGCGCCCCCTTCTACGATGACACGAAGAGCGTGGAGGTGATCGGGGTCGTCACGGAATTCCGCTTCCTGAATCCGCACTCGTTCATCTCCATTCAAGGCGAAAACGAAGCTGGCGAGATGGTGGAGTGGGAAATCGAGATGGGCCCGGCCGTGAGCTTGTCCCGCAGGGGCTGGACCCCTGAAAGGATCAAGGCTGGTGACCCGATCAGAGCCGTTGGTCAACCATCGCGAGCACCAGGGACGTACGGCATGTGCTGCGCACAGCTCACCCGGCCGGACGGTAGCCGGATCGCACTCGTCCGTTCGGGGACCGATGGGGTGCCGATGCGAATGGTTGCCTTCGTTCCTTCGACGGCCGACGAACCCGCACAGTGAGACGCCTAAAGGGTGTCATAAAACCTAGCCAACGCAGGAATACCTAGCGAACGCAGGCCACGTAAGGGCGTACCCGCAGCGCCTCGCGAAGCCAGTGAGCCGGCCCGCGCGCGCCAGGACGAAAAGCAGATCTTGGGGTCCGGACTTGCGCTCGACTGCGCAGAGGCCGCCCCCTACTTTGTCCGTCTCCCCCGAGAGCGTGATGGTCTGGTCTGTCCAACCGTCACAGGACACTCAGAGTCGAGCGAAAAAAAATGAGATTACATGCGAGCCTCGTAGTGGCGCTGGTGAGCGCGGTCCCGCTAGGGGCCCAGATCGGGAGTGTCGAGGAGGGGCTGAGCGTCACGGGTCAGCTTGCGGGGCGTGCGGGTCCGGACGGGGTGAACTGGATCGACGAGGGTCGACGGTACTCGTACACAGCGGTGAACACCCAGACGGGCAGACCGGAGGTCCGAGGGTACGACCCGGAGTCGGGCAGCGACGAGCTGCTCTTCGATCCGGGAGTACTGACGGTGCCGGGAACGTCGCGACCCCTGGCGTATCGTTCGTTCGATTGGGCGCCGGACTCGCGGCACGTCGTCTTCCAAGCGGATTTCCGGCCGATCTACCGATACTCGGGCATCGCGGATTTTTACGTCTATGGAGTCGAGAGCGAGTCGCTCGTGCTGGCGGCGGAGGACGCGCGCACCGCGGAGTTGTCCCCGGACGGTGCCCTCCTCGGATACGAGCGTGGGGGTGATCTGTTCGTCTACGACCTGGATGCCGGGCAGGAGCGTCGCCTCACGTCGAGCGCCACCGACATCGTCTGGAATGGCGTATTCGATTGGGTCTACGAGGAAGAGTTCGGCCTCACCCAGGCATGGGACTGGAGCCCCGACGGCCGGCGAATCGCTTACTGGCAGACACACGTGGCCGACGTCCCCACGATCCAGATCACCGACTGGGAGGGGCAGTATCCGGAGTGGACGGTGATGCCCTTCCCGAAGGTCGGGCAGGCCAACTCGGAGGTGCTCATCGGTGTCGTGGACGTGGCCTCGGGCGAGACTCGCTGGATGGACGTGGGCCTCGCCGGCGAGTACTACGTCCCGCGCATCTACTGGACGAGCGACCCGAATACGCTGGCCGTCGTCACGCTGAACCGCCATCAGAACGACCTCGGGCTCTACTTCTTCGATGTGCGCTCGGGCGAGCGGCGTCTGGTGATGGAGGAGCGCAGCGAAGCGTGGATCGACGTGTTCGACTTCTTCGCGGGTGTCCAGGATTACTTCTTCTTCCCCGAGGGTTTGAGAGAATTTTTCTGGATCAGCGACCGGGACGGGTACAATCACCTGTATCGGTACTCGTACGACGGCGAGTTGCTGAACCAGGTGACCGAGGGCGAGTGGGTGGTGACGAAGGTCGAGGGCATCGACGCCGAGACGGGTACCATCTACTACACGGGCACGGAGGAGAGCCCGCTCCAGCGACACCTCTACAGAATCGACTTCGACGGCCAGAACAAAGGGCGGCTGACGTCCGTGGCCGGAAACCACGCCATCGACCTGTCTCCGAACATGGACTACTACATCGACACGTGGTCCAGCAGCAGTCGACCTCTGCAGGTCGAGCTCCGGAGCGCACGGGGCGGCGGCGAGTTGCTGACCACGCTCGAGGCCAACGCAGAGGTCGCGGCCTACGTCGAAGCCCGAGCCTACTCACCGACCGAGCTGTTCAGCTTTACGACCTCCGACGGAGTCGAGCTCGACGGATCGATGCTCCGGCCGCCGAATTTTGACCCGTCCCAGCGGCACCCGGTGCTGGTGTCGATCTATGGCGGCCCGGGATCCCAGCAGGTGTACGACCAGTGGGCAACGGACGGCTGGCACCAGTACCTCGCCCAGTTGGGCTACATCGTGGTCGGCCTCAACAACCGCGGGTCGGGCAACTATGGCCGTGACTTCATGGAGGTCGTGTATCTCGAGTTGGGCAAGTGGGAGGCCAACGACTTCGCGGAGTTGGCGCGATGGCTGGCGTCACAACCGTGGGTCGACGGCGATCGGATGGCGATCCAGGGCACCAGTTACGGGGGCTTCATGGCGATCTCGACCCTGCTGAGGCATCCGGGGCTGTTCCGGTTGGGTATCGCCAACTCGCCCGCAACCGACTGGAGACTCTACGACACGATCTACACGGAGCGGTACATGGGCCTTCTCGATGAGAACGTCGACGGGTACCAAGGCAGCTCGACGCTGAACTGGGTCGGAGCCCTCGAGGACCAGCTCCTCCTGATCCATTCCGGAATGGATGAGAACGTGCAGCCGCAGCACACCATGCAGCTCCTGACGGCGCTCGCACGGGCCGGCAAGGACGCGGACTTCCGCTTCTACCCGCCCGGCGCTCATGGCGCGGCCTTCGATTACACCAGCTTCGTCACGATGACGGAGGTGTACACGAACGCACTGTGCGAGCACATCGCGTATAGTTGCACGCCCGCGAACCTGAACCGATGACGCGGCCAAGCGACGCTGCCCATTACGTCGGAGGAGGGAATCATGCGTGGATCGCTCGTCTCGGTAGGGAGCCTGGTTTGGAGCTTGGCAGGGAGCCTGATCGTATTCTCCGCCTGCCAGGTCTCCTCCGGCCCGCCTGATTACTCGGGGGTATTCGACGGGTCGGGAGGACGCTGGATCGACCTCACTTACGCCTTCTCTGAAGAGACCATCTATTGGCCGACCGAAGATGGTTTCCAGCTGGAAGAGCTCGCGTACGGCGAGACCGAGGCGGGTTATTTCTACAGCTCGTACAGAATCTCGACGGCGGAGCACGGTGGAACTCATCTCGACGCGCCGATCCACTTCTCTCGTGGCGGCATGTCCGCCGAGCAGATCCCACTCGATCGGCTGATCGCTCCGGCCGTGGTCGTGGACGTCACGGCCCGCGCCACTCCGGACTACCTGATCGACGTTGCGGATCTGGAAGGGTGGGAGCGAGCCCACGGTCGCATTCCGGACGGCGCGATTCTGCTCCTACGCACCGGGTGGGGAGAGCGCTGGCCAGACCGGCTCCGCTACTTGGGAACGGAGCGCACCGGGCCGGAGGCCGTCGCGGAACTCCACTTTCCCGGCATTCACCCGGATGCTGCCCGCTGGATTACCGATCGACGCGACATCGCTGCGGTCGGCATCGACACCCCCAGCATCGACTATGGCCAGTCCTCCGGGTTCGAGGCCCACGTGATCATCTATGGCGCCGACATTCCTGGGTTCGAAAACGTGGCCAACCTGGATGAGCTTCCTGAGGTCGGTGCCTTCGTGGTCGCGTTGCCCATGAAGGTCACCGGCGGGAGTGGTGGTCCGCTCCGGATCGTGGCGTTCGTTCCCTCGGCATCCGAGCAATTCTGAGCATGATCTCACCGGGGAAGGGTCTGTCGCGGGTCAAGATCTCTCGCCTGACCGATGGCCGTCTCGTCGACCGGAAGGACGTCGTGGCGGTAGAGGAGCCGCTCGAGATCCGGGTGGAATTCACCCGGAACGGAGCGCGAGAGACGTCCGCGGTCTCGGTCACGATGCGCACGCCTGGCGACGACTTCGAGCTGGCGGCCGGATTTCTGTATGGCGAGGGACTCCTGCGTGGCCGGGAGGATGTCGCTGAGATCAGCTACTGCCAGACCGGCGAGCCCCAGATGTACAACATCGTTCTCGTGAAGCTGCGACCCGAAGCCCACTTCGATGTGGACTCACTTTCCAGAAATTTCTACATGAGCTCGAGTTGTGGGGTGTGCGGGAAGGCGTCGTTGGAGGCGGTAGAGGTCCGAGGGTGTGAGCCGATCCCGGACGAGGGGTTGAGCCTGAACCCGGCGATCTTGAGTGGTCTACCGGAGAAGCTCCGGGCCCAGCAGGGGCTCTTCGACCGGACGGGCGGCATCCACGCAGCGGGCCGCTTCGACGAATCAGGCGAGCTCATCTCGGTGCGCGAGGACGTGGGGCGGCACAACGCCGTCGACAAGATCGTGGGTCAGGCTTTTCTGGCCGGTGAGCTTCCGATGGGAAGGACCCTTCTGGCCGTCTCCGGACGGTCTTCCTTCGAGATCATACAGAAGGCCTTGGCGGCGGGCATCCCTCTGGTTGTCGCCGTAGGGGCCCCCTCCAGCCTCGCGGTGGACTTGGCGCGGAGCTTCAACATGAGCCTTCTCGGGTTCACGCGGTCCGACGGCTTCAACGTCTACGCGGGAGCGGAACGTATCGCGGGATGAAGGTCAGCTTGGCTTCACCGGAGCGGCCCTCGAGGACCGCCATGCCGCCACCACCACGAACGCTACTGCTGAAGCGCCGATTCCCAGGAGGGTCGGGTCGAGCAACGGAGACGATCCGGAGAGGTCGGCAAGCTCGACCGAGATGAGCGTGATCACCCCGACACCGCTGGCGGCCAGGGCCTCGGGCACACCCGGTAGACGGGAGTACAGACCCGCCACCACCGGCACGAAGAGGCAGACCGCCATCAGCGCGTAGAAGATGCTGAGGGCCCCGATGACCGAGGGTAACACGAGCGCCAGGAGCACGCCCAGCGCTCCCCCCGAGAGAGCGGCGGCGCGGGCTACCTTCAGCACTTGAGCGTCACTCGCCGTGGGACGTACGAATCGCTTGTACAGATCCTTCGAGAGGGACGTGGCCAGCATGAAGAGGATCGCGTCGGCCGAGCTGATTTCCGCCGAGAACACGGCTGCGAGTCCCAGCGCGCCCAACAGCACCGGAAGCCCGGCCGTGAGCACGAGCATCAGCGCTTGCTCCTGGTCCGCCAGGGCGGGGTCGAAGGTACGGGCGAGCATCCCCATGAGCGGGGGAGCCAGGGCGAACAAAAAGAGAGCCGCCGCCGTGGCCCCGAGGCCGATCCGAATGGCGCGCTCATCGATCGCTCCATACACCTTTTGGATCAAGCCAGGCGAGACCATGAAGTTGGGACCGAGGAGCGCCAGATAAATCCAACCGGATCGGCCCCCCTCCCAGAAGTTCAGGTAGCCCTCCGTGTTCGGCGCCGCAGCGACCACTGCATCCCAGCCGCCGGCTACCGTCCACGCCCACGGCAGGGCCACCGCGAAGCCGGCTACGAGGACGACGAGTTGCACCATGTTCACCCACGCCGACGTGAGGAGTCCACCGGCGGTGAAGTACGCGGTGACCACGATCCCGCCGATCAGCACACCCGCCCAGTGCGGCGTTCCTGCGACGAAACTCAGGATCTTGGCCATCGCGATGAGTTGCGCGGCCAGCAGCGCGGGCGTCCCGATCCAGAGGAGCGCCGTAATGGTCGCCCGAACCGGGCGCCCGTATCGGACTTCCAGGTAGTCCCCGACGGTGTAGAGGCCTCGTTCGCTGGCGATCCGCCAGATTCGCGGTCCGATCCAAAACGCCAGCACGAGCGTCCCCACGCCGGCCGACCCGACCCACCACCAGGCGGACAGACCGTCCCGGTAACCCAGCCCCGCGGCTCCAACCGTGCTTCCTGCGCCGATGTTCGCCGCCAGCACCGTGGAAAAGAGGAGTACCGCGCTCAGGCGACGGTCGGCTACGAAGAAGCCCTGGCTGGTCTCGACTCGGCGGCCGACCCACAGACCGAGGCCGATGAGCCCGGCTGAGTATCCGAGTATCAGAAGGAGGGTGGGGCTCAAAAGGGGGTCGGACTCACCTGCCCGCGCTTATGTCGCCCGCGGCGGGGAACCCCGGAATCCCGGTGGCCGCCCGCACGGCCCGCACGATCGCTTCCGCCATCATGTCGGCTGCCAGGGCTCCGATGGTCGATACGGAGGCGGCACCGGAGAGTGTCCCCGTGGCCAAGGAGAACACCGTGTCCCCGTCCCCAGGCGTGTGAGCGGGGTAGATCGTACGCGCCAGACCATCCTGGGCCATCTGGGCGACCTTCGTGGCCTCGGCCTTCGTGAGGGTCGCGTTGGTGGCGACCACGCCGATGGTGGTGTTGGCGCCGCTTTGGGGCTCGTTCGACGATCCCTCCCGAAGCAGCCTACGTGCATCGGCGAGTCCGCGGCCATCGGTCGTCCGAACCCCCGCGATGACCGACCCCGTCGCAGGATCGATGATGTCGCCTACCGCGTTGACCGCGACGATGGCCGCCACGGTGAGTCCGCTGTCGAGGGTGATCGAGGCCGTACCGACCCCTCCCTTCATGGCGCGGGCCATGCCGCGCAGTTTCCCGACCGTAGCACCAGCTCCAGCGCCCACATTACCTTCGGCGGACGTCTCGCTGCTCGCGTGGGTCGCTGCGCGATAACCACAGTCCGCGCCGGGCCGGACGCGTGGGTCGTCACCGACCGACAGATCATAGAGGACCGCGCCGACCACGATCGGTACTCGGATCTGCCCGACCCGGTAGCCGATGTCCCGTTCGTCCAGATACCGTACCACTCCGCTCGCGGCGTCCAAACCGAAGGCGCTTCCGCCAGAGAGCACGACGGCGTGTACTTCTTGCACGGTATTGACGGGATCGAGCAGAGCGGTCTCTCTCGTGCCCGGCGCCCCGCCACGGACGTCAACACCTCCCACCGCTCCACCCTCGGCCAGCACCACCGTGCAACCGGTCGGTCGCTCGCTCAGGGTAAAGTGACCGACCTTGAGGCCGGGAATAGCCGTGAGCCCCCACGCCAGTTCTTGCGCATGAGAGGGCGACGGAACACCCAGGAGAATCAAGGCGGCGGCGGCCAGGAACGCGGCAACGACCAGCATACGGACCCGGGCGTCGGGGAGGACGCCCTCGACGCCAGCCGCCGGTCGCTCCGAAACGTCGGTCTTCACTTCTGTCGCTTCCTATCGATTTCCGATCGGCCTGGCGTCGTACTTTTCGTACAGACGAGTGGCGCGATCATCCATAGGCACATGCCGCCCCTTGATGAAGACCTCCGTCACATTCGTTCGGATGTCGAGGGGGTCTCCGTCGGCCACGAAGAGGTTGGCCATCTTGCCTACCTCGACCGTTCCGATCACGTCGTCCACCCCCCAGATCTCGGCGGGCCAGACCGTGAGCGCTCTCCAAGCGTCCTCCGGGTCGAGCCCATACGCTGTGGCCAGGGCCGCGTGGAAGGGCAAGCGCCGCGCCGCCGACTGCGAACCGGTCGAGAAGGCGATCTTCACCCCAGCCCGCACCAGTATGCCCGGCTGGGCATAGACCGCGTCATAGGGAAGACCGCTCCCTGGAACCACCATGAGGGAGCTCAGCACGACCGGGACGTCCGCGTCGGCCAGCTGCTCTCTGACCTTCCAAGCCTCTCGGCCTCCATGGATCACGATGCGCAAGCCGAATTCGTCGGCGAGGGCCAGCGCGCCTTCGATTTCCTCCTGGGTGTCCGCGTTGATGATGGCGGGCACCTCACCGCGCATGAGAGGGCGCATCGATTCGTACACCAGGTCGACGTCCTCCTGGCCACCCTCCCGGGCGAGATGGTAGTCCCTCGCGTTTGCGAGCTCGCCCTTGAGCTCCTCGACTCGCTCTCTGGCCCGCTGCTCACCGCCACTGCCGCCGCCACCACGCCCGCCGGCTGAGACGGCGGGGTAGTTCACCACGTATCCGGCGTTCGACTTCACGGACATGTCCTCCCACGTCCACCCGTCCATGTTGATGAGGGCCGCCTGCCCGCTGATCACCCCGCCGCTCGGTGCGGTGATGGCGCTGGTTATCCCGTTGGAGCGGGCTATGCCAAGCATCTCGCTGCCCGTATTGATGGCCACAATGGCCCGCATATGAGGGTTATACTCGCCCAGTTCGCTGCGCATGTTCATGGTGTTGATGCCACCGATCTCGTTGAGACCGATCGGTGTGTAGGAGTCGATCATACCTGCGTACACGAACTGCCCCGAGGCGTCGATCATGGTGGATCCCGCAGGAGCGGAGACCGAGGTACCGACGCCGGCGATCCTGCCGTCTTGCACCAGCACGTTGGCACCCGGAATACGTTGTCCATTACCCACCACGACGGTCCCGCTGTGGATGAAGAACGTGCCTTCGGTCCCCACAAAGGATTGCGCGGAGAGCGCCGGGACGAACGCGAACGCGGCAAATGCCGGAACGCACGCTAACACGGTGGCCGCCAGACCGCTCATGGAGCCCCTCATGGAGCCCTCATGGATCTGCTCATCGGTCGTCATCCGTCGTGATGCGGACCCTCAGCAGCTTCTCCATCGTGTCGGCCTCGGCCCGGTCGAAGTAGACGATGCCGTCCACGATCGTCATTTCGACGCGCGCCGCCGGATCGAACGGATGGTGGTTGAACAGCGCGAGGTCACCGTCCTTACCCACCTCGATGGAGCCGACCTGGTCCTCCACTCCGATCTGAATGGCGGGGTTCAGGGTGATCATCCTGAGAGCTTCGTTCTCACTCATCCCGCCGTATTTCATTCCGATCGCCGCCTCCTGGTAGAGCCGGCGGATCCGCTCGCCCGAGTCGGAGTTTACGCTCACGATGACACCCCGCGACGCCATGATGGCCATGTTGTAGGGGATGGCGTCGAAGGCTTCGACCTTGTAGGCCCAGTTATCCGCGAACGTAGACGCGTGGGCGCCGTGTTGCGCCAATTCCTCCGCTACCTTGTAGCCCTCCAGCACGTGCTGGAACGTGTTGATCCGGAAGCCGAACTCCTCGGCGACCCTCATGAGCATCAAGATCTCATCACCCCGGTACGAGTGGGCGTGGACCAGGATGTCTCCCGCCATGATATCCACGAGGGCTTCCAGACGCAGGTCCCGTCGAGGCTCGACGCCGCCGTCCTCTCGGTACGCCTCCCAGCCGCTGCGGTACTCCTGGGCCCGCGTGAACCACGAGCGGAGCGTATATTCCACACCCATTCGTGATTTCGGGAATCGCCGCAGAGAGTCGGGCAGCGAGGTGCTGGCCCGCGTCACGTTCTCTCCCAGCGCGAATTTCACGATACGTGGAGCTCCCTCGAAGTACATCTCTTCCATGGTCCGGCCCCAGCGCATCTTGATGATGGCTGATTGGCCTCCGATGGTGTTGGCGCTTCCGTGGAGCAGGTGTGCCGAGGTGACCCCTCCCGCCAACGCCCGGTAGATGGTCGGGTCGTCGTTCCGCACCTGGATGCGTACCTCGGGCGTCACCGACTCGGAGCCCTCATTGATGCCCTGGTCGATCGCCGCGTGGGAGTGCGCGTCGATCAGGCCAGGCATGAGGTACTTGTCGGTCCCGTCGATCACCCGAACGCCATCGGGAATTTCGACGTCGTTGCCGACCGCGGTGATTCTGCCGTCCCGTACCACCACCGTGCCGTTCTCGATGACCGCTCCGGTGATGGTGATGACCGTGACATTACGAATCGCGATGTCCTGTGCCACCGCGGGAGCCGCCGCGGCAGCAAGGACGCCAACGGCGGCTAGAGCGGCGAACCCGTGTCTCGGTGAGGGCCTCATCGTCCTCCTCCTCTCGGCCTATCGCGGCCGCTGTCGTCGTCTTCGTCGTCGTCGGACTCGCGTACGTAGTCGAAACGCTGCCCCTCCACGAAGACGTGGAGAATGTGGGTGTCGTCGTCGAACAGGTCACCGTCCGTGACCAACAGGTTTGCCAGCTTCCCCCGCTCGATGGTCCCGATGGCTCCGCCGAGGCCCAAGAGCTCCGCCGGTGTCGTGGTGACCGCCCGAAGGGCCTCATCCGCGGAGAGCCCAGCTTCTATAGCGCTCCCTACGAGGCTTCGGAACTCGCTCACATCAGCGCCGAAGGAGGACAGGGCGATCCTGACGCCCGCATCGACCAAGGCGGCGGCGTTGCCCCTCGTGGCCCGCGCGGTGGCGGAGTCGGCAGCTTCGTCGACTACATCGTCCCCGGTAACGGGCGCGATGTGGTAGTCGAAGGCTCGCCCCGTGACTTGATTCGGGTTGGGGAAGTCGAGCGAGACGATCACGGGGCGCCCCAGATCCGCGAGAAGCTCGATGGCCAGATAACCCTCCTGGCCTCCCAGGAATGTATAGTCCGTTACGCCCAGTCGAGCGGCCAGGTCGGCCACTCGTGTGAAGTCCCGTTGGCGGGAGGCAGCGAACCAGATGGGAATCGTCCCTCTGACCGCGGGGATGAGAGCCTCGTGCTCGGGATCGAACTGGGGCCTTGGCGAGGACGTCGGGTCTGTCCGGAAAGCGGCTCGCACCCGCATGTCGTAGCTCGTGTCCTCCCAGCTCTGCTCGATGTAGGCCAGGGCGCCCATGAGCGTACGCGGATAGCCGTTCGGCACGCGCCCGAATGCGATTTGTATACTGATCGGGGTCCGGAGGATCTGGGATGCCCTAGGACCGCTACCAGTGCTCGTGGCCCCCGTTTGGCCTGGGAAAATCCCCCCCTCGAAGGCGAGCCCGACCGTCGTCACTCCCGCTTCGCGAAGCGTCTCTAGAGTCTCTTCGGTTGCGTCGAACGCCTCCACAGCCATGCGGAACGGTCGAAGCGCCGCGGGCGGGCCGCCCTCCTGACTCGGCCTCCCACCACCGCGGCCTCCCCCGCGGCCGATCCTTGGCAACCCGAGACTGCTGGCCGCTTCGACCATGCCGGGGTAGACCGTGTACCCGTCGAGATCCAGCCGGACCGCATCGGACGGTGCCTCTATGCCCGACCCCACGTCCTCGATACGGCCGTCACGGAAGACGACGGTCCCACGCTCGATGACGTTGCCCGGGGATACCACAATTCGCGCGTTGACGAGCGCGTACGCCGATGCCGGGCGGGCGATCTCTTGTGTTGCGCCGGGAGCGAAGACGGCGAGCTGTGCCAGCGCGCCCCACAGTATTGCTCTTGGTACCATGTCACGTAGCCCCTTTCACGTATCCTTATTCCCTCACAGACCTACCGCGGCGAGCGCCGCTCTTACATTGTCTTCGTCGTCCTGGGACGACGCCCCACTCGCGCCCACCGCACCCACCGTATAACCGCCTCTCACGATCGGGACCGCACCCTGGAAGAACCGAAGCCGGCCGCCCGTGGCTTCGTTCATGTTCCGATAGAGGGGAGAGTCCGCCCGTTCCGCGAGGTCGGCGCTCGGCCGACCGAAGATTGCGGCGCCCATCGCTTTACCGATCGCGGTGTCCATGGTCGTGGGGCGCGCATTCGGCATCCGGGTGGCAGCGATCAGGTCGCCCCGCCCGTCGACCACCGCGATGCTGAGTCGGAGGTTCTTGCTGGCGGCGTCTCGCTGGGCCGCCGCTATGATCGCTTGTGCTTCGCTTAATGTGAGTCGTTGGGGGCCGGTCTGGGCGGCGAGCTCCGCCGACGCGCCCAAGCTTCCTCCGACGAGCATGATCGTGAGCAGGGCCCGCGAGAAATTCTTGATCCGGTTCATCGATTCTTCTCCAGACGAAATCAGCGGGAGCTGCCAAAAACGGCAAGCGCGGCTCGTACCGCGTCTTCGTCCACTTGTGACGCCGCGCCGCTGCAGCCCATCGCGCCGATCAGTTCGCCATTTCTCATGATCGGAAGTGCGCCCTGGAATGCGTAAAGCGGGCCCGGGATCGTCTCGTTGAAGCTCTGGAAGGCGGGAGAGTTGCCGAAATCCGCCATATCTCCACTCGGTTGCCCGAAAAGGGCCGACATCCGTGCTTTGCCGCGCGCGACGTCGGTCGTATAGAACCGGGCCCCGTCCATCCGAGCCAACGCGATCAGATCTCCTCGGGAATCGACGACCGCGCAGCTGAGGCTGACGTCCAGCGCCTCCGCTGCCTCCTGTGCCGCGTGGAGTGCTGCCATCGCTTGGTCGGCGGAAGGGCCGGGAGGGGCGGCTGGAGCGCCCCTCTGTTGCGCGGCGGCAGGCGCGGCGGCAAACGCGGCGGCAGCCGCGCCGAAGATCACGGCGGCGAGCACACCGCTCGAGCGAACGGACCCACACTGCGAACGTCTACACATTCTGATTTCTCCTGAAGACGGGCTTATCAACGTCGCGGTCGTCGGAGGTGAACATCCTCGACTGCCGGCTGCCTCGGCGAACCGACAAGCAGCTTAATCGGATCGAGCCTACCGAGCCACCCACCGTAGTTGTCTCACCGTAGCTGCCTAACGGTAATTGCCGAACTTGAGCTCCATCCCCCAGTCCTCTCCTCGGAGTAACGTCATGACCTCCTGCAGCTCATCCTTGGAGGGGCTGGTGACCCTCAGTTCGTCCGCCTGAATCTGGACCTGGACCTTCTTGAATCCGTGGCCCTTGACCGTCTTCACCATCTTTTTCGCGGTCTCCTGGTCGATCCCCTGCTTGAGGCCCAGGACCTGGCGGGCCCGCCCCAGACTGCCGATTTCGACCTCACCTTGGTCCAGGTTCTTCACGGGAACGCCTCGCCGCGAGAGCTTCTCGCGGACCACCTGAAGGACGGCCGTCAGGCGATATTCGTCATCGGCCTCGAGCTTGATCGCCCCGCCGTTCCGGTCGAATTCCACCGTGCAGTCCGTGCCTTTGAAGTCATAACGGGTGGCGATTTCTTTGCGTGCCTGATTCACTGCGTTGTCGACTTCCTGGAGATCGACGCCGGTCGAGACATCGAACGAACTCTTCTTGGCCATGGGGATCCCTCGCTATGCCGCGTTTGCTGGACGAATCTCCGGAATCTGTCGTTCCGAGGCCGGATGGTCTACACTGCCCGCCGAAAAGTCGTACTACCGCCGTCACCAAGCACTACCGCCGAAGCTCGCACGCCGACGAAGTTCGTCACTTACGGAGATCATGAGCGCACATTCCGTCACCCACCGCTGCTCCACACTCGTGTTGGGTAGCGGTGTGGCCGGCCTGACCTATGCGCTTCGCGCGGCGCGCTACGGGCCGGTCCTCATTCTGACCAAGAAATTCCGGAGCGACTCCTCCACCAACAGGGCTCAAGGCGGGCTCGCGGCGGTCCTCGACCCCACCGACTCCTTCGATTTGCACGTCGCCGACACCCTCGAGGCAGGGGCGGGCTTGTGCCGGCGGGATGTGGTCGAGGTCGTGGTGCGAGAAGGGCCTGCTCTGGTTCGTAAACTCACGGAGTTGGGCGCCTCGTTTGCCCCCGCGGACGGCGACTCGGAGGGTCTCGATCTGGGCCTGGAGGGGGGGCACAGCCGGCGTCGAATCGTACATTCGAAGGATCGCACGGGGCAGGAGATCGAAAGCACGTTGCTCGCTGCCGTCGCCGGGCACTCCGAGATCACGCTCCTCGAGCAGCACTTTGCGCTCGATCTATGGGTAGGCGCGGATGGCGGACGACGCCGGTGTTACGGCGTTTCGTTCCTCGACCAGGAGACCGGGGCCGTCGGGCTGGTTCGAGCGCAGCACACCATGCTCTCCACCGGAGGCTGTGGGAAAGTCTACCGGTATACGACGAACCCCGACATCGCTACCGCGGATGGCGTAGCGATGGCGGCGCGGGCGGGATGTTCGCTGGGGAACATGGAAATGGTCCAGTTCCACCCGACCTGTCTTCATCACGCCGAGGCGAAGAGCTTTCTCATATCGGAGGCGGTTCGCGGAGAGGGGGCGGTGCTCCGTAATCTGGCCGGTGAAGAGTTCATGAAGGACCGCCACCCCCTCGGGTCTCTGGCCCCGCGCGACGTGGTCGCCCGAGAGATCGACCGCGAGACCAAACGCCGGGGCGACAAGTTCGTCTTGCTGGATACGTCCAGTATCGGTGAAGATCGATTCGCGGAGCGATTTCCAGTGATCTCGGCGCGCCTCCTGGAGTACGGGATCGTTGCCGGCCGGGACCCCATTCCGGTCGTTCCCGCGGCGCACTACATGTGTGGGGGCGTGGCCGTCGACTTGGACGGGCGTACCGAAATCGACGGGCTTTTCGCGGCGGGTGAGGTGGCGTTCACGGGTGTACACGGAGCCAACCGGCTGGCATCCAACTCCCTGCTGGAAGCCTCGGTGTTGGCGGAGCGAGCTGGAGCCATCGAGCCGCAGCCCGCCGAGGGGCCCGAGCCGCCCCCGCCACTTTCACCGGGGACGGACCCACCGCTGGCCGACCAGGGAGTGATCCTCGACCACGAGTGGGATGCGGTTCGAAGCTTGATGCTGAACTACATGGGACTCGTCCGGTCACGGGGTCGGCTGGATCGTGCCGTAACCCGGCTGGCGGAGACGCGGGAGTGGTCGGACGACCTTTACGGGACGAGCAGGCCGTCGTCGGATCTGGCCGAGCTTCGTAACATTTCGCTCGTCGGGTTGATCATGGCGATGTCAGCCCGTGCGAGGGAAGAGAGCCGCGGATTACACACACGGCTCGACTTTCCCGAGACCGACCCGGTGCCGCGTGAGTCCTGGAGCCGGTTGGTGGAGGGCGGCGTGGAGGTGACGCTCCGGCCGCTGGGAGCTTCTGAGGTCGTCAAGACCGCGAACTGAGCACCTCGCCGCTCAGTTCGGTGCGGCCGCTCCCAGCCCCGAGCCGTACCCTTCGATCTCGATGATCTTCACGATCTCCTGGCTGTCCGTGTCGATCACGACCACTGTGCCTGCCCGTCCGTTGTCACCCAGGTCGTACCGAGGCGTGTACATGTGGCCGGCTCGGCCCTGATCCTCCGACATCTCGAGGTTGCGGCTGGAGATGTAGGCAAAACGTCCGTCCGGTGACATCGCCGCCCCGTGGGGCTGCGCGAGCCCGTTCCCCTCGATGACCTTCGCCAGCGTTCGCGTGTCCATATCGATCACGTTGACCGTATTGTCACGGTTGTTACCCACGTAGACCCAGCGCCCGTCGGGCGTGAAAACCGGATGCCAGGGTGCCGCGTTTACCACCAGAGTATCCACCGGGGTCAGCGCCGGCGTTCGATCGAGATCGAACACGAACACATAACCCGTGAGTTCGGTCGTTCCCACCATCCATCGTCCGTCGGGTGACACCGCGAACCCGACGAGTGTGTGCGTGCGGTCGCCCCCGAGCTCATACAGCTCGACGGCCTCGTCTTGGGGATTGAACGAGGCGATCTGGTTGACGGCCAAGCTGGCCGTATAGACGGTGCCCTCACCGGGCCGGACGGCCAACGCGTGGGGCCTCGGCAGGAAGATGCCCACCTCTTCGAACGTCATGTCCGACCGGCGAATCACGCCGATTTCCTGTGGCGGCCGGACCGCTGCCATCGAGCGGGCGGCGTAGAGGTTGTCGCCGTCGGAGTCGAGAGCCAGAAGGCCCGGACGAACGAAGTCGATTTCCCCGACCAAGTTGTTGTCGCGGTCGAACTTGAGGATCCGGTTGGCGGTGATGAGCGACACGTACCAGTGGGAGCCGTCCGGCTCGACCGCGATGTGGTGAGGTGAGGCGTTTTCCTGGAATCCGTGCTGCTGGAGATCTACCGTGCGGATCACCTGGTTGGTCTCCATGTCGATCACGGATATCACGGCCTCGCTCTGATTGGCCGCGTAGAGGAGGTGTTGCGCGTCGGCGAACGGAATCTCGCCGGTGTCCGACGGGGCGCCCTCGTCGATCCACTCCCTCAGGAGCGCCACCTCGGCGTCGTTCAGGGTCTCGCCGCCAACCTCCGCCGGATGCGGACCGCCCACGAGCTCGGTCGTCAACTCGACCAACAGTGAGCGAACGGCGTCGAAAGGGATCACTGCCTCACCGTGGTCGGAGCCTGCGATCAGCGCCTGCCAGGAGTCGAGGCGCAGGCCCCGCGCGGCGTCGGCGCCCGTGTGGCAGGATGTGCATTTCTCGTCGAGGAGACGCTGGACATCTGCGTATGGGACGGCCAAGCGGGCGTTATCGCCAGGGGTGGTCCCTGCCGCCTCGCGCCCACCGATGGCCAGGCCCGAGCCCAGGAACGATACGCAGATCACAAAGCTGAACGTGGCCTTCAAGTTATTTCTCCCCAAGGGGGCAGAACCTCTAGTGCCGATTACCGACTAGTGTCGATTATACCGACGCAACCGCTCCGGTGTTCGGTCTACGGCATCCGCAAGGGCCTTGGGCCTCGACTTGGCGGACATCGCGGTAGCCCGTGGGCAACGCTGTGCTAGATTCGCCCAATGCAAGACATCGCCCTCGATCTGCGTGTCCTCCTCGCC
>JADFNK010000003.1 GCA_022563405.1 Gemmatimonadota bacterium | reverse complement strand
CGATTGTCGGAGGAAGGACGCTCGCGCGATGACGTACACGTAGGGGTAGAGCACGAGCGCCATCATGACCATGGCGCCCTCCCGGGACATGACAGCGACCCGGATACGCCACACTTCCATGCCGGGCCATAGGGCGCTCAGTGCGCTCGGCAGTAGACTGTCGTACTCGAAGACCCCGGCGTACGTGTAGGCGATGATGTAGGTGGGGATCGCCAAGGGCAGGACCAACGCCCACTCGAATGTCCGGCGTCCCGGAAAGTCGTACGCGGACACCAGCCAGGCCGGCGCGAGACCGATCACGAGCGCCAAGGCGCCCACACCGAGCATGAGAATTAGGGAGTTCCCCACGTACACGAGCAGGACCGTATCGACCAGGTGCCCCCACATTTCGCTCCCGCGCCCCAACACGCCGAACATGACCACGACCAGCGGCAGCGTTGTCAGGGCGACCGCAACCAGGGCGGAGGCGCTCCACCAGGTGAGCCCCCCCCGCGAATCCCCACGCCACCGATGACGAAAAGCCCGGAGCGTATCGAAAACGCTCCGGGCTCTTGTGCCTACCGGGTTCGCCACGATTCAGGCAACGGCCCCTCTTATCGCCATCCGGCCCGGTCGAAGACCATGACAGCCCGCGTGTTGAGCTCACCCAGAACGGAAAGATTCAAGGTATCAGGACGAAATTCTCCCCATTCGGTAAGCGTCTCCGCCCACGCGATGCCCGGTTTGACCGGATACTCATAGTTGGCTTCGGCGTAGCTGGTTTGCGCCTCGGTGTCGGTCAGAAATTCCAAGAGCCGCAACGCGTTGTCCGGGTTGGGTGAGTACGCGGTCACGCCGGCGCCGCTCACGTTCATGTGGGCGCCACGATCGTTCTGGTTGGGGAAGAAGACGCCCACTTTGTCGACGAGCGCACGGTCTCTTTCGTCTTCGCCGTTGAACAGGAGTCCGAGGTAATAGGTGTTCACGATGGCGAGGTCACCTACGCCGGCCGCGACGTCCCGGACCTGATCACGATCCGAGCCCTGTGGGGTACGAGCCATGTTCTGGACCACACCCTCTGCCCAGCGTTCGGCTTCGTCGTCGCCGTGGACGGCGATGATCGAGGCGAGAAGCGACTGGTTGTAGATGTTCTCGGAGCTGCGTACGAGGATCTTGCCCCGCCACTTGGGGTCGGCCAGGTCTTCGTAGGTCGAAAGGTCCTCGGGCGAAACGCGATCTTTGGCGTAGACGATCACCCGACCCCGCTGGGTCAGGCCGTACCAATACCCCTCCGGATCCCTGAGATTGGCCGGAACGTTTGCTTCGAGCGTTTCTGAGGACACGGCGCGGAGAAGTCCGCGTACTTTGGCTCGCTCGAGGCGGCCCGCATCCACCGTGACCAGGAGGTCCGCTTCCGTGTCGGCTCCCTCGGTCTCGAGGCGGGTGATCAATTCGTCGGCCGAAGCCGTCTGGACGTTGACTTGGATACCGGTCAACTCGGTGAAGCGTCGAAAGAGCTCTTGATCCGTGTCGTAGTGCCGGTGGCTATAGACGTTTACGACGCCGGCGTCCGCGGACGTGTCCCCACCTCCACTATCCCCTGAACACGCCGCCAAGACGACGACGCCGATGGCCATCAAGGAGCGAACCCCTGTCAAACGCTTCATCGAAAAACCTCCCAATGGGTATGTGCCCGTATCCGTCCGTCCGCTAGTTGAGAACCAATCTCATCTAGCGACCAAGAAGATCGACTGGACAGACAATCCATGCAAGAGAGGCCGATCTCTCAATCCTCACGAGCGTTGCCTTCGGGCCATTGGCGCCCACTTCCCCCCGGGGTATCTTTCGTGGCTTACCAGCCCTTTCCCATCGACAATCCGAACATTTACGGCAACACCCTGGAGTGCTTTTTGGCCAACTACACACACGCAGTGGTACCGGCAGACGGAGACAAGATCACCATCGAGGGCGGCAAGTGCGTGGTGCCGGATCGGCCGATCATCCCGTTCATCGAAGGCGACGGCATCGGTCCCGACATCTGGCGCGCCACGCAGTCCGTTGTTGACGCCTCTGTCGAGCACGCCTACCAGGACGCCCGGCAAATCGCCTGGATGGAGATCTACGCCGGCGAGAAAGCCAATATCGAGACCGGCGAGTGGATTCCAGAAGAAACGTTCGAGGCGCTTCGGGAGTTCAAGGTGGGCATCAAAGGGCCGCTCACCACGCCGGTCGGCGGCGGGATTCGCTCGCTGAACGTGACGTTGCGGCAGGTTCTCGATCTCTACTCCTGCATCCGCCCGGTCCGTTGGATCGAGGGTGTTCCGTCTCCCGTGAAGGAGCCCGAGAAGCTCGACGTCATCATTTTCAGGGAGAACACGGAAGATGTCTACGCGGGTATCGAGTGGGCTTCCGGTACTCCTGAAGCGGAAAAGGTGCGCAAGTTCCTGGTGGAAGAGCTGGGTGCGAACATTCGCGAGGAGAGCGGAATCGGGATCAAACCGATCAGCCCCTTCGGTACGAAGCGCCATGTGGCCGCCGCGATTCGGTACGCATTGGACCGCAACCGGCGCTCGGCCACGCTCGTCCACAAGGGCAACATCATGAAATTCACCGAGGGCGCTTTCCGCGACTGGGGGTACGAGGTGGCCGCGGACGAATTCGGGGACAGCACCATCGCCGAATCCGCCGTGTGGGACGGGGCCGATCCGACTGGGAAGCTCGTGATCGGCGACCGCATCGCCGACGCCATGTTCCAGCAGGTCTTGCTGCGTCCGGACGAGTACGACCTCCTCGTCACCCCTAATCTGAACGGTGATTACCTGTCGGATGCGTGTGCTGCCCAGGTGGGTGGATTGGGAATGGCGCCCGGCGCCAACGTGGGCGACGAAATTGCGCTCTTCGAGGCAACCCACGGTACGGCGCCCAAGTATTCGGACCAGGACAAAGTGAACCCGGGATCGTTGATCCTGTCGGCGGTTATGATGCTGGAACATATGGGCTGGAACGAGGCCGCCGAGGCCGTAGTACGCGGCATGAAGGGTGCGGTGGGCGCCAAGACGGTCACGTACGATCTCGAACGCCAGATGGACGGTGCCCGGCTTCTGAAGACCTCAGAGTTCGGCCAGGCCGTTATCGAGCACATGTAGTGGGAGCGAACAGGTGGGAGCGAACCCCATGAACGTCGGGCATGTTTCGTCGATCGAAGCGGTGAGCCACGACACGCCGCTCCTCGTCCTTCCCGTTCACGAGTCCGAGGACGAGACCCGGGACCACAAGGCCGAGGTCCTGGCGCCGGCCGGTCTCTCAGAAGTGATCGCCGGTACTTGCCCAGCGGAAGATCTAAAACACAAGCCGGGCGAGAGCGCCTTTGTCTATCTGAAGGAGGGCGGCGGACCCAGGCGTGTGCTGCTTCTAGGAGCGGGGAAGCGGTCGGAGTTCGACCTCGAGGCCGCAAGACGTTTTGCGGGCTATGCGGTTCGGGCGGCGGAGTCCGTCGGGGTCACGGGCCTTACCGCATATCTCGGATCGGATGTGTCCGCGGATGCGGCGCAGGCCGCCACCGAAGGCGCCGTCTTGGCGGCCTGGCGATTCACGGAAATGAAGAGCCCGGATGAGGACGACGGTCCCGTCGACGTGTCGGACTTCGCGGTGATGGTCGATCCGGAGGATCTGGATGCGGCGGAGGCCGGGGTCCAGGTGGGTGACGCCGTGGGACGGGGCGCCAACTTTGCCCGGACCCTGCAGTCGAGACCGGGCAACGTCGCGACACCTTCGCATCTGGCCGATGAAGCGTCGAGAATGGCCGGCGAGTGTGGCTTGGAGGTCACGGTTCTGGGGCCCGAAGAGCTCGAGGCGGAGCGTATGTACGCGCTCCTGTCCGTCGCTCAGGGATCGGACCAGGAACCGCGCCTGATCGTGTTGCGCCACAACGGGGGACCCGACGGCGAGGCGCCCCTGGTCCTGGTCGGGAAGGGGCTCACGTTCGATGCGGGCGGCATCTCGATCAAACCGGCCAGCGGCATGGAGGACATGATCTTCGACATGTCCGGGGGCGCCGCCGTCATCGGAGCGATGCAGGCCATCGGCGAGTTGAAGGTTCCGCTCAATGTGGTGGGGATCGTGCCCTCGTCCGAGAACCTCATCAACGGCCGGGCCATGAAGCCGGGCGACATCATCCGATCGCGGGAGGGTAAGACGATCGAGGTGGTGAACACCGATGCCGAGGGGCGCCTGATCCTCGCCGACGCTCTCTCCTACGCGCAGACCTTCGACCCGGCCGTGATCGTCGACTGTGCGACGCTGACGGGGTCCATCGTCATCGCATTGGGTCACCACGCGGCGGGTGTGTTCAGCACGGATGAGGACCTGGTCGATGAATTGAGGGAGGCTGGAGACCGGTCCGGGGAGCGCTGTTGGCCTCTCCCGCTCTGGGACGACTATCGGCGGCAGATCGATAGCCGGGTCGCCGACCTCGTAAACGTCGGAGGCCGGGCAGGCGGGAGTATAACGGCGGCTTGTTTCTTGAAGGAATTCGTGGGGGAATGTCGCTGGGCGCACCTCGATATCGCGGGCACGGCCTACGGGGAGGGCAAGCTCTCCTACCAGCGGAAAGGGGCCGCCGGATTCCCTACGAGGCTTCTGGTCGATTGGGTGCGGAGTCGAGCGGGGTGAAGGGACGCCTCGGAGGATTTCTCTCGCTCCGGGCTCACCAGGCCGGGGCGTTCTGCGTTGGAGCGCCAGCCACGACCACGGTTGGAGTACCAGCCAGGACCACGATCTCACTTTTGACCGCGGCGTTATTTGCCGTGCCGTGGGCCCTTACCGCGGTGATACTTTCGGCGGCCTTCATCCCCTCCGCTGTGGTGGCGCAGATCCCGGGCATCGCGGGCCCACCCCCGGATACGGTTCTGGCCGAGGCCGACTCCACGGGACGGGCACCCGGGTTGGCGGAGGCTGATTCCACTGCCATCCTCGCCGACTCCAGCGTGATCCTCGCCGATTCCAGTGCCATTCTTGCTGATTCTCTTGAGATCCTCGCCGATTCAGGCAAGGTGGCACCCAAGATACTCCCGGTGATCTCGTCCGGTCCGGGGCCCTCGTACGGCTTGGCGGTCTGGTCGTGGGATCGCGCCGCACTCCTGTCGACCAGAGCGGTCACGCTGGCCGAGCTCGTCGCCCTCATTCCCGGCGTGATCACGCTGAAAGGGGGTGACTACGGGACGCCGGTCACGGTGATGTCGTTCGGCGCGGGAGGCGGCCGCGTGCGGGTCTTCTGGGACGGCTTCGAGTGGATCCCCCTCGAAGGGGGCGTGCCCGACCTGGCCCGAATCGGCCTCGCCGGTTTGGATGAGGTCCGAGTGGAGCGACACCCGGGGGAGCTACGCATCGAGCTCAGAACCAGAGAGCCGACGTCACCGGATCCCGCCACCCTCATACACGTAGGGACTGGAGATCTGGGGACCAATCTCCTCAGCGGGGTCTTCGTCCATCCCAACGTTTTCAAGGGGTCGTTCACCCTCGCCTTCGACCGTTTGGAGACACGCGGACCCGGTTTGGCGGCGGGTGGTACGTTGAGCGGTATCGCGCTCCGATACTCGATCGCCCGTGGGGATCGGGGTGGCTTCGTGGCGGAGATGAGGCGATTCGCCCCCCGCACGGAGGTCGCCGGCCTCGTCACCGGCCTGACGCGGAACGACTGGAATGTTCGAGCGCGGTGGCGTCTCGCCGAGGGGCTGATCGGGGAGGGCTATTGGGGTGCTTCGTCGTTGTCGGGCGGCCCAAAGGACCCGATTTACGGTGGTCTCGATACCCGTCGTACCCAGCTCGGACTCCGGACCAAGTACACCGTCGGAAACCTGTGGGCTCAGGGCACTGCGCGCAAATTCTCGGGCCACGGCGTGCCGGGTGCCAATCTCGAGCTAGCGGCCGGGGGCGCCCGAGCCCCGTTTGCGTCGCTGGATGGATCGCTGCGAGTCGAACGCTGGGTCGACCAGTACGTCACGTCCTGGAGGGTGAGGCTGGAAACGGTACCCCGCTGGGGATTTTCGTTGTTCGCCTCCTATGAGGATGGGGAGACTGGAGCGCCGTTCGTCTCGGAATACGAAGCCTACCTCCGGTCTCTCAGGCTCGGCCCACCGCTTCAGCCGGACCCTGTCGAAAGACCGCGTCCGCGTTTCACGAACCGCACCGGGATCCGAGCCGGCGGCAGGCTCTCCTGGCGAGGCATCTATCTCTCGGGAGCGTGGCTGTCGTTGGAGGCGGATTCGATCCGACCCCTCGGGCTCGTTCTCGACCCCGGAGGGATTTCCTCGCCGGGAGGTGACCGGATGGGCTTCGAGGCGACGGCCAGCATACCGATTCCCTTTCCCTGGCAGGGGTTTACGCTGGAGGGGGCGGTCCAAGCGTGGGATGAGGATCTCCCCTACCTTCCGAGGCGTCTCTGGGACGGGGCGCTCACCTATCATGGGATTTTCAAGGAATCGCGAAACCTGGAACTATGGGGTGGACTCGGTTTGACCCGCCGAGACCCCATGCCCCTCGGAATTCTGGAGCCCGGTGGGGATCCCGCCGTCCCGGATCTCATCGTGGTGCGCCGTTCCGAGGAGTGGTACGTCCATATTCAGGTGCGGATCGTCACGCTCAACATCTTCGTCCGCTGGGAAAACGTCAGGCGCAAGAGCGACAACATCGACTTCCCGGACCGTCAGCAGCCTCAAACTCGGACGCTGTACGGTGTACGCTGGACCATGAACAACTAGAGACGGAGAAACCCAGATGATCAGAAGCATGACGGGTTTCGGAGAGGCTGAGGAGGCGACAGCGGCCGGCGTCGTGCGCGTCGAGATCAAGACCGTCAACCATCGCTTCTTCAACGCCAACATTCGCACTCCCACGGGGTTCGATCGCCTCGAGGGTGACATCCAGTCCTGGCTCAGGCCGTTCCTGAGTCGCGGCCACGTCACCTACACGCTGTCCATCGGTCGGGATACGACGGAAGCGAATGACACGCTCCCTGAGCTGGATCTGGAGCGTGCGAAGCGGTACGGCGAGCTTCTCGAGACGCTCCGGCGCGAGCTCGGCATCGAGGCTCCGGTAGATCTCTCCCATATCTCCCGTTTCGGCGAGATTTTCCGGGCTCCGGATCCGGGAAGTGCGTCGGTCCAGGTGGAGGGGGAGGTGGTCCGAAGGCTCACCGAAGCCGCGGCCGCCGAAGTGGTGGAGCTGCGGGAGGCCGAGGGGGCCCGGCTCCAACGGGACTTGGAAGAACACCTACAAGCCATCGACGAGGCACTCGTCCGAGTCGAGGCACAGGCCCCGGAGCGCCTGGTCGCCGAGCGCGATCGGTTGCGGGCCGCGGTGGCGGAGCTCACGGACACCCATGCTGTCGACGAGGACCGCTTGGCCAGGGAGATCGCCTACCTCGCCGAGAAGTGGGATCTCAACGAAGAAGTCGTACGATTCCGCTCCCACGTCGAACTGTTCCATGAGACGCTGCAAGCCGATGCCAGCGAGCCCGTCGGGAAGAGGCTGGGTTTCCTCATCCAGGAGATGAACCGGGAGGCCAACACGATCGGGTCCAAGGCCAACGACGCACAGATCTCGCAGACCGCCGTCGCTCTCAAGGAGGACGTCGAACGCCTTCGGGAGCAGGTGGAGAACGTCGAATGAGTTCGCCCGTGCACCGAACCTGCCCGGTCGTGTTGTCCGCGCCCAGCGGTGCTGGAAAAACCACGATCGCGAGAGCTTTGGTGGAGCGCAACGAGGACGTCGTCTTTTCGGTCTCCGCGACGACACGGCCAGCTCGGGACCAGGAGGTGGACGGCGTCGACTATCATTTCCTGTCCGAGCAGGACTTCCAGGCGATGATCGAGGCCGACGAATTCGTCGAATGGGCCGAGGTGCACGGCCACCTGTACGGGACGTCCCGTAAGGCGGTTGAGAGCGCTCTCGACGACGGGCTCTTCCTGATTCTGGACGTCGACGTTCAGGGTGCCATGCAGATGCGACAGCACGTTCCGGACGCGGTTCTCGTGTTTGTGCTGCCGCCTGGGGCGGACGCGCTGGTGGAACGGCTCCGGGATCGCGGCACCGAGGGCGAAGATACCTTGGCCCGGAGGATCGAGAACGCCCGCGGCGAGCTGGAGCAGGCGTCCAAATTCGACTACGTCGTCGTCAACGAGAACCTCGAGCAGGCTATCAACGAGGTCTGGTCTATCGTAATAGCCGAAGGCCGTCGGGCGGCTCGGGCCATCGACTTATCGGACCGGATTCGCCAACTTCAACACCAGATCGATCAGATTCTCGCGGATGACTTGGACTCCACGAGAAAGTGACGCGACCTAAGCGACTGTAAGATAACCACATAGAGGGAGCTTCATCATGCGCGTATTCACGCCCGACGAGGCCGCCCAACACACGCAGAGCAAGTATCTCGGCGTGCTCGTGGCGGCGAAGTATGCTCGGGAGCTCAATTCCCTGCCCAGAGAGACCCTTCCCCTCGGGGAAGAGAAGAAACTCACCACGAAGGCTCTCGAGGCCCTCGTTTCGGGTCAGATCGAGTTTCGCCTGGTCACTCGCAGGCGCCGGGAAGACTAAGAGTCTAGGTAAGCGGGCCACATAACGCGGAACGGTTGGCCGGATGCGGGCCCAGCGAGGAGCGATGCCGGGACGTGTACTTCACCCCCGACGCCCGTGGGAGGGACGGAGGATCGTCCTCGGCGTCACCGGGGGCGTCGCCGCCTATAAGGCCGTTCAGCTCGCCCGGGATCTGACGCGGCTCGGCGCGGAGGTCGACGCGGTTCTTACCGGCGGGGCCCAACGGTTCGTCCAGCCTCTCTCGTTCGATGCCGTTACGGGTCGATCCACGGCGACCGAACTGTTTTCTACCGAGGGAGCCGCGCTCCACATCAAGCTCGGGTCCGAGGCCGACGTCGTGTGTGTGGCGCCGGCGACGGCCGACCTCATTGCCCGGGCGGCCCATGGGCGGGCCGACGACCTGCTCACCACGACGTTGCTGGCCACGAGGGCTCCGGTTCTCATCTGTCCGGCGATGAACGACCGGATGTATTCCCACGCGCAGACGCAGGCCAACCTCCGACACCTGGAGGAGGCGCTGTCTTACCGTATAGCGGGCCCCGGAACCGGCGCGTTGGCTGCTGGCGAGGGAAGCGGCCCCGGGCGGATGCTCGAGCCGCACGAGATCGTCGAGGAGATCGGCCGCGCGCTGTCCGATGCGTCTCCACTGCGGGGGAAGCAGGTGCTCATCACGGCAGGGCCCACCCGCGAAGCGATCGACCCTGTGAGGTTCATCAGCAACCGATCCTCGGGTCGGATGGGGTTCGCCCTGGCAGCCGCGGCGTGGCGACGGGGAGCGGACGTGAAGGTCGTGGCGGGACCCGTGTCTCTTCCGGTCCCATACGGCGTCGAGGTGCTCGAGGTCGAGACCGCTCAGGAGATGCTCGAATGCGTTTCGGAGCACCTCCCGGAGGCGGACGTATCAGTTTTTGCTTCGGCGGTGGCGGACTACCGCCCGGCGAATCCCTCCGGAGAAAAGCTGAAGCGGTCCGAGGTAGGACCGGAAATGACCCTAACGCTCGCTGAGAATCCAGACGTGGCGGGGGAGACTCGCGCTGTGCGCAAGACCGGATCCGTTTCGGTCGGGTTCGCTCTCGAGACAGAATCCCTCGTGGAAAACGCCCGGGCAAAACTCGAGGCCAAGGGTTTTGATATGATCGTCGCCAATGAGGCGGAGGGGGAGGGCGCTGGATTCGACGTGGACACGAACCGGGTGGTGCTGCTGGGGGCAGACGGCGAGCCTGAGGAGCTTCCTCTCCTGGCCAAGGACGAGGTCGCGGAAGTGATTCTCGACCGCGTCTCTACGATCATGGAGTCTGGCGCGGGGCCCGGCGTGGAGCCCGACGTGGAGTCCCGAGCGGAGCCCGGCGTGGAGCCCAACGGGTGAGTACCGAACCGAGAAACATTCGAGACGTCGTACGTTTCCTGCGCCAGCGGGGGGAGTTGGGCCTCGACGAAATTTTCCTCGAAAGGCTCACACGGGAACAAGTTCTCCGGGCCGCCAATGAAGCCCGTGCTCAAGCCAGTGGCGAGGCCAGTGGTGAGGCCGGTGGTGAGGCCAGTGGCGAGGCCCGCAGAGGTGCCCAGGCGGAGCGGAGAGGCGTGCCCGCTCGTGCCCCCGACCACGGGACTGCCCGCGCGGACGCGAGCCAACCTGATGACGTGGAGATCTCAGCAGCGCAGGTCGATATCGCGGGCCTCGAATACTCCGAGCTCGCGTCGGTAGCCGACTGTTGCCAACGATGCCGGCTGGCCGAAGGCAGAACTCGAGTCGTCTTTTCCGATGGAAATCCACAGGCGCGCCTCATCGTGGTAGGGGAGGCACCCGGCGCCAACGAAGATCGTACCGGCCTGCCTTTCGTGGGCCAGGCGGGCAAGTTCTTGGATCTGCTGCTCGCGTCGGTGGATCTCTCGAGGAAGGATTCCGTCTACATCTGCAACGTCCTCAAGTGCCGCCCGCCCGGAAATCGTGACCCCATGGCGGACGAAATCGAGCTCTGTTCACCTTTTTTGAAACGCCAGATTGCCTTGGTTGCACCAGAGGTTATTCTGGCTGTTGGTACCTTCGCGGCGCAGTTGCTCACCGGGACGAACCGCCCGCTCGGGAAGCTCCGAGGTTCGGTGTACACCTACGAGGACGTGCCGTTGGTGGTCACGTATCACCCCGCCGCGCTGCTGAGGAATGCGGGCTGGACCCGTTCCACGTGGGATGATTTCCAGCTCCTTCGACAGGTCATGGACGGAAGCTGATGGAGACTGCGTCAATCCCTACCGCGTTGCCCGAATACGATCGGCAGCCGCCGTTCTCGTTGGAGGCCGAGTTCTCGGTCCTCGGCGGCATGCTCATCGACAACGATGCGGTCGCGAAAGCGATCGAGATCGTCGACGACTCCATGTTCTACCGGGAGGCCAACCGCCGTCTCTTCCGAGGTATGGTCCGTCTGTTCGAGCGCGGCGACGTGGTCGACGTCATCACGCTCAACGAAGAGCTCAAGAAGACGGATGAGTTCGAATCCGCGGGGGGCGCGCCGTACCTCGCCGAACTGCTCGACGCGGTCCCGACCGCGGCCAACATCGATTACCATGCCCGAATCGTCCGCGACAAGGCGTTGCTCAGGCGGCTCATCGAGGCCGCGTCCGACATCATCCGAGACGTCCACGACCAAGGGGAGCGCTCCGTCGAGCAGGTCATGGATCAGGCGGAGCAGCGGGTTTTCCGGGTTGCCGAGAGCCACAACCGACAGGGTTTCGTCTGGATCAAGGAGGTCCTCTGGCCGACCTTCGAACACATCGAACGTCTTCAGGAATCCGCCGGCGGAATCACGGGGGTCCCGACGGGCTTCAGGGATCTGGACCGGATGACGACCGGCTTCCAAAAGGGGGACTTGGTGATCGTCGCGGGGCGCCCCTCGATGGGAAAGACGTCCTGGATATTGAACGTGGCGCAGAACGCCGCCATCGAGCACAACATCACGGTGGCCATCTTTTCTCTGGAGATGTCGAAAGAGCAACTGGTGCAGCGTTTTCTGTGCGCTGAGGGCCGGGTCGACGCGCAGAGGCTCCGGCGCGGAAAAATGAGCCCGGAAGAGTACCAGCGGCTTGCCGCGGCCGCCGGGCATTTGAACACTGCGCCTCTGTGGATCGATGATTCGCCAGGGAGCACGGTCCTCGAAATGAGGGCGAAGGCGCGACGGCTCAAGGCCGAGACCGATCTGGGGCTGCTGATCATCGACTATATGCAGCTCATGTCGGGTAGCAGACGCGTGGAGAACAGGGTCCAGGAAGTGAGCGAGATCTCGAGGGGTCTCAAGGCGCTTGCGAGGGAGCTGGAGGTTCCGGTGGTCGCGCTCAGCCAGCTCAGCCGGGCGCCGGAGCAGCGAACGGACCGGCGACCGCAGCTTTCGGATCTCAGGGACAGCGGATCCATCGAGCAGGATGCCGATCTGGTCATGTTTTTGTACCGTCCCGAGTACTATTTTGGACCGGTGGACAAGGATGGGAACTCGCTCGACGGCAAAGCCGAGCTGATCGTCAGCAAGCAACGGAATGGCCCCACCGGTGTGGTCGAGCTTTACTTCCACAAGGCGTACACGCGCTTCGATTCGGTGACCCGCAAATCGTCCGGGGACGAGGGGCTAGAAGGGTGATCGGAAAGGGGGGCGGGTCGCGCACATGGCGCTTGTGCGCGTTCAGACAAGGAACGACGACGAGGCGTAGCAAAGCTACTCTGAGGAGGAGAGACGCCGGATCAACCGCACAACCGCCATGTGCCCACGAACATGAGGGGAATGATCTTACAAGTTGAAGGGTTGCGGTGGCACGACCCCGACCACGCTAACGCGCGGTGCCCCGTTGTTGGAGCTCCTAACCATAGCGAATGCTATGGCGTCGTCGCTCCGCCTAGGAGCTAGGGCCGTGGCATCCGCAACGCGGCCCACCCCCCTTTCGGATCACCCTCCAGGGACGTCCAAACTCAGGCATCATGACCACAGCTGAAATCCGAACGAGTTTCCTCGAGTTCTTCCGCGCGCGAGGCCACGCCGTCGAGGCGAGTTCGTCCCTGGTTCCGAAGGACGATCCGACCCTGCTGTTCACGAACGCCGGCATGGTCCAGTTCAAGGGCGTTTTCTTGGGCATGGAGGAACGCCCCTTCAAGCGAGCTTGTACGTCCCAGAAGTGCGTCCGGGCGGGTGGGAAACACAACGATCTCGAAGAGGTGGGTAGAACCGCCAGCCATCATACTTTCTTCGAGATGTTGGGTAATTTTTCGTTCGGCGATTACTTCAAGCGAGACGCGATCGCCTACGCGTGGGAATTCCTGACGGGTGAGCTGGGTCTGGATCCCGATCGTCTTTTCGTTTCGATCCACGATTCCGATGACGAGGCGTGGGATCTGTGGCAGGAGGTGGTGGATGTCCCCCCGGAGCGGATTTTTCGACTCGGCGACAAGGACAACTTCTGGCAGATGGCCGATACCGGCCCGTGTGGCCCGTGTTCCGAGCTGCACTACGATCTCCGGTCGGCCGAGGAGCGCAAGAACACGCTCACCCTGGAGGAGTTTGTCGATCTCGGAGAGCGTGGGATCCTCGTGGAGCTGTGGAACCTGGTTTTTATGCAGTTCAACCGTGACGAAGAGGGCAAACTTCACCCGCTACCCGCGCCCTCTATTGACACCGGGGCTGGCCTTGAACGCCTGGCTAGGGTTGTCCAGGAAGTGGACTCGAACTACGACATCGATGTGTTCTCCCCTCTGCTCGAGGCCGCATCCGAGATCTTGGGGAGCCCGTACGAGCCCGAAGCGCAGGAGGGTGTCAGATACCGGGTGCTGGCGGATCATGCTCGCGCCGTCGCGTTTCTCTTGGCGGATGGTGTGTCGCCTTCCAACTCGGGGCGGGGATACGTCCTACGGCGTATTTTGAGGAGGGCCGTCCGACACGCGTGGCTGTTGGGACGCCGCGAGCCGACGCTCGTGCACGTGGTCGCCGCCGTGATCGAGAGCATGAGTGAGGTGTATCCCGAACTGGAGGAAGCTCGGGAACATGTCTTGAGTACCACACGGGCCGAGGAGGATCGCTTCCTCGCTACGATCGAAGGTGGGTTGGCCCGTTTCGATGAGTTGGCTCCGCAATCAGTGGGCTCTGGGGAGTCCGAAACGGTGATTTCGGGTGCGGACGCCTTCAAATTGTATGACACGTTCGGCTTCCCTCTGGACCTCACCGAGCTCATGGCCGAGGAACGGGGCTACGGGGTCGACGTTCAGGGTTTTGAAGACGCCTTGGAGGGGCAGCGTGAGCGCAGCCGGGCGGACCGGGCTCAGTCCGCCCCCAAACTTGCGGGTGAGGATCTCGTGGAGGGATGGCAGACACTGCGGGCGAAGGGTGACCAGCGTTTCTCCGGCTACGATCAACTCGAGTCCGCAACGGACGTGTTGGCCGTCCGCATCTCGGAGGATGGCCTGGCCCTGCAAGTGGCCGAAAATCCGTTCTACATCGAGGGCGGAGGACAGGTCTCCGATACCGGCCGCGTGGAGGGAGACGGATGGTCCACCGAAATCCGAGACGTTGTGAGAGTCGGTGACCGAGTGGCCCTGCTCGGCACGGTTCCGGAGGGGGCGTTGCCCGTGCCGTTGAAGGCGCCGCTTCGAGTTCGTGCGATCGTGGATTCCGTCACACGGCGGGACACGGAGCGGAATCACACTGCCACCCACCTCCTGCAGGCGGCGCTGCGGGACGTCCTGGGCACTCACGTGGTGCAGCGCGGATCGCTCGTGGCACCCGATCGGCTGAGGTTCGACTTTTCGCATACCGCGCCGATGGCCGAGGATGAACGGCGTAAAATCGAGGAGATCGTGACCGAGAACATTTGGGAGGATCACGCGCTTTCGATCGGGCCTCGTGCCTACGACGATGCCGTCCGCGATGGGGCGATGGCGCTGTTCGGGGAGAAGTACGATGACGTGGTTCGGGTTGTCGAGATACCCGGCGTGAGCATGGAACTTTGCGGTGGAACCCACGTCGGGCATACGGGCGAGATCGGCTTGTTCAAGATCACCAGTGAGAGCGGGGTGGCCGCTGGCGTGCGCCGCATCGAGGCCGTCACGGGTCGCCGAGCGCTGCGGAATCTGGAAGAGAGGGCGAGCCGGCTGGACGAAGTCGCCACGGTCCTCGGGACATCTCAGGAAAATGCTGCGGCCCGAGCTGAGCAACTCCTCGCCGAAAAGAAGGAATTGGAAGGGCTCTTGGATGACCTCCGAAGTGGTGGAGGGGCCGGTGAGAGTGTCGTCCTGGAGGATACCATCGTATTCGATGACGTGGCCACCCAGTACAGGGCAGTACGCATCAGGGCCAGGAATGCCGACGACGCTCGAAAGTGGGGCGATGCTTTCTTGACGAAGGAGGCGAGCGGGGTGGCGGTGGTGTCGGCCGATCTGCCAGAGGGCAAACATACACTCTTCGCTTTCGTCACCGATGATTTGATCGGGCGGGGCGTCCGGGCCGACACGATCGTTCGTGAGATTGCGTCCGTGGTCGGAGGCCGAGGTGGTGGGCGGCCTCATATGGCGCAGGCCGGTGTCGAGGATCCCGAACGCATCGAAGAGGCGCTCCGAATGGGGCGAGACGTGGTGGAGCGGCTCACTCGTGAAGCTGCTGGTTAATGGACTCTCCGATGGACTGGGTCGCCACTCGTAAGCCTCCGGCCCCCGACGAGTTGAAGGCTTGGTTGAAGATTCCGGATGGTGGATCGGATCCCGATGGTGGACCCGACGGCGGAGTGGCCTCAGTGCCGGAATGCCTTCTGAGAGCGGGTTTGCTCCATCTGGAGGAAGCCGTGGCGAGGCCAGGCCGGGACCGGGAAGCAGCCTATCAGCTGCTCGCCGCCGATGCGCTTTACACGTACGGCTGTGAAGCCGCCTCCGAGGCGCCTGACGTCCGAGCTGTGCTCCGTGACGCTCTTGGCCGGGTGTCGGCCGGTGGGTCGGCCGGAGGGACGTTCGCTTGACGTCGGAGGAAACGACCCGTGTGGGGGACCTTCACAGTCACCTCGTACCTGCCGTCGATGACGGGGCGCGGACTCTTGAGGAAGCCCTCGAAGCCGTCGAGCGGATGGTGGCGGCCGGGATCGGACAGATCGTCACGACTCCCCATGTGAACGCGAGTCTCACGCACGATTCCAGCCTGCTCGGGACATTGCTGGCGGAGGTCGACGAGTCCTGGCAGGAGTTGGCCGAGCAGGTACGGGAGCGTTTCCCGGAAGTCGAGCTCTTTCGCGGACACGAGGTGATGCTCGACGTGCCCGACCCGGACTTCTCCGATGCTCGCCTGCGCCTCGCCGGTACCTCCTTCGTGTTGGTCGAGTGGCCCCGCCTTCAAATTCCGCCGAGGACCACTCAGGTGATCGAGCGGATTGCATCAGCGGGGTACCGTCCCATACTTGCGCACCCTGAGCGGTACGCGGGAATCAAGCGGGAGCTGGATTCCGCGGGAGCATGGCGGAGCGCGGGCGCTTACCTTCAGGTCAACCATGGATCCTTCATAGGACGTTATGGTCCTGATGCGCGCTCCGTGGCTTCCGAGCTTCTTATCCGGGGTTGGGTGGATTATCTGTCGAGCGACTTTCACGCCAGAGCACACCTCGGAATCCATCTGAGGGATGCAGAGGACTTCTTCACGGCGCACGATGGCCTGGAACAGTTCCAGCTCCTCACCGTGACGAATCCGGGGCGCGTCATCCGGGACCAGCCGCCTTTGCCGGTTGCCCCGATGCCGATCAGCGAGGGGTTCTGGGACGGGTTCAAAAAGATCTTCAAGGGGTGAACAGGCGCCGCGAAAGATGAGTCAATCGAACGATCTGATCGATCTGGTCGAGCTGTCCGAGTTGGCGGCCGTCTGTGCACGAGATTTAGCAGAGCCGATCGCCCAGGCTGGGTCGATGGTCCTGGAGACGTTGGAGCAAGGAGGATCCCTCCTTTTCTGCGGCAACGGGGGATCGGCCGCTGACGCACAGCACCTGGCGGCCGAATACGTGATCCGGTTCAAGCGGACCCGGGCGCCCCTTCGTGCCTTGGCCCTCACGACCGATACGTCGGTGCTTACGGCCGGAGCCAACGACTTCGGATTTGCCTACGTGTTCGCGCGCCAGGTCGAGGCGCTGGGCCGTGAGGGCGATCTGCTTTTTCTCCACTCAACGAGCGGAGATTCGGAGAATCTTCTTCGAGCGGCGGAAGCAGCGCGAACTGCTGGCATACGTACGGTGGCTCTCCTCGCCCGGGGGGGTGGGCGCCTGCGACAGGAAGTGGATCTCGCTCTCGTAATTCCCACCGAGACCATCGCCCGTGCGCAGGAACTGCATCTTGCGATCGGACACGCGATCTGTGAGCGTGTCGACCGCCATTTCGCGGAAGGGTCCGGAGGGTGATCGGACAGGGGGACATGAGGTTCGAGGTGTCCCCGCCCGACCAGGTCCTCCGGATCTGGCGCACACTCGAAGAGGCTGGGTTCGAGACCTGGATCGTCGGGGGCGCGATTCGCGACACACTACTGGGTCGGCCCGTGGGCGACTGGGACTTCGCGACGAAGGCGCGCCCGAAGCAGATCATGACCACTTTCGGGCGAACCGTGCCCATTGGCGTGGATCATGGAACGGTCGGCGTCCTGGCTCCCGACGGAACACTCTACGAGGTCACGACCTTCCGGCGTGACGTCGAGACCTTCGGCCGACGCGCCGTCGTGGAGTTCGCGGAAAATATCGAAGAGGATCTCTCCCGGCGTGATTTCACTTTTAATGCACTTGCCTGGCATCCTGAGCGCGACAAGTTGCTGGATCCGTGGAGCGGTGCCGCTGACCTGAACGAACAGGTCCTCCGCACCGTTGGGGACCCGGCCGAGCGTTTTGCCGAAGATTTGCTTCGTGTGCTGAGGGCGCTTCGCTTCGCCGGCCAATTCGGACTGACAATCGAAGCGGGGGCGTGGCGTGCCCTTCTCTCCGCCGTTCCTGAACTGTCACAACTATCTCCCGAGCGGATTCAAGAAGAGATGATGAAGGTGCTGTCGCAGGCGAAGAAGCCCTCAGTCGCACTGGGGCTCTACGCCGAATCGGGGGTGTTTACGGAGCTCTATCCCGAACTCGACATCGGACCCCCGGAGGGCCTCGCCCCCACGCTGTTGGCCTGCGATGCGGTTTCCCGCACCCGCCCGTGGGTGCGCCTTTCGCTCCTCTTCGCGCTCGCTTCCGTGGCTGGCGACCAGGAGGCGATCGACGCGGAAGACTCTGCACGCGACGCACGGCGGAGCGTGATCGAGAGCCTCATGGAGCGCCTTCGGTTCTCCAACGCTGACACGAAACGCGTGGCAACGGTCGCCGCGAGTCTTTCCCCGGCTCCTCTGTTCGAAGAACCAGCCGTTCTCCGGCGGTGGCTCAACCGGGTCGGACCCGAGCACTTCGCCGACATCGCTCGGGCCTGGCTCGCACGTGCCCGTGGGCACCAGAAGCCGGAGACGGAGTCGCCCGAGAGAGCGCCGCGCGCGCGAGCGGCGCATGAGAGCGAGGATCTCACATCCAGGGACGTGGTTCGCCGAATCAACGCACTCCGAACGATTCTTCGTGAAAACACCCCGCTCACGATCGCGGACCTCGCCTTGGACGGCTCCGACCTAAAGAAGATGGGACTTCCCCCTGGGCCGCATTTCGGCGAAATACTCAGGTTCCTGTTGGAAGAGGTCCTCGACCGTCCCGAGGTGAACAACCGGGCCGACCTCGAAGATCTGGCCGCTCAGGGCGGCTTTCTAATCGACGCCTCTCCGGACTCTTAGGAGGGTCACATTCCTACTCAGCTGATCGACAACCGTGCGGTGGTGGAACGGGTGGTGCTCGTGGGGGCTCCCCTGAAGACCCTCCCAGAGGGCGTCGCCCAGGAACATCTCGAAGAGCTGACACGGTTGACCGACACCGCAGGTGGTCAGGTCGTCGACGTTGTCCGCCAACGGCTGGATGCCCCCCATCCGCGCTTCTACATCGGCAAGGGTAAGGTCGACGAGCTTCGGGAATGTGTGGCCGGCGCAGATGCGGATCTCGTGATCTTCGACGACGAGCTCACACCGGCGCAGGGTAAAGCCCTGGAGGATCGCATCGGTGTGCGCGTGCTCGATCGTGCGGAGCTCATCTTGGACATCTTCGCCACTCGTGCTCGCACCGGCGAGGCCAAGATGCAAGTCGAGTTGGCGCAGCTTCAGTACTTGCTTCCCCGGCTCAAGCGAATGTGGACTCACCTTTCCCGTATTCGCGGGGGGGTGGGTCTTCGAGGACCCGGGGAGACGCAGCTCGAAACCGATCGGCGTATGATCGGTCGCCGAATCGCCGATCTCCGCAAGAAGCTCGAGAGCGTGACCCGGGCTCGGGCTATCCAGCGGCAATCACGGGAGGGGAAGTTCCGAGTGGCCCTCGTCGGATATACGAATGCGGGGAAGTCGTCGCTGCTCCGCGCGCTCTCCGATTCGGATCTTTTCGTCGAGGACCGCCTCTTCGCCACGCTCGATTCCACAACACGTTCGGTGGATCTGGGCGAGGGGCTCGAAGCCCTTGTTACGGACACGGTCGGGTTCATTCGGAAGTTGCCACATCACCTTGTCGCGTCCTTCCGCTCGACGCTCGAGGAGGCCCGGGAAGCGGACCTTCTGGCTCACGTCATCGACGCGTCACACGCGGGCTGGGAAGAGCAGAAGGGCGTGGTGGAAGACGTTCTCGACGACCTCGATCTGGGGGACCGCCCTCAGATCCTGGTCTTCAACAAGATAGATCGGCTGACCCACGCGGAAGAGGAGGCACTGAGCAGGCGCGTCCGAGCGTTCGACACCACGCCCGCGGTGTTCCTGTCCGCGCTGCGTCCGGACACGTTCGAGCCGATCCGGGCCCTGTTCAAAGCCCGGATTCGAGCCGGGCTTCGCCACCTCTCGGTGCGGATTGGTGCGCATGATGGCCAGACTTTGGCGATGCTGTACCGGGAGGGTGAGGTGCTCAACCAATCTCAACACGACGATGTTCTCGAGCTCGAGATACGTGTACCGCTGTCCTTCGCTGGCCGCCTTCTTAAACAGCAGGGTGTCGAGTTGGTTCGTGACCATGAGCTTCCGGCGTGAAGGCACGACGTTCGGCCCGTACCGACCGCTGCCTTCCCGGAAGGCTGTGAAGGAATACAGCTTTTCGAGCACACGACGGGAGTGCTCGGATCCAATTACCTTCTGGCTGGTTCAGTCTGCAAGGAAACTGCTCCAGGCCCATCAGGCCTCTCGAGGTGAGGGATGAGGTTTTACGTCAATGTCGATCACGTCGCGACCGTCCGTGAGGCGAGGCGGACCGACGAGCCCGACCCCGTGCGGGCCGCAATGCTCGTGGAGCTTGCCGGTGCGGATGGCATCACCGTCCACCTTCGGGAGGATCGCAGGCACGTGAGTGAGCGCGACGTCCGTCTTCTGATGGATACGGTTCGGACAGGCGTGAACCTCGAACTCGCCGCAGCCACGGACGTTCTCGATATAGCCTGCGATTTGAGGCCCATGCAGGCGACTCTGGTTCCGGAGCGCCGGGAGGAAGTGACGACCGAGGGAGGGTTGGCGCTTGGCGAACAAGGGGTGCTCAAGGCCACGGCCGAAGCCGTAGAGCGCCTCGGAGCGGCCGGCATACGGACTTCGCTTTTCATCGATCCCGATGAGAAAACGCTCGAAATATCAGCGGATCTCGGGGTCACGGCCGTCGAGTTACACACCGGAGAGTATGCCAACGCGGCGGACCAGGAAGAGCGGGACACTCAATTGGCTCGGCTTTGTGCCGCGACCCAAACCGCCGTTGGCTTGGGTCTGGCCGTCCACGCGGGCCATGGTCTCACCTACGAGAACGTCACTCCCGTTGCTGCGATCGCCCCGATCGAGGAGCTGAACATCGGGCACTCCATCGTCTCACGGGCCGTCCTTGTCGGCATGGAGCGTGCGGTTCGCGAGATGGGTGTTCTGATCCGTGAAGCAAGGAGCGGGGTCGCAACCTCTTGAAGATGGGTTGGAAGTTCGCTCTTGGCATCGGCGTCAGTGCGTTCTTCATCTGGTTTGTGCTTCGGGGTGTGGACCCGGCGGAGGTTATCACTCAAATCTCCCAGGCGAACCCGTGGTATTTTCTGGCTTCAGTGTTCGTCGGTACGGCGGGATACTTCATTCGAGCCCTTCGCTGGAAGGTACTGCTCCATCCGATCAAGCCGGATACGGCGCTTCGATCCCGGTTCGCGGCGGTCAGCATCGGCTTCGCGATCAACAACCTCATTCCCGCACGCGTGGGTGAGCTCGCGCGGGCGTTTGCGCTGACTCGAGTCGAGCCGATCACTCTGTCGGGCTCGCTCGGAAGTCTGGTGGTGGAGCGATTTCTGGATTCGATCGTACTGGCGACGTTTTTTCTGGTGCCGATGATGCTCCCCTCGTTTCCCGGCGCCGAGGGGCTCCTTGGCGGGGCGTTCGGAACCGTCCTCATTTGGACGTTCGTTCTGCTCGCTGTCTTATTTGTAGGATTACTTGTCCTACTGATTTTCCCACGAGCCGTCGTACGGTTGACCGAGAGGCTCTTGGTCAGGTCGCCGGGAGGATGGGGCCCACGAGTGGTCGGGGCGCTCGAGTCCTTCCTCCAGGCTCTGAAAGTTCTTCGGCACCCTGTGCTGCTGACCAAGGCCGTCGTGTGGAGTTATGCTTTTTGGCTTTGGCACGGGTTCTCATTCTGGCTCGGCTTCAAGGCGTTCGGCATCGACCTGAATTTTGCGGCGGCCGTATTCACCGAGGCGGTGGTCGGTTTTGCGGTTGCCATCCCGGCCGCACCCGGCTTCTTCGGGACCTTCCAACTCGGAGCGGATCTAGCTTTGAACGGCGTCTACGGGGTCGCCGAGCCGTCAGCGTTGGCCTTCGCGTTCGGATACCATCTGGGGGGATTCTTCCCGATTACGATCATCGGTTTGTATTACGCGTGGAGCATCGGATTCTCTATGAAGGATCTAGGTGGGGGCGAGGCGAGCGGGCTCGTCTCCGACAACGGGGTCAAGGGCGGTGACTGACGCTTACACGGTGCGGGTAGCCGCACCGGCCAAGGTCAATGTGTTTCTCAGGATCCTCGCGAGGGAAGAGTCTGGATACCACCAGATTGAGACGTTCTACAGGGCCGTGGATTTCTGTGACGCGATCGAGCTTCACCGTACCGAGCGAGGCGTCTCCATCGAGGTGCTCGGGCCTTCGGTCGGCCCCGATGAAGAAAACCTGGCCTACCGGGCCGCGAAGGCGCTACTCGATGCTGCGGGCGTCCCGACGGGCGTACACATCAGCCTCACGAAGAATATTCCCGTCGGGGCCGGGCTCGGTGGAGGGTCTTCCGACGCCGGGGCGACGCTGAGGGCCCTCAATGTGCTGCTCGAAGAGCCGGTTTCGGCGTCGGCGCTCCTACAGATCGCGGGAGAACTAGGGGCGGATGTGCCCTTTTTCGCGTTGGGCGCCGGGGCCGCGCTGGGGTGGGGAAGGGGGGAGCGTCTATTGCCGATTCCGGGCGCCCACGTCTGGCCTGTGCTGCTCGCCCTCCCGTCGCTCCACATCTCTACCGCCGAGGCCTACCAGTGTCTGAGCGTTCCGGAGCGTATTACACCGGTGAGCTTGGCTCTCGACACACTCGGGCGTCCAGAGACTGTGGCGGCCCTGGCTGCGAACGACTTCGAAGCCGGCGTGTTCGAACGCCATCCGGAGCTCGGAAAACTCAGGGAGGCTCTGCACGAGGCGGGCGCCCTCACGGCCCGGCTTTCGGGAAGCGGGGCGGCGTTGTTCGGCCTCTTCAACGATCGGGAAGAGGCGGATCGGGCCCGGGCCTCTCTGTCTGTGTCGTGGGTGGACGTTCGGTTCGTGGTTACCGAGACGATGACCTCCCAGCCCGAGCCCGTTCCCGCCGTCGGTCAATCCATAGGCGGCGTGGGTTGAACGGATCGAAAGCCTCGGGTAGGATTGGTCACCGTTCTGGACCGTCGAGGTCGACTGAACAGAAGCGGTCAGACTGACAATTCCTATGGCCCGTCGTCTAATGGCAGGACACCGGTCTTTGGCACCGGCGGTGATGGTTCGAATCCATCCGGGCCAACTCTTGCCTTTCCCTCGGTTCCCCGGGCACACGGTGCACGTGACATCGGTAATCGGCCGGCTTTCGAGGCGGGTTCGCGCTCTGATGGCCGTCGTTCTTGCGTGTGGGATTCCACTGGGGCTCAGTGGTGCTCCCGCTCCTTCGACCCTCATGGTGCCACAGGGGCCGGCAACTCTCCAGGCTCAACCGGAGCAGTGGCCCCCCGACTCGACTCGCGTCCGCAACCAGGCCGAATCAGCTCAAGAGCGCTTCGAGCGAATTCGCGGCCAGACTTTAGCCTACGTTTGGGATGGAGGCAGGCGGCCCTGCGAGGAGCGGATCGGACGGCTCTGCCTCTGGCACGAAGGTGAGGACGATTGGGAGCCCGTCCCCGATCCTCCCGACTTGGTGGAGGCTCGGGACGAGCTACTGACCACGTTGGCCGCCGCCGCCGATCGTATACCCGCGGACGATTGGATTCTCGGTCAGCGGATCCGGTATCTGGGTGAGGCGGGCCGGTGGGAGGATGCCGCTCGCTTGGCTCAGGCTTGTCGTGGCGCGGCTTCGTGGTGGTGCAGTGTCCTGGAGGGTTTTGCCCTCCACGGCATGGGCCGGTACGAGGCGGCTTTGGAGCGCTTCCGTCGCGGCCTCGAGACCATGGATCCCGAAGAGGCTCGGAAGTGGCTGGACCCCTCGGTGTTACTCGACGGCAAGGGTAGGGATGTTCTCGAGGATGCGGCCGAGGCCGCCGACGAGAAGGAATGGCAGGAGGTGAGGGCCAGGGTGTGGACTCTGGCCGATCCGCTCTACCTGGTCGCCGGCAACGACCGTGAATCCGAGCACTATGCTCGCTGGACGTATTCGAAGATGAACGACGGTGCACGAAACGCGTGGGCCATGCGTTGGGGAGATGATCTCGAGGAGATCGTCGTACGTTATGGCTGGGACCGCGGTTGGGAGCGGATCCGCCCGGCGTTCGGCGCAGCCGGAGCCCTTCCTGTTGTGATCGGGCATCAACTTCCGGGTGGGAAAGAATTTACTCCTCCCGGGCGGGTTCTCGAGATGCCGTCGACCACGGCCCCCGGCACCTGGATTCCGGAAGAGAAACGTCCGAGAAGTACCCACGTCCCCGCGTACGCTCCCATGCTTCTTCCCGGTGTCGGACAAGTCGCGTTGTTGCAGCGAGGAGATTCGATCGTGGTGGCCGCCGCCACGGAGTTGCCGGCGAATCCCGAAACGGCACCCAAGGGCCGCGCAGCCGCACCTGGCATAGGGTCTGACGTGCCCGGCCGGGGACCAATTCCCTGGCCGCAACCGGCGTTGTTCGATGGGCCTGAGCAGATCGGGCTGTTCCTGGTGGATGAGGCCGGTCGGATCAGGCGGACGAGCACCAGTTTGCCCGAGGGTACCCTTCATCTCGTGGCGCCGGCTGGAAAATACCTGCTGAGTGTTGAGGCGTGGGACCCCGAGAAGGGACTGGCCGGGCGCATCCGACACGGCATCACGACCGAGGCTCTCCCGGATGATCTCGCCACCCTTTCGGATCTCATCCTTCTGCACTCCCCGTACCCCGGCGATGCTCTGCCGGAAACCCTGGTTTCAGCCCTCTCGTCGATGCGGTCTTCCACGCGGTTGGAAGCGAACGGCAAACTCGCCCTGGGATGGGAGATCTTCGGCCTCGGCTGGGCACAGGAGAACGTCTCCTTCGCGCTGAGCTTCCACGAGGAAGGGGAAAGTTTTTTCGGAAGGATCGGGCGTTGGTTGGGCTTCGGTGGCCGTGAGGAACTACTCGAGATCGGGTGGAGCGAACCCGGCCCCTCGAAAATCGGCCCTTGGTTCCGATCGGTCGAAGTCACCATCCCCGAGGTGGATCCAGGGCGATATGTCTTCCGGCTCGGGGTCACCGCTCACGGACGCGAGGAACTGGTACGAACACGCGCGGTCGAGATCGTGCCTTAATGCCCAAGAGCGCTCTGCGTGCGACCGGCCATACTTCTTAGAGGGCCCTTTAACACAACGCGTTTGGCGTTGACGCCTCCACCCACTCGGTCTAACTTTTTTTGCTGTTGCCGTTTGGCGCCACTCCCGAGAACGCGGCCCACCGTACCTCTTCGACAGCCTTCTAGCTGAGATCCATGGACGACACGTTTAGCAGAGGTCCGCTTCTGCTCCTTGCCGGGCGGGCCAACCCCCCCTTGGCCGCCGAAATCGGACAGATCCTCGGGGAGGACCCCAAGTCGGTGTCGATCCGGAACTTCGCTGACGGCGAAATCTTTGTGCGCATCGAACGTAATGCTCGTGGGCGAGACGTGTTCATCGTTCAGCCGACGGTCACTCCGGCGGATTCGATCATGGAGTTGCTGCTCTTGATCGACGCCGCGAAGCGCGCCTCCGCGGCTCGGGTAACGGCGGTCGTCCCCTATTACGGCTATGGGCGGCAAGATCGAAAGGACCAGCCGCGGGTGTCGATCGGCGCGAAACTCGTGGCGAACCTCATGGTGGCCGCCGGCGCCGATCGGATGATCGGAATGGATTTTCACCAGCATCAGATCCAGGCCTTTTTCGACATCCCCGTGGATCACCTGTACGCGGCGCCTGTCCTCACCCGGTATTTCCGAGAGAAGAAGCTGTCCGACTTGGTCGTGGTTGCTCCCGATGTCGGGTCAGCCAAGATGGGGAACGGGTTCGCGAACCGCCTCAACGCCTCGCTCGCCATCATCGACAAACGGCGCCCGGGGCCCAATACGGCCGAGGTCGCGAACGTCGTCGGCGACGTTGATGGCAGGACGTGTTTGCTCATCGACGACATGGTGGACACGGGCGGCACACTCGCGAATGCGGCTGTGGCTCTGAAGGAACGTGGGGCGACGAAGGTCTTTGCGGGGGCGACACACGCGCTTCTCTCTGGTTCGGCGGCCGAGAAGCTTGCGGCCGCTCCACTGGAAGAGTTCGTGGTGACGAATACGATCCACGTTCCGGAAGAGAGGCGGTTCGATGGTCTCAAGATCTTATCGGTTGCGAGCCTTTTCGCGACCGCGATCGAATGTGTTCACGAAAACAAGTCGGTGAGCCAACTCTTCGAGGTGGCGGCCGAAGCTGATTCGGGTGGGTGACCGGCTCAGGATCACAATAATCGAGTAGGAACAGGGAAGATGACAGCCAACACAGGACTGGCGGCGAGCCGTCGGCACGAAACTGGGAAAGGCGTGGCAAGACGGCTACGCGCGGCCGGGCAGGTTCCGGCGGTTCTCTATGGAAAGGATCAGGAGCCGATCTCGTTGACGCTCGACGCGAGGGAGGCCCTCTCTCTCTTTCATTCCATCTCGGTGGAGAACACGATCGTCAACGTTCAGATCGACGATGACAAGGAGGTGTTGGAGACCTTGGTGCGGGAAATCCAGATGCACCCGTACCGCCCGGACATCGTCCACGTGGACTTCTACTGCATCGAACGGGGTGTGGCCCTCGAAGTCGAGATTCCGGCCAACTACAACGGCACACCCACGGGCGTCCGTGATGGCGGTGTTCTGGAGGTGATTCTCCATGAGTTCCGGGTCAAGTGTATTCCCTCAAAAATCCCCGAGAGCATCGAGATCGATATTTCGCATTTGGACATCGGCGAGTCGATCCATGTCAGCGAGGTCCCGATGGATGAAGGTGTCGAGCTTCTGACGGATCCGGGCCAAACGGCCTGTCTCGTGTCTGCGCCGAGGGCCGAGGAAGAAGTGGAGGAGGAGGTCGAGGAAGGTCTGGAAGGTGTGGAAGGTGTGGAGGGTGCCGAGGGTGAGGCTCCGGAGGGCGGTGGTTCAGAAAGGGAAGGAGACTCGGACGGCTGATCTCTCCTCGGGGATCGGGACGTGAAAGTTGTGGTGGGGCTCGGGAACCCCGGGCCCCGATATGATGACACGCGCCACAATGTCGGTTGGTGGGTCGTAGACCGGCTCGCTTATGACTGGGGGTTCGACTCCTTCGAAAAGGAAGGTCGAAGCTTGAGGACGGGCGGATCGGTGGGTGACACTTCGGTTCTCTTGATCAAGCCGACGACTTATATGAACCGGAGCGGCGCGGCGCTGGTCGGCGTGGACGGACTCGATGAGTGTGATCTCGGCTCGGACCTTCTGCTCGTGGTCGATGACGCGTCGCTCGATGTGGGTCGGGTCCGGTTCCGGCCCGGGGGAGGGGCCGGAGGGCACAAGGGTTTGAAGTCGGTCTCCGGTGTGCTGGGTACGGATTCGTACGCCCGTCTGCGGTTGGGCGTGGGATTGATGCCCGAGGGAGCGGACCTGTCCGATTGGGTCCTTTCGCCGATGAGTGGGGCCGACGAATCCACGGTTGTCGGTCTACTCCCCGGATTGACCGAGGCCGTGGCAGTGTGGATGCGCGACGGTATCGAAGAGGTTATGAACCAATTCAATCGGTGACCCGCTTGATCCAGGTGTGGGCGCCGAGAAAAGACTATCAGCGAGAGGAACCTGATGAGTGATTTCGTAACGATTTCGAGTTGGGCTTGGGCCTTGGGCCTCGTGGGTCTGGCTCTTGCCGGCTTCACCTATCGCTACGTAATAAGCCAGCCCGCTGGAAGTGAGGTGATGCAGGAGATCGCCGAGCAGATCCATGAGGGGGCGATGACGTTTCTTCGCCGTGAGTACACCGTGTTGGCGTTTGTGGTGGCGGTGGTAGGGGGGCTGTTGGTGTGGTTCATTTCGGCCCCCACGGCTGTGGCATACCTCATCGGTGCTCTCTGTTCGGTCATGGCAGGCTTCTTCGGCATGAAGTCCGCCACCAGGGCGAATGTCCGGACGTCGGCGGCGGCGAATGAGTCGGGTGCGGGCAAGGCGCTTCGGGTCGCTTTTTTTGGTGGGGCGGTGATGGGACTCTCGGTGGCGGCGCTCGGTCTCGTGGGCATCGGAGCGATCTACTACGCGTTCGGAGCCGGAGCCATCGCAGCCTCGGAACACTCACGTTTTGCCGAGATCATCGCCGGCTTTGCAATGGGCGCCAGCACGATCGCCCTCTTCGCTCGGGTCGGAGGTGGCATCTTCACGAAGGCGGCCGATGTCGGGGCCGATCTCGTGGGCAAGGTCGAAGCCGGCATTCCAGAGGATGATCCACGCAACCCGGCCACGATCGCTGACAACGTGGGCGACAATGTCGGTGACGTCGCGGGCATGGGTGCGGACATCTTCGAGTCGTATGTGGGCTCCGTGATCGCCACGATAGCGATTGCGGCGACTTCGGCCTCTCTCGCTGGGAATGTCGGGAATGCGATAGCGCTCCCCATCGTGACGATCATGGTTGGCCTGCTCGCCTCACTCGTGGGGATCGGCATGATGAAGATGCTCGAGCGCACGGATCCGGCGGCCGCCCTACGCAACGTCACCTTCATCGCCGCCGGCCTTTTCCTGGCGGCGATGTTCTTCGTGGTACGTGCGATGGACTTCACCATGGTGGTTGATGGGCGGACTCTTCCGGCTCTCGGACCCTGGTACGCCATTCTGGCGGGAACGCTGGTGGGCATCGCCATCGGTCTCGTCACCGAGTACTACACGTCCGGGAAGCCAGTCCGAAAGATCGCCGAAGCCAGCGAGACCGGAGCGGCGACCAATCTGATCACTGGACTGGCGGTTGGCATGGAGTCCACCGTCGTTCCCATGCTCCTCATCTGTGTCGCGATTTACGCCTCTTTCTGGGCCGCTGGCCTGTACGGCATCGGCATAGCCGCGGTGGGGATGCTGGCGACCGTAGGCGTGACCATGTCGGTCGACGCGTACGGCCCGATCGCGGATAATGCGGGCGGAATCAGCGAGATGAGCGGCCTGGGGCCGGAAACTCGCGCGATCACGGACTCCCTTGATGCGATCGGAAATACCACTGCGGCTCAGGGCAAGGGATTCGCCATTGGTTCGGCAGCCCTCACGGCGCTCGCGCTGTTCTCCGCTTTCGCCAGCAAGGTGGGGCTCGACCAGACCGGCATCGACCTCGTGAATCCGGTGGTCGTGATCGGGCTGTTCATCGGCGGGATGTTACCCTTCTTGATAGCGGCCCTCACGATGACGGCCGTGGGGCGTGCGGCGCAGGGGATGGTTGAGGAAGTCCGACGGCAGTTCCGGGAGAGGCCCGGCATCATGGACGGGACGGAGAAGCCGGACTCCGCCCGCTGCGTGGAGATCTCGACTGATGCCGCGCTTCGGGAGATGGTCCTTCCGGGCGTGATCGCCATTCTCGCGCCGGTCGTCGTAGGTTATGTGCTCGGTGTCGAGGCTCTTGGAGGCCTCCTCGCAGGAGCGACCGTGACGGGCGTGCTCATGGCACTTTTCATGGCCAACGCGGGCGGCGCGTGGGACAACGCCAAGAAATTGATCGAGGCCGGTGCCCACGGCGGTAAGGGCTCCGAACCCCACAAGGCCGCCATCGTCGGGGATACCGTCGGAGACCCGTTCAAGGATACCTCCGGGCCGTCTTTGAACATCTTGATCAAGTTGATGAGCGTGGTTTCGTTGGTGTTGGCGCCTTGGTTCGTGCGGGTCCACGAACTCGACGTGGGGGGCCAGTTGTCCGGCCTCGTGGGTTGGGTTGCCCGTCTCTTCGGGTAGGGCGTAGCCGAGGGCCAGATGAGTTCCAGCAGGTCCAACCCAGCTCAGGCCCGAGTCCAGCCAAGGTTCAGGCCAGGGGTACCAAAGACTTATGCAAAGCCTATATTGAAGGGCTCGTCCCGCTCCGCCAGAACGGCGGGGCCCGTCTTTTTCTAACGGACCATGGGAGTCAGAAATGCGTTTGTACGAGATCGTCTACATTTTCGACGCGACCCTCGACGAGGACGCGGTCAACAAGAAGCTCGATAAATTCCATCCGCTCGTGCTGGAGAAGAGTGGCGAGGTTGTTGAGGTCGATCACTGGGGTGTGCGGCAGATGGCGTACCCCGTGCAAAAACAGAACAGCGGATATTACGTCGTCGCACAGGTCCGGGCCGAGACCGGTGGCCTCCCGGAGTTCGAGCGTATGCTCAGACTCGACGCGGAGCTGCTTCGATACTTGATCGTGCTCAATGAGGGAGAGCCGACAACCGGACACTCCTTGCTCGGGGCAGCGCGTCCTTCGCGCGCCGAGGGGGACGAGGACGACAAGAGCGACAAGGACGAGGACGAGGACAAGGGCAAGGACAAGGACGACGATGAGGGCTCCAGTGAGGATGCCCGCAGTGAAGAGGGGGATGGTGATAGGGGGTTCAGCCCTCCCGAGTTCAGCGGAGGCCGCGGACGTCGTCGTCGTATGGAGGGGCCGGTCATCGAACTGCTGAACTACAAGGATGTTTCGACGCTTTCGCACTTCATGACGGAGCAGGGCAAGATACTGCCCAAACGAACGACGAAGGTGACCGCCCGTTTTCAGCGTGATCTCGGACGGGCGATCAAGCGAGCTCGTTATCTGGCGCTGATCCCGTATATCCGGGATCACGAGGCCTAGAAACTTCGTTGGTCCAGTCGAGTGCGGGGGGTGCGGGGCCTGATGAGGCGGTGCCTGAGGAAGCGCTGCCTGAGGAGGCAACCTGGCCCAGGGTTGTGGGTCTTCTGTTCGTTACCTTCATTCTTTTCCTCATCGTTTCCCTGTCCATCAGCGCAGGGGTGTTGGTGGCCTTTCCATTCCTTGCGCTCACTATGATGCTCGGTTTGCGTAGGATGCCAGTTGCGGTGGCGGCGGTTTTCGCGGTCTTCGTCGCTGTGGGTGTGCCGGCGCGCGGAGGCGTCTGGTATTTCGAACGTGGGTGGGCCATCGTGCTTGCCGGTTGGTTTGTCGTGCTGACTATGCGCTGGCCCCGGAGCCGATTTTTCCCTCGCGCGTTGGCTGCTGTTGCCGCGACCACTGCACTGGTAGGCCTGCTGCTGACGGTCCGGCCGGGTTCATGGGCCCTCGTGGATTGGCTCATTACCGAGGGGTTGATGCGGAGTGCCAGCGTCATCGCACAGGGGTTGATACTGAGCGACCCCGAGGCGTACACTACGGCCGGTCTGAATACGGCCTACGAGTTGACCAGGCAGTTCGCAGGGTTTTTCCCGGCTCTTCTGGGATTGTCCTCTCTGGCGGGCTTGGCGGTCGCATGGTGGGCGTACGTGAGGCTCTCAGCTGGGAGTGGGCCGGGCTTGGGGCCACTTCGCGACTTCCGGTTTAATGATCACCTCGTGTGGCTGTTGTTGATCGGTCTCACGTTGGTCGTTTTCGGTACGGGAGAGGGATGGACGAGCGGAGGTGGAAACGCTGTCGTATTCATGGGCGGGCTCTATGCCATGCGCGGAGCGGGAGTGTTACTCTTTCTCAGTGGCGGCCTGACAGGTTTTGGTTTTCTTTTCTTGGTGGTCGGAATGTTGTTCCTCTGGCCCGTGATGATTTCGGGCGCCCTGCTCGTAGGCGTGGGTGATACCTGGTTCGACCTCCGGTCGAAGGCCAGGGCGATCGCCGGCGGTAAATCGTAGATGGAGAAGGATTGATGAAGCTCATTCTTAGAAAGACGGTTGACCGGCTCGGGGGTCAAGGTGATGTCGTCGACGTCAAGGCGGGTTACGCGCGGAATTACCTCATCCCTCAGGGCCTGGCCTTTCTCGCCAGCGGAGCCAATTTACGGAGATTGGAACGGGAGCGGGGGGAAGCCGAGGAGCATGCGAAACACGACTACCTGGAGGCTCGCCGCCGCGCGTCGCTGTTAGAAGGAATCTCCATGGTGTTCCATGTTCGCGCTGGCGAGGATGGAAAGCTATTCGGGGCGGTCACCAACGCAGACGTGGCGGATCGACTCAACCAGGGCGAACTGGACTTCGAGGTGGATCGCCGGATCGTGATGCTCGATGAGCCTCTCAAGATGCTGGGCACCGCGAATGTTGTCGTCCGCCTCCATAGCCAAGTCGACGTAGAGATCGAGGTCCAGGTGGAAAGGGGCGAAGAATAACCTTTCACCAAGGCCCCACGTGTCGGTAGCCCCCAAGAGAGCACGGCCAGAAGTCACTGAGGCCGTCGAACGAGCGGCGGAGCTGGCTCTGGAGCTCAAGGCGACCAACGTCGTCGCTCTGGATCTGGCTAGCCTATGGGGTGCGACAGACTATTTCTTGCTCGTCTCAGGTCGGTCCGATGTACAGGTGAAAGCGATCGCCGAAAACATCGTCGACCAATTGAAGAAGAAAGAAATCCGGCCGGAACATATCGAAGGCCTCCAAGGTGGTCGGTGGGTATTGATCGACTACATCGACTTCGTCGTCCACGTGTTCCACGAAGAGGCGCGCCAATTCTATCAGTTGGAAGTACTTTGGGGAGATGCTCCAAGGCTCGACTTCGACGGCTGATCTCGCCTGTTTACAGCTGTCCCCATCGAAGGGTAGCTTCCGGTGGTGTAGCTTCCGGTGGGTATTGAGGCCGGGTTACCTTGCCCCGTTGAGCGGGTGGCCGCTTCGAGGTCGTTCTTCTCATGGATCGGCGACCCATGGGGCGGAGTGATCGTCACGTCGAGAACACACGGATGAATCCAGAAAATCAGGCCTGGCAGCCCATAGATCCGGCCGCTGGGAATTTACCCGCGGAGATCGAGTCCGCTCTCGATGACGGGGACTCCGTATCCGCTTGTGTCGTCATTCTCGTCGATTCCGAGATCGACCGCGACTGGGGGGCGCAGGCGAGCTTTGCGGTGGCTAAGCGATGGGCCGCATCGGGCCGCCGCATCATTCTCGCGGATGCATGCCTCGATGATCCGGTGCTACATGAGGTCGCAGGTGTCGAGAACGGCGAGGGTGTGTCCGACATGGTGCTCTACGGAGCGTCGGCTCCGCGAATCACAGAACGTGTCGAAGATGGGCTGATGCTCGCCCCCGCCGGAACCCCGGTTACCGAAGTCGCCGACGTGCTGGAACACGCCAAGTGGGACATGGTGATTCGAGGGTGCAGGGAGGCGGGAGCCACACTCGTTTTTCACGTGTCGACTGGCACGCCGGGTGTGGAGGCCATGACCAAACGGGCCGAAGGCGTCTTGGTGCTCGCTCCGCCATCGAAGGATGTCAATGCCATCCTGGGGAGCGAATCGGGACCGCTGATCGCGGTGCTGGGCCCGGCGAACGGAGATGCTCCGCCGGTCGTGAGTGAGGATCCAGGGGGTGACGTGGCCGCTGTCGACGTGGCGCCCGGGCTGCCCGACACAGTGGACGACGACGTTCTTTCCGCTGAGGCATTACCCGGGCTGCCCGAGGTTGAGGCGCCCGAGGTTGAGGCCCCGGCGGTTGAGGCCCCGGTGGGCGTCCCCACCGATGATCCGTCTGAGACATCCGATGTTTTGAGCGTTTCGGGCCTGGAGGGGGCACAGTACGACTCAGAGGACTCGCCGGAGGTGGGGTTGGATCCGGGTCAGGCCCCGCCTTCCCCGGACGAAGCGGAGATAGCGGCCTCGCTCGATGTGGAGTTGCCGACGCTCGCCGACGCCGAGGGAGAGAGTACGGGGGATCTGGAGTCAGCCGGTGCTGACGCGACCGATACCAGTGATTTAGCGGCTCTGGACCTCGAAGCGGCCGATCCCGCTGATTCCGGGCCCGGCGCGGTGGTCGGGCCAGGCGAACCGGCTCTGGCTCCCGATGCGCTGCCGGAGCCGGGGGCTGAGGATTCTGCAGCGGAGGTCGGTTTTGCCGCCGCGTTTGGTGTCGAGGTTGCTCCGACGCAGGAGCGGGGGGAGGCGGCCGAAACGAAAGGGAAAGCTCCGCAGGGCTACAGGGGTCTCGCCCGGTTGAGGCGGCAAAAGAGGCGTGATCTCTTTGTACGTCTGATGCTGTTCGTGATTGCGACGTCCGTCGTCGGGGGGGGTGGATTCCTCGGAATCGCATACTTCGGGCTCATCAACGTTCCCGGGGTTACACCTCCTGACCGGGCCCGAGTCGCTTCTTCCTACGTCCCCCCCCCTGTGGTCTTACCGGGTTCTCAAACCGAAATCATGAGCTACGCGTTGTTGCTCGACCTGTCATTTGACATGGAGACTCCTTTGAGCACCGCGAATGCTCTGCGGGGTCGGCTTCCGAATCTTCTCTTCTTCGTAACCCCCTTGGACGTGAACGGAAGGCTCCAGTTTGCGCTCCACGCCGGTCCCGCATACAGCGTTGCGGAGGCGACTGCTCTCAAGGACCCCATCGCTGTGTCCATGGATCGTGAGAACCCAGACGATTGGTTGGTGCGCGACGCTCCATACGCGTTTTATTTCGGCGAGTATACTTCGGCGGTGAATGCACAAGGCAGGATCCAGGCGTTGGCTCGGGCTTCGATACCGGCGTACTCGCTCCAGGTCGTGCTTGCGGATGGCACGACCCGCGAGCGCGTATACGGCGGAGCTTTCCGGGATGAGCTCGAGGCTGAAGAGATGGGACGGATGATCAACGACGCCGACATCGGAGAACTGGTTCTGACGTCTCGACGGGGAATAGTGCCTGAATGAAGCTTCGATCCCTCCGCATTCATGGGTTCAAGTCCTTCGCCGACGCCACCGTCATCGACTTTCATGAAGGGATCACCGCCGTCGTTGGCCCCAACGGATGCGGGAAATCCAATATCAGCGATGCCATCCGCTGGGTGTTGGGGGAGCAGCGTCCTTCGGCCATCCGTGGTGGAAAGATGGAGGAGGCCATCTTCCAAGGATCCTTGAATCGCCGGCCGGTCAACCGGGGATCGGTCACCATGGTGGTTTCCAATGAAGACGGCGCGCTGCCTGTGGCCTTCAAGGAGGTCGAGATCGGACGGACCGTCTACCGAGACGGAAGGAGCGACTATTTTCTGAACCGCTCTTCGTGTCGGCTTCGTGATGTGTTGGACGTCTGCCGCGATACCGGGCTCGGCGCCAACGCCTATTCGGTCATCGAGAACCGAATGATCGACGCGATCTTGTCGGATCGGGCGGAGGAGCGCCGGCAACTCTTCGAAGAGGCCTCGGGGATCGGCAAGTACAAGGACCGCCGCAAGGCGGCGATGAGACGCCTCGAGCACGCCGAGCGGGACCTGACACGGCTGGAGGACGTGATCGGCGAAATCGAGACCAAAGTTCGGTCCTTGGCCCGGCAGAAGGGTAAGGCCGAGCGCTACAAGACACTGCGAGAGCGGCGCCTGGCCGTTGAAGTATCCGTGGTGGGTCACGACCTGGGAAGGCTACGGGATCGCTTGTCGGAGCTGGACAAGGCTCTGGACGGAGGCCGAGAAACCGGCCAAGGAATGGTGGCCGAACTCAGGACCGCCGAAGTGACTGTCGAGACGTTGCGCCTGGAAGAGGTGGATGCGGAGCGATCCAGGGCCGAGGCGGCGGGAGCCCTGAGCGAATTAGGGGAGAGCCTCGTCGAGTGGGAACGTGATCTTGCGGTGGCGGAGGAGCGAAGAGGATACGCGCAACGTCGCCTCGGGCAGATCGGAGGGGACCGAGACACCTCGGAGACCCGGGTGCGTGTCGTGGTGGAGGAGTTGACGGCATTGGATGAGCGCCACGGCGGTCGGGATGCGGAACTGGAGCGGATTCGAGCGGACGTCACCCAACACGCAGAGATCGTGACGTCCGTCCGTGTCCGTCTCGAGGATGCGCGCGCTCGTTTGGACGAGACGGAGCTCCACGAACGTGACGCAGTCCGAAAGGGGGCTCAACTCGAGGGTGACGCAGACGCGGCGCAAGGCCAAGCTGCGGAACTCGAGCGCCGCCTCCAGCGGATCGACGCGGAGTTGACGGAAGCCTCTGATGCCCTCTCCGATCTCGAGTCGCAGGGAGATCTGTTTACCGGCCGCATCGATGGCCTAGAGGCTGGGGTCGAGGAGGCCGAGGCCGAGTTGGATTCGGCGCGGGCCGCACTGGAGGATGCGAAATCCTCTCTCGAAATGGCGAGGAGTGGGGAACTGCAGGCGGTGCGCGTCGCGCAGGGTATCGACGCGGAGGTAGCCGCGTTGGAGACCCTCGAGCTGGGGCTGGAGGGGATCGATCCGGCGACCGAGGCGGTTCTCGCGCTTGGGGATGCGGATGTCGTGGGGTCGCTCTTGAACTTCATCGAGGCTCCAGCTGAGCTGGGCTCGGCGGTGGAGGCCTACTTGGGCACGCTTGTGAAGGCGTTGATCGTGCGGGACAGCCAGACGGCCGATCGCCTGATACGGTGGTTCTCTGAGGATTGGCAAGGCGGCGGCGGATTGATCCTGCTTCCGCTCGATCGTGTTCCAGACAAGGCGGATGGGACCCTCCTGGAGTCTGTCCGTGGCGTCGGCGAAGGGGCTCCTTGGGTCGAGGCCTTGCTCGGTGAGGTTGATCTTGTCGACGACGCTGGGATGGAGGGCCGCTCCGCGCGGCCGAAGCTGTTGCGCGACGGTACGGTTCTCGATCCGCGAGGTTTGATTCGAGTCGGAACCCCTTCCATGATATCGGGACGGCTCGAGCGAATGGAGCACCTCGTGATGCTCCGTGCTGCGTTGTTGAAGGCGGAGGCCGAAGCTTCAGCCTCTCAGCACACGTTGGAGAAGGAAGAGACTCGATACGCAGAAACGGAGGTTGCGGTCGAACGGGCCCGGACGGCGCTGCTGGAAAGGCAGGACGAGTTGCGGACCGCCAGTGCCGAGGGTGCGGCCCAGGTGGACCAGCGAGCCCGTATCGACACGCACAGGGACGAACTCGCGAGACAGCTCGAAGGGACCCGTGCCACCCGTATCCGTGCCATGGAGCGTGCCAAGACCGCCAAAGAGGATCGGGAGCGACTTCTCGCCCGGGAAAGCGGTACACGGGAGGCGCGAGAGGCCTCCCGAGGCGAATTGGCGGTGGTCCAAGATGAATGGGAGGACACACGTGGCGAGGAGGCCCGGCTCTCGATTGAGCTCGCTCGCGCGGAGGAAGAGGCGAAACAAGTGGCACAACGTGTCGAAGATTTGACCCTCGACCGTAGTGTCCAGGAGGAACGTTTGGCCGACCTGGACGCCGAAGAAAAAGTTCTGACGGGTGACGTGGCGACGGCCGTCGCATTACAGGAAGAGGGCAAGAAAGAGACCGAGCGCCTCTTCGAGGAGCGGGACACCGCCCGCGCGGTGTTGGACGAAAGGAGTACGTTGCTTACCCGTGTGGCAGAAAGTCTGGCCGAGGCCGAGCAGGCGGCTCGCTCGCTACGGAGCGCAGAGCGCCAGGCCGTGGACCGGCGGCACCAGCTCGAACTCGAGCGCCAGGACGTATCGGGCGGCATCGGCTTGATTCAGGAGAGGTTGGAGGGCGAATGGGGACGGCCGCTCGATCGTCTCTTGGAAGAGGCCGAACCGGTGGAGGGTTCGCCCGAGGAGTTACAGGCGGAGTTGGGGGACATCGTGATCCAGCTGGAGCGGATCGGACCCGTCAACATGCTTGCGGTGGAGGAGCACGAGGAGGAGAGCGCCAGGCTCGATTTTCTCTCGGAGCAGAGAGATGATCTCTTTGCCGCCCGTGACGACCTGAAGGCCGCCATTCGGAAGATCAACCAGACTGCCGTCGACCTGTTCGAGGGTACGTTCGAAGAGATTCGCAAGAACTTCCGCGCCACGTTCATCCGGCTTTTCGAGGGCGGAGAGGCCGACATCTGGCTTACGGATCCGGAAGATCCGCTCGAGTCTCCGATCGAGATCCACGCGTCGCCCAGGGGCAAGAAGACCCAGCGTATCGATTTACTTTCCGGAGGGGAGCGGGCGCTCACGGCGCTTTCGCTGCTCTTCGGCATCTATCTGGTCAAGCCGAGTCCCTTCTGCGTTCTCGATGAGGTGGACGCGCCGTTGGATGAGAACAACATCGGCCGATTCATCCGACTCCTCCAGGAGTTCAAGGAGCAGACTCAATTCGTGCTTATCACACATAATCCGCGCTCGATCGAGGCCGCCGACTGGATTTACGGCGTAACGATGGAGGAACCCGGCGTGAGTACGATTGTGGGTGTGCAGCTTCAAGAGGCTCTTGAGGCCAGCGCCGGTGGATCGGCTGGATAAAGCCACAGGCCCCAACAGGGCGCCGAGCCGGGTACCCACCGGGTGCCTGAAATTGCCCCTCCGGCCATGGTTCCGCCCCCCCGTTGTGATCACCCTTCCAGAAGGGATCCAGAACGAGCCCCAACCTCCGGCGCGATCACTTCCTTGGGCATGTCACCTTCGTTGGGCATGTCACCCCCATTCCGAGGGGCCAACCTCCACTCTTGAACACCGTACGCCGCGGACGCCGCTTCGAAGCGCTGGCCGAAGGACTCTTGAATGAGAGAGGTTGGCGAGTGCTCGACCGTAACGTTCGCTTCCTCCGTAAGGAGATCGATCTCGTGGTCGAAAAGGATGGGCTCGTTGCGTTTGTGGAGGTAAAAGGGCGTACCGGTCCGGCGTTTGGCCATCCCCTGGAGGCCATTACCCGAAAAAAGCGTCGAGCGATTTCCGTGGTCGCCCGCGCGTGGATTGCACGGAGCGATTTCAAGGCGCGTTCCTATCGGTTCGATGCCGTCTCGGTACGGTTGATGCCCGACGGGAGCTTTGAACTGGAGCACCTCGAGGGAGCGTGGACCGAGTGATGACGGTGTCCTGAGAACCGGCACCAATCCTACTTCCTAGCGGTTTTCCGAGTGGTTCCGCGACGTTGACGCTCGTTTCGCGGCGGTCTAAGTTTCGGGTGCCCCAGGTCCGTAGGGCGAAAGCCCACGAACTCCGTCAGGACCTTGCCGGTAGCAGCGGTAAGTGTGGTGATCGTTGCTGCGGGTCGCCTGGGGCATTTTTCTGCTTCTCGTGCGGCGTCTCGACTCAAGCGCGGCCACCAGGGGTCGCCGCGTCGGGTCTTCGCACCACCGGCCACGGAACTGTAACACGTTGTCCCACACGGCGTTAGCTCGCAAATACCGACCTCGGCGTTTCGCCGACGTCGCGACCCAGAAACACGTCTCCGAAACGCTGCGTCGGGCCATATCCGACGACCGGGTGGGACACGCCTACCTTTTCTGCGGCCCCCGAGGTGTTGGCAAGACCACGCTTGCGCGAATACTCGCGATGGCTCTCAACTGCCCGGATCGAGAAGAGTCGGGCGAGCCTTGTGGGGAATGTGAAAGCTGCGCCAGAATCTGGAGCGGACAAACCGCGCTAGACGTCATTGAGATCGATGCCGCTTCCAACCGAGGTGTCGACGATGCGAGGCAGCTTCGTGAGCGGGCCATGTACGCACCGTCGCGGGAAGACGGCTACAAGGTCTTCATTGTGGACGAAGCCCACATGCTCACGCGGGAGGCTTGGAACGCGCTGCTGAAGATCCTGGAGGAGCCGCCTCCACGAGTGATCTTCGTGTTCGCGACCACGGAGCCGCAGAAGATCCAGCAGATCGCGGCACCGGTGCTTTCTCGATGCCAGCGCTTCGACTTCCGGCGCATCGGCGTTTCAGACATCGTGGATCGCCTGGCGACCGTGCTCGAGCAGGAAGGTCTTCCCGCTCCCCAAGATGCTCTCAGAACCATCGCACAGAAGGCCGACGGAGGGATGAGGGACGCTCTCTCTCTGCTGGATCAGGTGATCGCCCTCACTGGCGGGGAAATTAGCCAGGAGTCGGTGCGCCAAGTGCTGGGCCTGGTCGATAACGAGCGTTATGTAGAACTCTTGGACATGTGGGCCGAGGGGAAACATGGCGAAATCTTTGGTTTCGTTGAACGGCTACTCGACGAGGGGTACGATCTTGTCGAGTTTTACCACGGTCTTGTGGACTCGCTTCGGGCCCTCCTGAGGCTTTCGCTGGGGGGAACCCCCCCCGATCTCGATGCGGAGACCCTCGAAGCTTTTAAGGCCGGCCTTGCTTCATTCACCCCCGCGGATCTCACTCGGATGCTGGCGCTGGCGTCTGACGTCGAGAGTTCTGGGAGCCTTAGGCGGAGCCCGAATCCTCAGGTAGTGCTGGAGATGCTGCTGCTTCGTATCAGTTATATGGATCGGACCGTCAAGTTGGAGGAGTTGCTGGCCGGTCTCGGCGGGAGCCCTCCACCGGAAGGGGTGCCGCGGGACCCTTCCTCAGAGGGGATATCGGCGGACGAGTCATTATCGGGCCCGGTCACGGACCCTCGACAGGTGCCCGGGATTTCTGAGGCGGCCGAGGAGGTTCCACGAGGGGCCGAGGAAGCTACGGAGGTGGCCGAGGAAGCTACGGAGGTGGCCGAGGAAGCTACGGAGGTGGCCGAGGAAGCTACGGAGGTGCAGGTGGAGGCCCCCTCCCAGAAGTCTCCCGGTGGGCTCGCGGCTGCGGATGCCTGGGCCTTGTTGGTCAGGGAAGGCGCTGGGATTCCCAGCGGGATGCGCCCCTTTCTCAGGGCGGCCACTGTCTCTGAATCCAAGGCCGAGGGCGTGGTCGTCATCGAGCTTCCGGCCGGACCTGGTTTGGAACGTCTCGAGGACCCTTCGGCCCGCAGGGCCCTTCAAGAAGCGCTAGGGGCATTGATGAACGCGGAACCCGAAATCGTGTTTCGGGCCTCCGGTGATGGGACGCCTCAGCGGCGCGAGCGTATCAGCCCGGAGGCGGTTCAGAAGGACAGGATGAAGGGGTTGATCAAACGGGAACCACGCCTTCAGCACGCGGTAGACGAACTCGACCTGGAATTACTAGATTGAATCCACACCTTGCCAGCCAGGGATTTGACAATGACCGACATTCAACAGCTCATGCAGATGGGCCAGCAGCTCCAGACGCGGATGGCCGAGTTGCAGGAAGAGCTTTCAGCTCGTGAAATCTCCGCTTCGGCCGGCGGTGGAATGGTCACGGCGACGGTCGACGGAAAGGGTAGTGTGACCCGGATCGTGATCGATCCAACGGTGGTTGATGCGCGCGACGTGGAGATGCTCGAGGACTTGGTGTTGGCTGCGGTATCGGAGGCCCAGGGTAAGGCCCAGGGCTTATATGAAGAAGACATGCGGAAGGCGGCAGGGGGGATGCCGATTCAACTCCCGGGCCTGTTCTAGAATGTCAGCCATCTGGACGGATCGCGTTCGCAAGAAAATCTCCCCCGGTCCTCTGCCGACAAGTTAGTTTTTAGTGTCGGTCATCCAACAGCTCATAAAGGAATTCTCGCGGCTTCCGGGCGTGGGGTCCAAAACGGCACAACGTTTTGGGTACTACCTCCTGAAGCGGCCTCGCGAGGAGGCGTTCAGCCTCGCTGCCGCGATTTGTGAGGTGGCGGAGAAGATCGGTCCGTGCGAGGTGTGTGGGAATTTTACGGAAACGGCACAATGCGAGATCTGCTCGAATCCGAATCGAGACGAAGGGACTATCTGCATCGTCGAAGAGGCGTTCGAAGTCGGAGCAATCGAGAGGGCAGGGGGATACCGGGGCTTGTACCATGTGCTTGGTGGCCGGCTTTCGCCCTTGGATGGAATTGGTCCGGACGAGATCAGCGTCAGGCCGCTTTTGGAGAGGATTCGGTCGGCCGACGGAGCGGTAAAAGAAGTTGTCGTGGCCACGAACTCGAGCGTAGAGGGTGAGGCCACGGCTGTATACTTGGAGGGAGTGATTCGCCCCCTTGGACCGAAGGTAACGCGTTTGGCCCGCGGCCTTCCGGTGGGGAGCGAGCTGGAGTACGTCGACGGTTCCACGATCGTTGAAGCTCTAGCGGGGCGACGGGAGATGTAGGCCATGGACAGAAAAACTCGAAATGCGGGGATTGCGGTTCTGGCCGCCGCCGCCGCGGGGGCGGTGGCCGCGTGGGTGATTCGTGATCAGATACAGCGGCACAGCCGTGACCTCTTCAGCCCGTCTTTTCTTCGGCGTCTTGCCGCGTTAGGGCACATGGCAAAAGCCGAGGCTAGCGTGGACCACATCAATCTGATGAAGGATTTTATTGCATGGGAATCAAGGGAAGCACTCCGCCGACGGGCTCAGGCGATTGTCGAGCGTATGGAGCGGGACGCCACGGGTCCCGCGTTGTCCGCTGGATAGGTTGCCCTTCGTGACCATCTGCCCGACCTTAAATTTCTCTTTCCCTGACTCGGAAGAAGGCTCATCTTTGTCGCAGTCTCAGGTACTAAATTCCAACTTGGCTTCCATGCGGAGGCTAGAGATCGTGGGGGACCATTTGGAGGGATTGATCGACTCGCCACACCGCCAGAGAGCGTAGCTCTTCATGTCGCTGATCAACTACGCCGGCCGGGAAATCAACTGCAAGATCGTTTATTACGGCACTGGGTTGGGCGGAAAAACGACCAACCTGGAATACGTTTATTCGAAAGTGAACCCGGATGCGAAGGGCAAGATGATTTCCCTCGCGACGGAGACGGAGCGGACGCTCTTCTTCGATTTTCTACCGATCGACCTCGGTGATGTAAAGGGCTTCAAGACCAGATTTCACCTGTACACCGTTCCCGGTCAGGTTTACTACAACGCGAGTCGCAAGCTGATCTTGAAGGGCGTCGACGGTGTGATCTTCGTGGCCGATTCGCAGACGGAGCGCATGGAGGCGAATATCGAGGCCATGCACAATCTCTACGAAAACCTAGACTCCTATGGGTACGATCTCACGACGATCCCGTTCGCCATGCAATACAACAAACGCGATCTACCCAACGCCATGCCGATGGCCGATCTCAGGGCGCAGCTCAATCCCATGGGAGTACCAGATTTCGAGGGAGTTGCGACCGAGGGCCGAGGCGTTTTCGAGACGCTGGGCGCGGTGAGTAAGATGGTTGTCCAGGCCCTTAACTGAGGCGACCATGGAAGGGAGTCGAAACCTCCCCAATGTGATCACGATAGGGCGGATTGTGGCATGTCCGGTGATTTTCATCTTGGCCCTCTCACCCTCGGTGGGCGCGCGTTTTGCGGCCTTTGTTCTCTTCGTCGGGGCCGGCCTGTCCGATCTCTGGGACGGATATCTGGCGCGAAAGCACGGCTGGATCACGGACGTCGGCAAACTGCTCGACCCGGCAGCGGATAAGCTGCTTCTCGTATCGACGTTCATCCCTTTCTACTACATCTCACACTTCCGAGGTGATGCGGGGTTGATTCCCCTGGTGGGCATGCTTCCGTTGTGGGTATTGATCGTGATCTTGGGCAGAGAGGTTCTGGTCACGCTCTTCAGGATGTGGGCCGTGCGGCAGGATGTGGTGATCGCCGCTGGGACTTCCGGCAAGTACAAGGCTTTTCTCCAGAACTTGTTTTCGGGGGGACTCTTGTTGTGGTACCCCCTTCAAGATTTCGCCACCGCGCGGGGGTTTGACAGTCTCCCGTACCGGGCCTTCGCACAGGTCCATTCGGCCTGGATCGGGGTGACCCTCGCTCTCGCGCTGATCCTTACGGTGTACTCCATGGTGGACTACCTATGGACCTACCGTGGTCTGTTGGGCTTCCGGAATTGAACTCTCGTGTCCCGAAACAAGCAGGTTGAGGCTGCCGTAGTCGCCGTCGGCGAAGAGCTTCTCTCCGGTGAGACGACAGATACGAACGGGCCTTGGCTGGGTAGAAAGCTGGCGGCCCTCGGTGCGCCCGTCGTTCGGCGGTGGATCGTAGGGGACGACGCCGAGGCGATTCAGGCCGCGCTTTCGGCAGCTCTCGATGTGGCCGAATTGATCATCGTGACCGGGGGACTCGGGCCGACCCGCGACGACCTGACGCGGCCGGCCGTAGCGGATTTCTTGGGCCTCGACCTCCGTTCCGATCCCCTGATCGTCGACGATCTGCGTGAACGGTTTCGAGCCCGTGGCTTTCCGGATCTTCCTACGAGTAATCTGTCGCAGGCCGAGGTGCCTCACGGGGCTCGAGTGCTGGCCAACGCGCTCGGGAGTGCACCGGGACTCCTCATGGAGCACGAGGGCCGTTCGGTGGCGCTTCTGCCCGGGGTACCCCGCGAAATGAGGGGGATCTTCGAGGACGTACTCGGCGATGTCATACGTGATCGGTTCGAAGATCGCCTGGTTCCCCTCATACATAGGACCCTATACACGACCGGGATTCCGGAGTCCGTGCTTGGCGAGCGTGTCGATGAAGTTCGGGCGGGACTCCCGGAAGAGGTCGATCTGGCTTTCCTCCCCGGCCTCCGGGGTGTTTCGATACGGATCTCGATCCGGTCGCGGGCGGATGTGGCCGCGAAATTGTTGGACGAAGCCCAAGATGTCCTGGACTCCGTCGTGGCGCCCCACCGGATTGGCATGGAGAAGAGTGACTTGGTCGAAGCAGTGGCCGACGTCCTGACGAGCGAGTCGTACACGCTGGCGGTGGCCGAGAGTTGTACCGGCGGGCTCATTACGAAGAGGATCACGGATCTTCCCGGATCCTCCGCCTACTTCCAGGGGGGAGTGATCGCCTATGCCGACTCGGTCAAGATCGAACTACTCGGTATAGAAGAGGTTACGCTCGTTGAGAACGGGGCGGTTTCTGAGGTCGTGGCAGCCGGCATGGCGCGCGGTGTCGCCGACCTCTTGAACGCGGACGTGGGTGTCGGGATTACAGGGATCGCCGGGCCAGGCGGAGGCACACCCGAGAAGCCGGTCGGCACGGTGTGGTACGCCGTGGCCGTGCAAGGAGACGTGCGCACCTCACACCAGGTTTTCAGCGGGGACCGCGAGGCGGTCCGGGAACGAGCGAGCCAAGCGACGTTGCTACTCCTGTACCAGATGTTGGCCGCCGGGCCATGAATCCTACTTGCTCGACAATCGTACTTGAGGGGTAATCGGAAAGGGCATGCCAGGACTCCCGGAGGGCCCGAGAAGCAGTAAGTTCACAGGCACCTAGGACACCAGTCTTCAGGGAAGTTCGAGCCGAGGACTTCGGACGCCGGTCGAATGCGCCGCCGCCACAAAGGGATATCGAGAACACGATGGGTAAGAAAAAGACTAGCCCGCCCGAAGAAACGACGACCTCTGAAGTGGAAGCGACGGAGGACGGCGGAGAGGTACCAGCCGACGCCGCTTCGGGGGATGAGGCTTCAACCGAAGCCCCTCAGGGCGTCGGAGCTGCAACCGAGGAGGTCGACGTAAAGAGTGTCGGCGGCGAGCCGTCGACCGATCTCGAGGACCTGCAGGCGGAGCTCTCCACCATCAAGGATCGTCACCTTCGATTGGTCGCAGAGTTTACGAACTATCGCCGCCGGGCCGAGAGCGAGCTGTCCGAGGCGTGGGGGAGAGGCCAGGCCGAGATGCTGCGGAGTTTCGTCGACGGCTTGGATGATCTTCAGCGTGTCGGTGCATGGCAGGCCGAGAACACGACCGTAGAGGCTTTGGTCGAGGGCGTCGACCTCGTTGAGCGCAAGTTCCGGCAAGCGCTCGAGGCCTCGGGCGTGGAGTTGCTCAACCCGGTCGGGGAGGTCTTCGACCCCAACGTCATGGAGGCCATGTTAGGCGTGCCGACCGAGGATCCCGAGAACGATCAAAAAGTCCAGGAGGTCTTCCAGAAGGGATACCGCTTCAAGGGCCACCTCGTACGACCTGCCCGAGTCGTCGTCTTCAAACACGAATAGGCAGAGTCGTGGCGACCAGGACCAAGGACTACTACAAGACGCTCGGCGTCTCAGAAAAAGCCAGCCAGGCCGAGATCAAGTCAGCCTACCGCACACTGGCGAAGAAGTACCATCCGGACGCCAGACCGGGACCGAAGGCAAGGGGGCGCTTCAAAGGGATCGGAGAGGCGTACACGGTGCTCTCAGACCCCGAAAAGCGCAAACATTACGACCAGATGCGCCGAATACCCAACCTCGGGTTCGGCCGTGGTCGAGGGGCTCCGAGAAGTTCAGGCTCGGATGGGGGCGGCGGATTCTCTTTCGAAGATCTCGAGGGGTTCGGGGGCCTCGGAGACATCTTCAGCTCCATCTTCGATCGCCGACCCAAAGCCGCAGCGCAGGAAACGAAAAAAGGGCCTGCGAAGGGGCGTAGTATCGAGTACTCGGTGGAGATTTCCTTCCTCACTGCCGCCAAGGGAGGCAAGATTTCCATTGACGTACCGATCACCGAGGAGTGCGCCACCTGTGAAGGATCGGGCGCATCACCTGGCACGGAGGCAAAAAAGTGTAGCGAATGTAAAGGCACTGGCTCGATCTCCTTCGGCCAGGGAGGCTTCGCGGTGAATCGGCCGTGCCCGGCCTGCTTCGGCCGCGGGGAGATCCCCGAGTCACCGTGCAAGGCTTGTAGCGGGAGCGGAACGGTGCGCCAAAACCGGCGGTTCAAGATCACGGTGCCGAAAGGTGTCGAAGCTGGATCGAAGGTGCGCCTGTCCGGGAAGGGTGAACGCGGCAGCCGGGGCGGAAAACCCGGGGACCTGATCATCACTTTCAAGGTTAGGCCACACAGTTTCTTCCGCCGTGAAGGGTTGGACGTCCATGTGACCATATCGGTCAATCTCGTCCAGGCTACGCTCGGCTCCAAGATGGCTGTGAAAACGATATTCGGTAAGAAGGTGCATCTCCGGATCCCACCGGGTACACAGAGTGGAACGAAGCTTCGCGTTCGCGGACACGGTATCCAAAAAGGGGAGCGTGTGGGGGACCAGATCGTCGAGGTGGACGTGGCTATTCCCGAGACGTTGACCGACGAACAAAGGCGAGCGATGGAGGAATTCGCATCTTCATCGGGAATGAAGCACTAGAAGGGGCTTCTGCGGCGTGGGGCGCACCACGCACCCTCCTCCTTCAACCGATTTTTGCGGCGACCAAGGCGCGTTCGATTCGTCCACCGCCAAGAACCCGCTCACCCTCGAAAAAGACAGCGGATTGTCCTGGCGTCACGGCTTGCTGCGGCTCGTCGAAGACCAGCGTGAAAGGCCCGTTCGTCGAGTGCACAGTCGCTGAGACGGCTGGAGCACGGTACCGGATCTGCACCCCGATGGGCGAGCCGTCCGGGGGCGGTGTCGTCTGCCAGTTCAGCTCACCGATCTCTACGCCGGGGGACGCCCCCTCTTCGGCCGTACCCACGACGACCTCGCGAGAGTCGGCGCGGATCTCGATCACGTAGAGGGCCTCTCCAAAACCTCCACCTAGTCCTTTGCGCTGGCCGACCGTGAAATTGGCGTAACCCGAATGCTCACCGAGCACCTCGCCATCGCGTCGTATGATTCGGCCGGGCTCCAAGGCCGGATGACGTGCTTCGAGCCGCTTCTCGAGGAGATCCCGGTAGTTGCCCGTGGGCACGAAACAGATTTCCTGGGACTCCGGCTTGTCGGCCGTGACCAGGCCGAGCGCTCGAGCCTGTTCCCGCACCTGCTGCTTCGTCAGGTCTCCAAGTGGGAAATGGAGAAGCGGTAACATCTCCGTGGGAAGGCCCCAGAGAAAGTAGGACTGATCCTTCGAGGTATCGACACCCCGGTACAGAGCCGGTGAAGGAAGGTTCGAGTGATCGATCCGCACGTAGTGGCCAGAGGCTATCCCGTCACAACCCAAGAGCCGCCCCCGCTCCATGAGATCCTTGAACTTCGTGTTGGAGTTACAGCGCACACATGGATTCGGCGTACGCCCACGGGCGTACTCGGAGACGAAGTCGTCGATCACGTCGCGCGTGAAGTCTTCTTCCACATCGAACACGTAGTGGGGGATGCCGAGCGCGTCCGAGACACGACGGGCATCGGCGATACCGTCGAGCCCGCAACACGTCTTGGAGGACGCTGTGGCGCCGGAATAACAGAACGTCTTCATGGTAGCGCCCACGACGTCGTACCCCTGCTGGACCAAGAGGGCCGCCGCCACTGACGAGTCGACGCCGCCGGACATGGCAACCAGGATCCGCTGACTCCTCGTCGTGTCCTTCACGCCCGTGCCTCAACACTCGGCATACGTTCCAGTACCGTCAGTGTGGCCTCGGCCGCACGAATCACATCGTTTTCGGTGGTGGAGTGTCCAGGACTGAATCGGAGAGCCGCGACGCCCTCCAGTCGGCCGTACAAAGCCTGGAGCACGTGGCTTGCCGTCTGAGCCCCGCTCTCGCAGGCCGAACCCGCTGAAGCGGCGATTCCCTCCAGATCGAGACCGGCGAGAAGCGCCTCGGGATCGACGTTCGGAATACCCACATTCAGGATATGTGGGGCGCGGGTGGCCACGTCGCCATGGATGCGGAGCCCGTTTATACCGTTCTCCAGCCGCGACTGGAGCAGGTCGCGGAGCCCACGGAGCCGAGTGGCCTCGGACTCCTGTTCCTGCACTGCCAAGTCCACCGCGATAGACATGCCAACGGCACCCGCGACGTCTTCCGTGCCGGGCCGCAACGCCCGTTCCTGGCCTCCACCAAAGATGAGGGGATTGATTTCGACACCTCGCCGGACGAACAGCACACCCGTGCCCTTCGCGCCGTAGATCTTGTGCCCTGTCAGAGAGAGGAGGTCGATTGGGATGTCCTGGACGCTTACCGGAACCTTGCCGAGGGCCTGGACGGCATCGGTATGAAAAACGACCCCGTGGGCACGCGTCCGCTCCGCTACGTCCTCGATCGGTAGGTGAATGCCGACCTCGTTGTTCACGGTCATCACGGACACGATCGACGCGCCGTCGGCGAGTGTAGTGTCGAGTACCTCCATGTCCAATGTGCCGTCCGGGTAGACCGGAATAGTACTCCATCGTCCGCCCCGGTTTGCCACCTCGGCGGCGGCGCCCAACACGGCTTTGTGCTCGATCGCCGAGACGACGGCGAAGGGCGTGCCTCCCCGGCCCCGCACGGCTTCGGCGTGACCGAGAATGGCCATGTTGTCTGATTCCGTTCCGCCGCGCACGAAGTAGATCTCACTTCGGTCGGCTCCGACGGCCTGGGCCACTTTTTCACGCGCCTCCTCCAGACGTGCAGCCGCACGGCGCCCCCAACCATGAGCGCTCGAAGGATTACCGAAGTCGCCATCGAGAACGGCCATCATCCCCTCGCGCACTTCGGAGCGAATCGGTGTCGTAGCTGCGTGATCGAGGTAAATCGACGACATGTGTTCCCTTCAGCGATCGTGTTCGGACCCGGTGTTTCCCCGAGCCGAGGCCCCTCCTATGTTGAACAACTTACCGAATGATCCTCGGCCGGTGAACCGTGACAGAAACATCCCGTCCAGCATGAGCAAGTATCGTCCGCCCTTCCCGGATGGCCGGCCTCCTCATTTCCGTGCTACGGTCCACGGCATCGCCTTCGCCGATCGGGATCGCCATTTGGAGGCACTCGAAGCAGGGGACTCGCTCTACTTGGTTCCCGATCCGCCGGATCAGGAAACACCGGAGGTATGGGTGCATCGGTCGGGCGGAGACCTGCTTGGCCACCTGCCTACCGAAATCAGTGCGTGGTTGGCGCCATGGCTGTCCGAGGGTGGAGGCGCCAGCGCAATGGCTCTGAAGGTCCACGGCTCGGAGGTCCCCAGTTGGCGGAGACTACTTCTGGAAGTGTCCTGCTCGCTCTAGAAGGCTACAGGCCCGCTCCGCCTGGAGTCGATTCGGCCCCGTTCAGAACGTAGAAACCCGGTCGCTTCCGAGCGACTCCAGCGCAACCGTCTCCCGAGTCCAAAAAGGTTCTCCGTAGGCGCAACGGATGCGCGAACCGTGATGGGCGCACTGCACACGGATCTGGTCTTCGAGAGGTCGGTCGCCCGCACCGAACACCTCACCTGCGGCGGTCTTCCCGGAGAACTGCGACTCGAAACAAGCCAACGCCGCCATCTTGGTCTCGAGATGATCGGTGATGTCCACCACGAACGACGGGGGTGGGGCGTCCTCACGGAAGAGTAGGCAGTGCACCACTTTGTCGGGCCGGTGAGCGTCTCCCGACGCATCGTAGTTTTTCAGCGCTGAGAGGAAGGAGGCGTCATAGGCGAGTTGGGCGGCCACACGGTGATCCGGATGTCTGCCCTCACGCCAATGGGTCACGATCACCCTCGGCCGCAGCTCTCGGATCAATTCCACCACGACACCTCGCGACGCGTCGTCGTTGATCAAGCCCGAATCGCGGAGCCCCGCGTTCCTGCGCACGGCCAGACCCATCACCTCCGCGGAGCGAGCCGCCTCCCGCTCACGGGTTTCTATGGACCCGGTACTCGCCGCTTCACCCCGTGTGAGGTCGAGAATCCCCACCCGGTCGCCTGACGCCGCTGCTTTGGACAGAGTGCCGCCGCACAGGAGCTCGGCGTCGTCGGGGTGGGCCATGATCGCGAGAAGATCGAGGGGTTCGGTCATCGGTATTTCCGCGAGTCGGTGTCGGAGCCTATTCGTAGCGGAGGGCCGTGATCGGGTCCAAACGGGATGCCCGATAAGCCGGGGCGATGCCGAAGAGTATGCCCGTCACGATCGCCATCGCCATCGCCGTGAAGATCGCCCACAACGGGATGGTGGCGGGTATGGGTGTGTAGGCGGCGACGACTTCGGCGAGTGCCGCGCCGAGAACCAGTCCGGCTATACCACCCAGGAGCGTTAGCACCGCCGACTCGACCAGGAACTGCCACATGATCTCCTGGCGGGTGGCTCCCACAGCCTTTCGGATGCCGATTTCCCTCGTACGCTCGGTCACGGAAATCATCATGATACCGATGACACCGATTCCGCCCACCATCAGACCCACGGAGGAGAGCGCGAGCATGATCAAGGCGAACACTCCGATGAACGTGTCGAAAATCTCGATGAGCTGATCTGAGCGCATGATCGCGAAATTGTTCTCGTCCCTCGGGCGCAGGCCGCGCATGGAGCGCATGGCGCCGATCACTTGGTCTTGCGCTACTTCTGAAGGGAAGGACGGATTCGGCACGATCCAGATATTGGCTTGAAAATTCGAGGCTTTGAGCCTTTTCATCGCGGATTTATATGGGAAAACGGCGAAATGTGGCACCGCGGCGGCGAAGATGCTCTCGTCCGGTTCGAAGACACCCACGACCGTGAAGGACTCACTCACGGCTCGACGGCCCGCCGTGACACGAATCTTCCTTCCGACCGGATCAAGCGCCCCGAAGAGTTCCTCGGCGAGGGAGATCGACACCACGATCAGGGGACGTGATTGGGCGACCTCTTGCGGCGTAAAGTCGCGGCCCGAAGAGAATGTGCCGGGCTGGTAGGCCGGCCAGCCGGATGAATATCCGGAAGATTGTACCCCATTCACCCGGCGCGCGTCCACTGCCAGGGTCGTGCTGAAGCTGAAGTTGTACAGCGCATCTTGGACCGCGGGGAGACGGGCTATACGCTCGGCCTCCTCGGGTTCGATAACGGGCTTGTTGTACCAAGGCTCACGTCCACTCGCGATCGAGGCGCGCACGGCTGAAAAATCGAAGCGCATGATCCCGAAGTTGTCCGGACCCGCCGACTCGAACCCCTCCATGACCGACGTTCGAATTCCGGTGATGAGCGCTGCGAGCATGACCACCACGCCCACACCGATCGCAACACCGAGGATGGTCAGGCCGGAGCGAACCTTGTTGGCGTTGATCGAGCCGAGGGCGATCGTGACGCCTTCCTTGAGCATGGTGAGACCGCTCATCTCCAACTCACTCGCCACTTCCATCCTCGTCGTCACGTCCATCTCACTCGTACCTCAAGGCGTCGACGGGGGCGAGCTTGGAGGCCCGTACGGCGGGGTATACGCCGGAAGTCACCCCCACGAGCACCCCCAGCGCCACACCTAATGCGATCCACTTCACGTCCACAGCGGCTGGGAGAGGGGAAAGGGTCCTCACCAGGTAGGTGAGTCCGACCCCGATCGCCACTCCCAGCACCGCCCCTGCCCCGGAAAGTGTGATGCTCTCGATGAGGATCTGGCTCAGGATGTCTCTGCGGCGGGCGCCGATCGCCTTGCGTACTCCGATTTCACGCGTTCGCTGCATCACCGATACGAGCATGATGTTCATGATGACAACGCCGCCCACGACCAGCGAGATCGAGACCAACCCCGGAAGTGCAATGAACAGGATCCTGGAGATGTCGTCCCAGAAGGCCAAGGCATCCTCAGCCGTCTCGACCACGAAATTGTTGTTCTGGGAGGGGCGAAGACGCCTGCGCGCCCGCATGATACCCTCGATCTCTCTCTGGAGGGGCCGCACGTCGGCCTGCTCCAGAGCCTGCGCCACAACCTGGCCCACGATACCGCGCGGGTTCGTCACCGCCTGAATCCGCGACCGGGCGGGAGCGATGGCCTGATTGTCGAGCGATTGCCCGAACATGCTGCCTTGTTCCTCGAGGATGCCGATGACCCGATACGCGAATCCGCGGATGCGTACACGGCGACCGATCGGATCGAGATTTTCGAAGAGGAGGTCTGCGGTCTCCGTACCGAGCACGACGACGTTCGCGCCACGCTCCGCCTCCTGAGGAGAAAACGTACGCCCCTTTTCGACCACCCAGTCGCGAATCACCATGATCTCGGAGGAGACGGCGTGAATCCGAACGTTGTCAACCGATTGACCGTTGTCGGCCACGATCTCGCCGCCCGTGCTGCTCTCCGCGCCCACGATTGCGGGGACCGTGATCTGCTCCTTCACGGCTTCCCAATCTTCGTAGGTAATACGAGGACGGCGTTGCCGGGCACGCGCGCCGGAGCCTCCGAAGTCCGGCCCGTCCCCCCACCTCTGGAGTGTCACGGTATTCGCGCCGAACGCCGCGGTAGCGAGGTCTTCGGTGATGTAGCGATCCAACCCCTCGACGATACTCACCACCACGATGAGGAACATGACCCCGACGATTACGCCGAGTAGACTGAAGAAACTCTTCAGCTTCTCAGTCCATATCTGCTGAAGGGCCAGCCGGATTGCCTCAATGAACTGCATGAAATCTCCGCTCGGATCCGTGGGTGCCGCTAACGTCTACCAAAGAAACCTGATCCAGTGGCTGACGACCCGTCATTCTCATCCTGCACCCGGTCACCGTTGCTGAGCTCACGAATTTGCTGGTAGGGACCGGCCACGATGGTGTCCCCTTCGCTGACACCTGTGAGCACCTCGAAGTGCTCTTGGCCGGTGATGCCGATCTCAACCGGGGCGAATCTGACCTGACCGTCCACCACGATGAACACACCCTCTACGTCTTCATTTTCCGGGCGCGAAAGCGGACCTCGTGTCCGCTCATCGTCCTCTCCCACCTCGCTCGGTAGGGCGCGGGTGCCGTCTTCCATCTCCTCCTTGGGCCGAACCGTCAGGGCAATGATCGGCACCGCAAGGGCATTTTTTCTCGTCGCCGTGATGATATCGGCTGTGACTGACAGATCCGGGCGAATCCCCCTCGGAGGATCGTCCATCGTGATCACCACCTCGAAGTCGATCGCAGCAGCCTGGCCGCTTCCGGCCGAGGACGACGGAGGTCTGATGGCGCTGTTGCCGATGACCGTCACGACACCACGGAAGAGCCGGTTCGGGAAGGCGTCCAATTCGAGGATGGTACTGTCGCCCACATTGATATACGGAACGTCGGTCTCGTCCACCTCCAAGACCGCTTCGACCCGTGAGAGCTCACTGATCGTCAGAACCAAGCTGCCTGCGTTGTTCATGGTGCCGACGATGACGGTCTCTCCCTCCTCCACGTTGAGGCGGGTTACTTTTCCGGCGATTTGAGCCCTAAAAAAGGTCTTGCTCAGTCGCTCATTCGCCTCATCGAGCGAAGCGACCGCCTGGTCGACCCCGAACTGGGCCGACTCCAGGCTGCTGGAGGCCAGCTCCACATCTGTACTCGCGTTATCGAGTAGTTGTCGCGCCACCAACAGCGGATCACTGGTGAACAAGTCTCTTAGCCGTTCGTAGTCCCTGGCGGCCCGCTCCAGACTGGCTTCCTGTTGATTCACCTGGGCGCGGGCCTGGTTCAGCGAGGCCTGGCTCCGGGAGACGCTGGCGTCGAACTGGGTCGGGTCGAGCCGCAGCAAGAGTTGGTCAACCACGACGTCGTCCCCTTCCTCGACGAGCAATTCAATGACCCGAGCCGACACCTCGGCGCTCATCTCGATCACTAGCCCCGCTCGGATGTTGCCGCTGGCCGTGACGGTTTCGACGAGATCACGGCGTACCACGACATCGAACCGGACGGGAATACCTCGATCCCGGCTCTGGGTGACGGTGAGGGCCGCGCCGCCGCCGAAGATGACAACGACCGCGATCGCGATCACTAGTTTGTTTATAGCGGTCATGAAATTCTAGCGCTCATTGAGCTATGGGTAACCTCAGGGTGTGCGGAAGGAGGTTCCGACAACGGCCTCCAGGTTTGCGAGGGAGTCGTGGTACACGAAGATCGCAAAGACTTGCGCGCGATCGGCGTCGACCTTGACGGTTTCTGCTTCGAGGAGCTCGAAAAAATCGGCGAGCCCGACCGCAACACGCTCCGTCGCCAGGCGGAGCTGTTCGTCAGCTACCGTCTGGTTCCGTTCTTCGATCAGCGCAGCCTGGTACGCCGCTCGAACCGTGGCCAACGTCGTCGCGATGTCCGCTCGGAGCGCCAGTTCCTGTTCCCTCAAGTTGAGGTCGAGGTCTTCGAGCCGTACCTGAGCCTCCGAGACCTGGCGTTGCCGGCTGAGGCCCTGGAAGATGGGAAGGCTGATCGACAGCCCCACCGTCGCTGGTTGGCCCGTAAAGCTGAACGGGAAACCGGTATTCTGATTCCTTATGGCCTGTGCGTCCGCGTCGGTGAACGCCAATTGTGAGCAATCCTGAGGAGGAAGCGGGTTGGCCAGCCGGGAATAAAGATCGTTGGTGAACAGGCAGTTTTGAATGGAGCCTTGGGCCTGGAGCTCGGCCTGCTGAACGTTGAGCGCGGTACTCGACGCCTGCCGGGTAAACCCGCTTGTGCTCGCTCTCAGGCTCAACGAGGGGAGGTACGTGCTCTTCGCCATTCTCACCCCGTAGCTGCTCGACGAGCGACTCGCGCGGAGAGACCTGAGGTTGGGGTTACTCTCCAATCCCAGCTGGTAAAGCTCTTCACGATCCCAAAGCGGCTCCGAGAGCTCAAAGGGAGTGGTCGGCACGAAGGGCGAATAGAGGTCGTCGGCTCCCATCAGCTGCAGAAGTCTTATCCGGGCGTTCTCGAGGGCATTGGCGGTCTGTAGGATGGTGACCTCGGCCCGGCCGACGGAGACTTCGGCCTGCCCGACGTCGACACCGGTTGCGGTCCCCACCGATAGCTGTGCTCGCACCAGGCGAAGATTGAAGGTCGCCCGCTCCAGCTGTTGTTCGGAAACCCTGAGCTGTTCGGCTTGCCGCAGCACGTCGATGTACCCTTGGGTGACTCGGAAGGTGAGATCCGCCTCCGCGCCGGCCATCTGAGCGTAGGTAGCCACGCGATCCGCCTTGGCCTGTCCTGGAGCCATCAACGTCCTGCCGTTGATCTCGTAGTTGAGGCTGAGGTTGTAGTTGGAAAAAAGGAACGAGGGCTGGTTTGCGAAGCCGAGCTGCTCCGCGGTCAGACTCCCGAAGGTCTGCTCCCCTGCACCCTGCCAAGAGATCCCGCCGTTCACCGAAGCGGATGGAAAGAGGGCCCCGTAGGCGGAGCGCACGTTCCAATTCGCTACACCTTCATCATTGCGCACCGCCTGAAGCCCTGGATTATTCTGACGGGCGATATCAATCGCTTCTTCCAAGGTGAGAACGATGGGTACAAAGCTCTGTGCAGCGGCTCCCTGCGGAACGAAGAAGAATGCCAGAGCCAGGGCTCCGATTAGGAGCGATCGAGTCGACAAGGGAAACCTCCGTATGAGTTTGGTGGCACACGCCCTGAACGAGCCATTCGGACTAGGAACGACCCGCGTTCCACACGGTGTCGCTGGCCACACGTACGCTGAGCATAGACCGCTGGTTTCAGGCGCCGTTTGTTGCGCCGCGACGTACTCGTTCTGACCCGTTACGTATCCGTTAGCAGGATCCTTCACGCCCAGCCCCCAGGATTCGCAGTTGAACTTCGTCATTTGCTGTTCCTGTTTGTCGAAGAGGCAGACGCCAGACTCTCCTCTTCCCGCTCGGCGGGGGCATCCGCGAACGTGTCGCGGAGGATTTTCAACCCGACACTGAGCTTTTGGCGTTGTGCTACCGTGAGCGCATCGAGGGCTTCCGAGATCGGAGTGATCGCGCGGTTGTATACCTCTTTGAGAGCCGCTCTCCCCGCCGGGGTGGCTTCGATCATCACGATCCGCCGATCGGCATTGGATCGCGTCCGTACCACCCATCCAAGGTTCTCGATGGTCGTGATCGTCTTCGACATGGTCGGCATGCTAGCAGCGTGCAAGTCCGAGAGTTCACTCAAGCTGTGCGGGGTTCGTGCCACCATGCCCAGAAGGCCTATATGCGCCAATTTCATGGACCGCTCCGACTTACGAAGGTCCGCAGCCACCCTCCGCGTCACGAGGGGAATGACCTGCAACACCTCGCCCGCTACTTTTCGCGCACTGACGTCCATAGTTCCGTTCCCTCGTCGAAAACCATTTCCTGTACGAATAATTAGCTAAGGCAAGTAACAGGGTCAAGCTTTTTGGCTTCGACGACCGAAGGTTTCTGGCTGTCTATGCTGCCGCTGATCGGAGGGCAATTTGCGGGCCGGGACAGGCGGAGAGGAGTCGGTGAGCGGCCCGTCTTCCCGGAGTGACCAATCAGAGATGACCAGCAGCGGGCAGGGCAGGGAGCTGGGGCTAACCCGGGGGCAGGTTGCTGCGTCGTGCGACGTAACCCTGCGATCGGATCTCGACACGCAGAACCCGGTTTTGTCCGTCCAGCCAGATTTCATGCACGGCTCCGTCGAGACGTAATTCGAGGCGCTGGGCCTGGACGGTGACGGTCTCAAAGGTGAGCGGTTCGACGGTGGTCATACGTAGTGTGCCGGTGGACTGCCCACCTGGCCTTGGCACAATGGCCGAGAGGTTGGTGCCCCCCGGAGTCTGGTGCGGTGTTATGAAGAAGTAGTGATGGGCAAAAAAACGATCCAGCACCACCGTCGGTGTTCGCGCTTGGACCTGGCGATACTCGCGTTCTTCGACTCCGGCTTCGGAGGATGTGACCGACACCATCCGGTCTCCTCGGCGTTCCAGGAGAATCGAGAGTTCAGCCGGAGCGGAAACCTTGAGATCGTACAGGTCGAGGGACATCCCGACCCCGAGGGTGCTGATGCGGGACAGCATGGTCTGTTTCAATCCGCCTTCTACGATTTCGAGCTTGCCCTCGGCGATTGTCCGCGCGTTGTCACCGAACCCGGACCGACGAATTCGGAAGGTCTCGGTTCCCACCACCTGCCCGCCTAACTCGACGATGAACGTGCCCTCATCGACTTCGACCACCTGGGCGGCCGCGGCATCAGGCCGGAAGCCGACTCCACCGACACAAAAGCCCCCTGGAAGGACGAGGAGTAGGGAGTACATCGTGGTCGAGAAACGCATAACCCCAATATACACCGGATCTCGATAGATCGTTCGGCGGTATGAACTTCGTCGAAGCCGATGTCGAAGCTCGATGTGGAAGCTCAATGGCGTCCCAACTGGCGAGGAGCTCTTTGAACGCACCAGGGAAAGTTTTCCGGCTCCGAGACATCTTCTTACGCCTCGCGCCCTGGCTCGGTGTTCTCGGCCTGGTTGCCTGGACACGCTGGCCCGTATTCCCTCTGCTCGTGTTCGCTGGGGGGTCTGCAGTCGCGGCCCTCGCTGCCCGTCCCCGCGGCGGGCGTGCTCGCGCGCTTTCAAGCGCCATCATTCTCGCTGGTGCGCTCGCTGGGTCCTACGGGCAGTTCGAAATGCGTGGAATTTCACGGGACTTCGACTCCTACTGGGACTCCCGAAGCGATCGAGCCGTGGAAGCCCTCGACGAGCGCCTGACGAGCTTGGTCAGGATGGGCGAAGAAGCCGTGGCGCGTATTGGGGATCTTGCGCCCGGCGGTACTGATCAGACGGTTCTCGACGGGTTGCGGGACATCCGGGAAGAGACCGGCATGACCCTCGCCACGATCTACGGGCCAGAGGGTGGATTCGAGGTGTGGGACGGCGTACACCGTGGTGTTGTCCCTGAGGAGCTGAGGACGGGCGAGGTCCGATATCTTTATCGGGATCGCCCCCTCTTCAGCTACTTGTACTTCACGGCTCCCATCCCGGGTGGCGGGACCGCTATGGCCGCGGCGCTGATCAAGGCGAATCTGCCCAGAAATCTGGAGGAAGACCCTGGCGACTTCTTGACGGACTTCCGGGACGGAGTAGGTGAGGACCTCAGGATTTTCCGGGCCGAGCGGCCCGCCGACGATGAAGTGTACGACTGGGTTTGGGAGGATGAGGCCCTCTTCAGCGTTGCCGTCGTCCGGCCCACGCAGGAGCAGCGCCTGACCGACGTTCGAGCCCTGTGGTCGAGGATCGTTGGTTTGCTGGCGGTCATCGCCTGGCTGATGCTCGCCTTCACCGCTGGAACCGACCGTACCGACCGTACCGCGGCGGTGCTTACCCCGATGGGACTTGCCCTTTTGGCTCCGGTGGGGGCCGCCATAGGTGGAGCACCCTTCTTCACTGCCGCCGATTTCGTGTTACCTGGAGTGCCAGTCACGTTCGAGCGGGTGCTTCTCGTTGTGGTGGCTTTGAGCGTCGTGATGGCCGCCCATATGCCGCCGGCACTCCGGCTCGGGTCCCTGACCTCAGCCTTGGCGGTGCTGATCGGTTTTCCGCTCTTGTCGATGCTGATCTTGGCTGGTGCTGGACCGGTGCTCTTGGCGGGTGCGGAAGGGAAATGGATCGTCTACCAAATGGGCCTGGCCCTGGTGCTCACCCTTGTCTGCCTCGGAGCGTTTCGCGCGGGGGAGCGCGCCGCCAGGGGAACACCCCCGCAGGTCCCTCTCACGTTGGCCATCGTCGCGCTCGTGGGTCTCTGCTTGGCGGCGGTGTTCTGGGTGTTGAGGGTCGGAGCCGTTCCCGAGTGGATAACCGGTGCCTGCGCGTTGCCGGCGCTTCTGGCAGCCTACGGCCTGTCATGTGTAAAGAGGGGAGGTCGACGCGACTGGATGGCGTGGTGCGCGGCGGCGGCAATCGGGTCCTCCGCGGCCGTCGTGATCGCCTGGGGAGCCCGCATCGACGCCCGGATGGACGACGCCGAGCTCCAACTAGCGCGCTTGGGTGTTCCCGTGGATCCGTACCTCGAGTACGTACTTCACCGTTTCGTCGATACCGCCGACTCGCTGGATGCGGCAGGCGCGGAGTCGGCCGAGCTTCTCTACGAGAGTTGGATTCTGAGCGGGTTGGCCGAGGAAGGAACCGGGGTGTCGTTCACGCTTTGGTCGGCCGGGGATCTTCCGGAATTCGAGATCAGGATCGGCGTGGACGGTCGTCCGGACGCCGCCGACGATTTTCTCGAGGAGGCGCGGCAAGGTGAGCCTGCTTTCGTTCGGCGTCTGGGCCTCGGCGAGGCGAACTACGTGGTTCAAGTTCCGCTCGCCTACGGCCGTGTGCTCACGGGCGTGTTGCCGGCGCGAAGGGAACTCTCGAACTCCTCACCCTTCGGCCCGATTTTCGGGAGTTTGACCGCATTGAGCGAGAGCCCGCTCACGATGGTTCCGGTTCTGGAAGGTGACGAGGCGACGTTTTCCGAAGAGACGGTCTGGCGCCGCACCACCGAGGGATGGGAGGCCACCGTGGGTGTGCGCTATCCGGACGGTGCGTTCGACGCCAAGTACGTCGTGGATTTACCGACGCCGCTGCTGGCTGTGGCCCGGGGTACGCTTCTGGTTCTCGGCAACGGATTGGCGATTCTTCTCTTGTGGGCTCTGGGCCATTACGTGGTGGTCGGGCGGCGCCCCACCGTGCGAACCTGGAGGAACCCGTTCTCGTCCTTTCGTGCCAGAGTCACCGTGGCGCTCTTCGGGTTTTTCCTCGTGTCGGCTGCCCTCTTCGGCACGCTCTCCTACCGGACTCTGAACGAAGTCACCGAGAGAACGGCTGCCGCAATCGCCGGGCGTGTCGCGGAGGACGCGGCAGCCTTTTACGAAGACGTAAATGGCTCCATGGCGGCGCTCTCCGTCCGTGTGGGAGCCGACCTCCTGGAATATCGGGCCGGAGAGCTGCGAGGCGGGTCGGTAGACGACCTCGTGGAGCTGGGTCTGTACGATGGGCTGATTCCCTTCGAGTTGAATCAGCGGCTAGAAAGCAGGGAAAAGCTGCTCGAGACGACGCTGGGAAGCCTCGGCCGGCGCGAGTACCTGATGGCCTTTCGAAGGCTTCCGGATGGGGACGTGGTGGCGACTCAGGTACCTCTCCAGGCCGGCGCGACCACGTTGAGGCAACGCGAGATCCTCGAGTTGATCGCCTTCGTGGTGTTGATCGGCGCGGGACTGTCTCTCGGTCTCGCTTTCCTGGTCGGCCGCACCCTCACCAGCCCGATGCGCACGCTCCAGATGGCGTCCGAGAGGGTCGGCGGGGGCAACCTACAACTCCAGCTGCCCGGTGACCGGGCGGATGAGTTCGGGTCCGTCTTCACGGCCTTCAACCGTATGGTGTTGCGTCTCCAACGAGCGCGGCGCGACCTCGTCAGAACGACGAGGCGCACCGAGGCCATCGTGGAAGACGCCGCGACGGGGGTCGTCGCACTCGATGCTTTGGGGCGCGTCATTCTGGTGAACGCCAGGGCTCAGGCCGTTCTGGAAGGACGGATGCGGGTGGGGGAGCGTATGCCCCGGTTCGAGGGCGCGAGGGCAGAGTTCGTCGAGTGGGTGGAGGGTTGCCTGCGGGACCACCTTCGCGAAGCCACGGTCGAGTTCCAACTGGGCGAGCGTCGCATCCGGGTGCGCGCCCGCGAAGTGTCCCGGCAGGAACCGGGCGGAATCGTTCTCTCCCTCGAAGACATCACTGATGAATTGCGGGCCGAGCGGATTCTCGCCTGGGGTGAAATGGCGCGCCAGGTCGCACACGAAGTGAAGAATCCACTCACTCCGATCAAGCTCAGCGTACAGCACATCCTAAAGGCCTGGAAGGATCAGAAGGGCGAGTTCGAGACGATCCTGGAGCGCAACGTGGGGGCCATCCTGAAGGAGATCGACCGCCTCGCCGCGATCGCGAGCTCGTTTTCACGCTTCGGTGCGCCGGCCGCCGCTGGCGAAGTTCCGCTCGAACCCGTGGATGTGGGCGCCGTGGCACGGGAACTGCTCACGCTGTATCGGGGAGGCGAGGGTGTGCCCATCGACTTCGCTGCCGACATCCCTGAGGATCTGCCGCGTATCAGCGCGCGTGAGACCGAACTCAAGGAAGTCTTGAGTAATCTGCTCGAGAACGCGCGCGCGGCGATCGAGGGCGAGGGAAGTGTTGTCATCGAGGCTGTGTCGGCTCCGACCGCGGTAGAAATTCGGGTCCGGGACGACGGCGCTGGGATTCCCGCCGACCTCATGGGAAGGATCTTCGAGCCGCAGTTCAGCACTCGTTCGACGGGTACCGGACTGGGCCTCGCCATCGTTCGCAAGTTGGTGGAATCGTGGGATGGTACGGTGACCGCGGAGGCGGACCGCGGCGAAGGCACTGTGATTCGCCTGCAGCTTCGGCCGTGGACGGAGGTCGATCCGATTGTGACTGAAGAGGACGCCTAGATGGAGAAAGAAATGGACAGACGTCCACTGGCGAGATGGCGCTAGATGACGCAACTTAGGGTGTTCACGCAGGAGACTTCGTCGCCTCCAAAGGGAGTGTCATGAGGGATTCCGCTCAGCCCGCCGATATCCCTTCCTCCCGGGCTCCGGCTAGAAGCGCACATCCCTCTCCCAGCGCGACGCGTCCCTCTCCCGGTACAACACGCCCCGCTCCCGACAAGCACCTCGGTGAATGGCTCGAGGCCCAGCGAACGTTCCTCGCCTTGTACTGGTTCGACGAGATCTTACATCGGGTCAGTATGGAGCCGGAGATGGAGCGTGTTCTCAAGCGGTTCCTCGACTTGCTCACGCGCATGATCCCGGGGGCTTTGGATCACCGGCGATCCGTGGTGGATCCGGTGTGGAAGAGGGCTGCGGAGCTCTATGGGACCCTTGGTGCCCAGAGGGGTTTGGCCGCGGGCGATATCGTGGAAGAGTTCCAGATCGTGCGTGAGGCGGTCGTGCGGGTACTCTTTCAAGCCCCACCCACGAAGTACGGAACCCCTCTCTCACTCTCCGACGCGCTTCGGCTGAACCGCTTTATCGACAGTGGTGTGACCCATGCGAGCATCGGCCACACGGACGGTCTCTTTTTCGCCCTCTTCCAAGGGAACGGTATCTCGACCGTTCCTACAGCGAAGCTCGTGGCGGAGGTCGAAGAGCAACTCGAGTCGCTCGAAGTGGAGTGGGCCGCCGAGAATTAACTCCTCACTCAGGCCTCCCGGATCTCCCGCACGAGGTCGGTCATCGAGGCTTTGGCATCCCCGAAGAACATCAGAGAGTGGTCCATATAGAAGAGCGGGTTGTCGATGCCCGCGAATCCGGGTGACAGGCTCCGTTTCATGATGATCACGCTCTTCGCTTTGTGCACGTCGAGGATCGGCATACCCGCGATCACACTTTCAGGATTATGTGCCTCGGGGTTTACGACATCGTTCGCACCTACGACGAGCACGACGTCGGTTCGGCCGAAGTCGTCGTTGATCTCATCGAGGTCGAACAGTTTGTCGTACGGCACGTCCGCCTCGGCGAGCAGCACGTTCATGTGCCCGGGCATGCGGCCCGCCACCGGGTGGATGGCGTACTTAACGTCGACGCCCCGCTCCTCGAGGTTGTCCATGGCCTTCCGGAGTTCGTGCTGCGCCTGCGCGACCGCGAGGCCGTAGCCCGGCACCACGACCACGGATTGGGCGTAGGCCAGAATCATCGCCGCACCTTCGGCGTCCACGGAACGGGCTGTCTTGTCACCCGAGCTGAGCTGGGCGGCCTTACCCGTCTCCCCCCCAAACGCGCCGAACGCCACGTTCGCCAGTGAGCGGTTCATCGCCTTGCACATAATCATCGTCAGGATGAATCCGGCCGCACCCACGAGCGCGCCGGCGATGATGAGCACGTTGTTGCCGATCACGAACCCCGCGGCGGACGCCGCCAACCCCGAGTAGGAGTTGAGCAGCGAGATCACCACGGGCATGTCCGCGCCACCGATGGGAATCACGAGGAGGATGCCCAGCAACAGGGCGATCGCCATGAAGATCGAGAAGACCGTGAGGGCGGTGAGTGCGCCGACTTCGAACACGCCCATCACTGAGGCGCCCAGGACCAGGAGCGTCAGAAAGAGTAGGGCGCTGAAGGTCTTCTGGAATGGGAACGTGATGGGATTACCGGACACGAGCCCCTGAAGCTTGCCGAACGCGACGAAGCTACCGGAGAAGGTCACCGCACCGATGAGGCAGGAGACGGCGATGGTAAACCCGTCGCCCAGCACGAGAGCCGTACCCGCCGATTGGATCCGCACGAGTTCGCTGGCCGCGACGAGAGCCGAAGCGCCGCCTCCGAATCCGTTGAAGATGCCCACGAGCTGGGGCATGTCGGTCATCTTCACCGTCCGTGCCGCCACGGCGCCGATGAGCGAGCCGGCCACCATGCCGGCCACGATGCCGGTCCAACTCAGGACCTGGTTTTCGACCAGCGTCGCGACAATGGCGATGAGCATGGCCAATGCGGCCAAGCGGTTCCCGGCACGAGCTGTGGCGGGGGACTGGAGGCGTTTGAGACCGACGACGAAGAGGACGGAAGAAAGGAGGTAGGCAAGCTCCGCCCAAAGAGAGAGATCCATGAAGAGTGGCGGTCAGCTTTTCTTGAACATTTCGAGCATGCGGTCCGTGACCATGAAGCCCCCGACCACATTGACCATCGCCATCACGATCGCCGTGATTCCCAGGACCTGGGCGAGCCCGGAATCGACCTGCGCCGAGACCACCAGTGCACCGACGACAGCGATGCCAGAGATGGCGTTGGCACCCGACATGAGGGGCGTATGTAGGGTCGGGGGCACCTTCGTGATGATCTCCCGGCCTGTCAGCGCGGCGAGAACGAAGATGTACAGTCCCACGACCATTTCACCCATCGGGCTTCTCCATCAGGTCCCTCCATTCCGGCTCGAGCACTGTTTTGGCGGGCAACCACGGTAGTTACTGCCGGGGAACCTACTCAGCTTCTCGGGATGCGCCAGGCCGGGGGGACCCCCGGTCTCTCGTGCCTGCGCGGCCTGCCCGAGAGCCCCGATTGACGGGTGGGTCCCCCCTTGCCCCCACCCTCCCGGCCCCTTATATAAAGGGTGACGATATAAAGACCGACGAGATAAAGACCGACTGAATATCAAGCAACGTTGAGCCGAGGACTGAGGTGTGACTGAGAAAGATTTCGACGTGCAAGGCTTCGCCCGGGACATCAACGAGCTGCTCATTCTCTCTACGCTCCGCTCCCAAGCGAAGCACGGGTACCAAATCGCGCTCGATGTGGAGACAGACAGCAACGGCCTGTTCCGGTTCCGCCATGGGACGCTGTACCCGATCCTGCACCGCCTGGAGGCGGAAGGCCTGATCCGGGGGTCTTGGTCGAAGGGTGGGGGCCGCCGGAAGAAGGTGTATTCACTCACCGGCACGGGTCGGGGGCATCTGAGCGGGGAGACGCACAGAGTTCACGAGATCATGTCCCGTCTCATGCAGGTGCTCGGGCACCGTGATGAGGCCCCGGCGTGAGCGGGCAGGCGTGAGCGCGCAGGCCGCGAGAGGTTTTGCCCCGGTGCTTCGGGAGGTCGAACGGGGGCTCGCGTTGCCTATTCCGGAACGTGTCCGAATCCTGAGGGAGCTCGAATTCGACCTCGAGGAGCTGTGTGCCCGACTCGTGGCGGGTGGCCTATCAGAGGAGCTGGCTCGGGGCCGCGCTCAGCTCGCTCTTTGGAGTCCTGATCCTGGCCTTCGCTTCCCTTCTTTGGTTCGTGCTTCAACTCCGATGGCGCCTTCTTGTGGCGGATGAGGTGGAAGACGCTATCTGACTGTTGGACAATCAATTAGTCCATCTTACATCAGGCCAGATTTCCTTAGCCGAGCTTCTCCTTCGTCGGCCCGTGCCTCACCTGGCCCCCATGTGTCACGCAGGTTCCGTCGATGATCTCGTCCTCGAAATCGAGCGATAGCTCACCCTCGCTGACGAGCTCTTTGAGGAGCGTCTCGACGTTCTTGGAGAACATCTGACTCGCGTGTGTGGGAATCTCCGCAGGTAGGTTCGCGGGGCCCATCACTTTGACCCCGTTTCTTATGACGGTTTCACCCTCGCGGGTGACGGCGCAGTTGCCTCCGGAAGACGCCGCGAGATCCACGATTACCGATCCGGGGTGCATGGAGTCCACCATCTCTTCGGTGATGAGGCGCGGGGCCGGCCGACCCGGGATCTGGGCCGTGGTGATGACCAGGTCCGTGTCGACGATGTGTGCCGCGATGAGCTCGAGCTCGCGTTGGTGCTGCTCTTCACTGAGCTCCTTGGCGTAGCCGCCCTCTCCCTCTCCGGTGACCTCCTCCTCCGTCTCCAGGAAGGTGGCACCTAGGCTTTCGATCTGTTCCTTCACGGCGGGGCGTACGTCGAAGGCCTCGACCCTGGCACCCAGACGCCGCGCGGTGGCGATGGCCTGGAGTCCCGCTACGCCGGCACCGAGGATCAAGACCTTTCCGGGGCGAATGGTCCCGGCGGCCGTCATGAACATCGGCAGAAATTTCGCGAGCTCGTTCGCGCCCGTAAGCACGGCCTTGTATCCCGCTACGGTGGCTTGGGACGAGAGGACGTCCATGCTCTGAGCCCGAGTGATTCGGGGGATGAGCTCCAGGGCGAAGGCGCTGACTTTGGCGCTGGCCAGCCTGCCGATCAACTCCGGTTGCGTGAGCGGCGAGAGCAGTGAGATGAGCACGACACCCTCGGGGAGTGCTGCGATCTCGTCGTCGGTCGGCGCTTGCACCTTCAAGACGACGTCGGCGCCCTGAAGGGCCGTCTTCACGTCCGGTGCGATAGTCGCTCCCGCCTCCCGGTACTCCTCGTTGGAGAAGTGGGACTGAATGCCGGCTCCCGATACCACGGTAACTTGGCACCCGAGCTTCTCCAGCTTGGGTACACCGGCGGGAATCAGCGCGACCCGGTGTTCACCGGGCAGTGTTTCACCGAGAACGGCGACGTTCATGAAGTGCTCCCACCTTGAATTTCCATTCAGGAACCGGTCGGACCAGCACGCGCGACTTGCGGGGTGGCCATGAATGCGCGCACCATATCGGCCCACCGCTCTTTCCTCAAGGCTTGCGAGCGACCGATGAAAAACCTCGAAGGTATCGAAGCCGTCGATCGGCGTGGATTCATGGCTTATATGTCCACGTTGGGTTTGAGCGGGACTTTGCTCCCGGAGGTGCTGTGGGCCCAGCTGCAGGAGCGAGGGGAGATCACCTCGGAAATTCTTGCGGACGCAAGCGCTGTGGCGGGCCTCGACTTCACCGAAGAGGAACGCGACCTGATGGTCGCGGGCCTGAACAGAAATCTCGAGTCCTATGAAGCCCTTCGAGAGTTTCCCATTTCAAATGACGTGATGCCGGCGGTGCGGTTCGATCCCGCTCTACCCGGTCGCACACTCCCCACGGAGGCACGTCCGTTCCGGTTCACGAGGCACGTCGGGCTTCGGCGGCCGCCGGACCCGGAGACACTGGCGTTCATGCCGGTTACCCAGCTCTCCGAGCTCATTCGGACTCGGCAACTGACCTCGACGGAGCTCACCACGCTCTACTTGGAACGGTTGGAACAGCACGGGCCCACGTTGGAAGCCGTGATCACGCTCATGAGCGATCGAGCGCTAGAGCATGCGGCCCGGGCGGATCGTGAGATCGCGAGTGGTACCTATCGGGGCCCGCTGCACGGCATCCCGTGGGGAGCCAAGGATCTGCTGGCGGCCGAGGGCTTCCGCACCACGTGGGGCGCCGTGCCGTTCGAGGATCAGGTCATCGGGGAGGACGCGACCGTGGTGCGTCGTCTCGAAGAGGCCGGCGCCATCCTCGTGGCGAAGCTGGCTCTGGGCGCCCTCGCCCAGGGGGATTACTGGTACGGCGGCCGGACCCGGAACCCGTGGAATCTCGAGCAGGGCTCCAGCGGCTCCTCGGCGGGCTCGGCCGCAGCGACCGCCGCAGGGCTCGTTGGCTTCGCGATCGGAAGTGAGACGCTCGGTTCCATCGTCTCGCCCTCGACGCGTTGCGGTGTGACGGGGCTCCGGCCGACGTACGGGAGGGTCAGCCGGTTCGGCGCAATGGCGCTCTCCTGGAGCATGGACAAGCTGGGTCCCATCGCCCGGAGCGTGGAGGACTGTGCGCTGGTCTTCGACAGAATCCACGGGGCCGACGGCCGGGATCCCACAGCGCGCACCGCGCCCTTCAACTGGGATTCCGATCGGCCGCTGTCGGATCTTCGGGTCGGGTATTTCCGCCGCGGCTTCGAGTCGGAGCGCGCGACCGACCACGACGCTGCGGCGCTCGAAACACTCCGCTCGCTCGGTGTCGAGCCGGTGCCGATCGACCTCCCCACCGACTATCCCCTCGGCGCGTTGAGAATCATCCTGAACGCGGAAGCGGCAGCCGCCTTCGACGAATTGACGCTGAGCGGCCGGGACGATCTGCTGGTCCGGCAGACGCGTGGATCATGGCCCAACTCGTTCCGAACCGCTCGGATGATCCCCGCTGTAGAGTACATCCAAGCCAACCGGGTCCGTACGATGCTGATGGGCGCGCTCGAGGCGGCGCTGGAGGGGATCGATGTGTTCATCACTCCGACGAATGGCCCGGGCGTCTCGATGATGACCAATCTGACCGGTCATCCGGCCGTGGTGGTGCCGAGCGGGTTCAACGACAACGGGATGCCGGTGAGCACGGTCTTCATCGGTCAGCTCTGGGCGGATGCGGAGGTGCTCAGGGTGGCCAAGGCCTGGCAGGACGCGACGGATTTCCATACGCGGAGGCCGCCGCTGTTCGGCTGAGCTGTGCCTCGGGGCCCACCCCGACATGGCTCCGCCCCGCAGCCTCCATGAGCGTAGGGGCGACGTGCCCTCTCCGGGGACGTGTGTCCCGTACGGGAGGCGTTCATGTTGGCGCAGGTCGGTTCGGCTTCAGTCGCCGGAGTCGAGAGCCATGCGGTGTCGGTCGAGGTCAACATCTCGTTGGGGCTCCCTGCGTTCGTTGTCGTCGGCCTGCCACACTCTGCCGTTCGAGAGGGGCGGGAACGTGTCATCGCCGCCTTGAGTCAGCTCGGGCACCTGGTTTCGTCGAAGCGGATCACTGTCAACCTGGCTCCCGCCGATGTGCCCAAGGAGGGAAGCGCTTTCGATCTTCCGATCGCGGTAGCGGTCCTGGTGGAACTGGGGGTGGTGTGCCAGGAGCGGGTAGACGGTGTTTGTCTGGTCGGGGAGCTCGGGCTGGATGGACGCTTGAGGCCGATCCGTGGAGCGCTGCCGATCGCCGCCGGGTGCCTCGCTCGGGGTGTGACAAAGCTCCTACTACCGAGGGCGAATGCCCGAGAGGCTGCCGCGGTGGAAGGAGTGGAAGTCCTGGGTGGTGAGACCCTCGAGGAGGTGTTGGAGCATCTTTCGGGGAAAGGCACGCTCGAGCCGACTCGGCTCGATATGCGCGCCCTCCTCGAGCGCCCTCCAGCCCGGCAACCCGATCTGTCCGACGTGCGTGGACAGCAGTTCGCGAAGCGAGCGCTCGAGATCGCCGCGGCCGGGGCGCACAACCTTCTGCTGATTGGACCTCCGGGATCCGGCAAGACGATGCTGGCCCGACGACTTCCCGGCATCCTTCCCCCGCTCACGGTGGCCGAGTCGATCGACCTCACGAAGATCCATTCGGTCGCGGGGCTGGTCCCCCCCGGGGGTACACTTGTCGCCGAGCGTCCCTTCAGGGCACCCCATCACACTGCGAGTGACGCCGGGCTCGTCGGGGGTGGGGCGATTCCGCGACCTGGTGAGGTGAGCCTTGCCCATCACGGTGTGCTGTTCCTCGATGAGCTCCCCGAGTATCGACGGTCCGTCCTGGAAGCGCTTCGGCAGCCGATGGAGGATGGCGTCATCAGTCACTCGCGGGCGCGCACGACCTTACGTTATCCCGCGCGATTCATGCTCGCGGCCGCGATGAACCCGTGCCCGTGCGGGCTGTACGGGGCGGAAGGAGACCGGTGCACATGCGATCCGGCTCATGTGGCCCGTTATCGTGCCCGCGTGTCCGGTCCCTTATTGGACCGTATCGATCTCCACATCGAGGTGCCTGCCGTCCCAATCGAGGATCTGAGAGCGGTCGGTTCGGCGGAGCCGAGCGCCACCGTTCGCGCCCGTGTCATCGCCGCTCGTGAGCGGCAGCAGCACCGTTTTCGCCATGCTCCCGAGGTGGGGGCGAACAGCCACATGAGATCCCGCGAGATCCGGCGTTGGTGTTCCCTGGACGAAGCGTCCGCACGGATTCTCGAGAAGGCCATGACCCGCTTGGCGCTCTCGGCTCGGGCGCACGATCGGGTGCTCAAAGTCGCCAGGACCATCGCCGATCTCGAGGGGGTCGACTCCCTGAGCGCCCATCACGTCGGGGAGGCAGTCCAATACCGGCTCCTCGATCGCTCGCGGGTGGGGTGAACTGTATCCCAGCCCAGCTATCGCGAACCGACCCCGGAGGTCAGCGTCTCGAGGAAGGCCACCAGATCTCGCTGCTCGTCATCACTCAGACCGAGGGGCCGAATGAGACGATCCAGATTGGGGTTCACGATCCCTCCACCATCGTAGAAACGTACTACCTCGGGGAGCGTAGCCAGGCTGCCGTCGTGCATGTAGGGTGCGGTGAACTCCACGTTTCTCAGACTCGGCGTGCGAAACTTGCCGCGATCTGTCTGGAGCCCGGTCACGAACTCACGCCCGGCGTCCCGGCCGAGGCTCACCCCACTGTTGTGAAACTCTTCGTCGGTGAACAGTGCACCGCTATGACAGCGCATGCAGAGCGCCTTGCCGACGAACAGCCTGTATCCGCGGTGCGCTGCCGGCGAGATCGCCGCGGAGTCTCCCGCGCTGAACCGGTCGAACGCCGCGCCGCCTGCGCGTAACGTACGCACGAAGCTCGCAAGCACCCGGCCGAGGTTCTCATGCGTGACACCATCGGCGAAGCTCGCGGCGAACGACTGTTCGTATCGCTCGACCGCGGCGACTCGCGTGACGGCCGCCTCCAACGTGAGGCCCATTTCCACGGGATTGACGATCGGTTGCAGCACTTGTTCCTCGAGCTTGGTCTGCCGACCATCCCAAAAAAAGGACTCCCGCCAGGCGGAATTCAGAATCGAGGGAACGTTGCGTGTGCCGACACGGCCATACACGCCCAGGGAGACTTGCCGGCCATCGGCATGGTATTGCGCCGGTAGGTGACACGATGAACACGAGATCTGTCGATCGGCGGAAAGCCGTACGTCGAAGAACAACTCGCGTCCAAGCGCGATGCCTGCAGCGGTGAGTGGGTTGTCGTCGGGAATCGCGACGTACAGGTCGAGGCCCAACGGGACGTGCTCCTGCGCCGCCGCCCGGGCGAACCCGGACGACAGCGCGAGAAGCGTCAACGACCACGTGACGATATATCGCACGGAGCCGCCCCTCAATTGGACGTATCGAGCTCGTCGAGTCCCTCCATCACCCAGAGCTCCCTGAGGTTACGACCTGCAACGAAGCTCACGTACCGTCCCGTCGGATCCAACCTGAGGCCATCGATGAACCCGTTTTCCGTCGACTGGAGCTCATAGACAATCACGCTCTCACCGGTCTCGATCGTGACGATGGTGATCCGTGAGAGCTCGTTGCCCCGCTGGGCGAGCAGGATGTGCTGCCCATCCGGGGTCCACTCGTAATTCGAGCGACGGGTGGGTCTAAACCCGTCGGGGAACCGATATACGGTGCGTGGCTCACCGCTCCCGTCCGCAGGCGCGACCCGCAGCACCACGTCGTCGCCGGCTGCCCGGGTCCTGTCCATGAAAGCGATCGTCTGCCCGTCGGGGGACACCGAGACGTGGCCCTCGCCGAAGGCTTCGTTGGCGTTGACGATGGTCTTGTAGAGACGGCGCGTGGCCTCTGTCTCGAGATCGTAGGCGATCACCGTGTGGGGGGCTTCCGAGCCCTGACTGCGGTCCACCGCCAGCATATATACCGTTCGACCATCCGGCGAAAACGCGATGCGTCGGGCATCAAGGGTAGCCACAAATTCCGAGGGAAGTGTGACGGGCACAGGCTCTGTCTCGCCCGTGGCGAGTACCACCCGGTGGAGGCCCCAGTGACCGCGCATTCCGTTCCCAAAAAACCAGACGGCATCGCCACTCGGCTCCCAAGTCAAGTTCCGGGCACTGCTGGCGCCGATCAACAACTCGCGCTCTTCACTCGTTTCGATGTTCCGGATGACGATGGTGGTTTGAACAGGATCTTCGATCACGTGAGCTCGTCGTTCTGCCTGCCGGAGTGGAAGCACGTCGACCCCTCGAGCGGGCGCTCGTCGGGCACTGATCGACCGCCACTGTTCGGCGGCCGCGGCAGATTTCAAGAGGATAGTAGAGGCTACGGGACATATGATTACGCTGGGACTCTCGTCCGTCATCCTTACGGGGGCCGTGTTGTCTGCGGGGGCCGTGCTTTCGAGCACGGTCGCGCAGGTGCCGGGTTTTCTCCAAGGGATTTCTGCGTTTGAGACCTTGCCTTGGCGAGAGATCGGGCTCACGGCCGCTGTATTATTAGGCGCTTGGTTCATCCGCAGGGTCGGGCGGTTGTTCGTTGTCCGGACCGTCGACAGCCGTGTGGTGCAGTACCGGTGGGGGAAGACGCTCGCCTACCTCACCCTGGCGCTCGCCATAGTCTTCATCATCGCCATCTGGGTCGACGGGTTGTCGCAGGTCGGGACCTTCCTGGGGTTGGTCTCAGCGGGCGTGGCCATCGCGCTGAAGGACGTGCTCGTGGATGTCGCCGGTTGGCTGGTCCTGATCACGAAGCCGCCTTTCGAGGTCGGCGACCGCATCCAGATCGGACCTCATTCCGGCGACGTGGTCGACACATCGATCCTGCATTTCCATCTGCTGGAGATCGGCAACTGGGTGGACAGCGACCAGAGCACCGGACGGGTGATTCGAATCCCCAACTCGAAAATCCTCACCGATCCGATCATGAACTACACGGCCGAGTTCCCGTTCCTGTGGCATGAGATACCCGTTGTGATCACGTTCGAGAGTGACTGGCAGAGGGCCAAGAAGTTGCTGATGGAAATGGTCACCGAAGTGAGCACGGAGACGAGCCGCAGGGCGGCCGATTTCTTGCAAAAACGGCCGAGCCGGATGTTGATTTCGTACGGGACGGTGACGGCCACAGTGTATACATCGGTGCTGGACCACGGGATCTGCTTGTCTATGCGTTTTCTAACGGATCCGAGGCGACGCAGGCAGTTCCACCAGGTGCTTTGGGAAGGTGTGCTGGACTTGATCTCCAACGAGCCTGACATCCAGTTGGCTTACCCAACCCAGCGGCTCGTGGGCTTCGAGCGCGAGGGTCCGGCTTCCGCCGGGACTCCAACCCGAGCGTATCGGGAGTTGGTGGAAGGATAAAGGCTTGTTGAAGAAGTGGGGCGCTCCGAGGGCCCTGCGGTGAGCATCGAAGCGACGTGCCCGGTTGTACGCTTTGCCCCATCCCGGTAGCTTTTGGCCATGTGCTTTCTGGGCTTCTCCAACACCGCCGTCACAGCCTCTTTGTCGTCGACTGCTTCCTCGACTCCTTCCTCTAATTCTGCATCCCGGCCATGCGTCTTTTCGTAGCATTGAACCTGCCTAAGAAGGAGCGCGACCGAATCTATCGGGCTTCGAGAGTCCTGCGGGAATGTGAATTTCCGGTGCACTGGAAGGAACCTGAGCACTACCATGTGACCCTGAAGTTTCTCGGCGAGGTCGCGGAGGACCGTTTGGAGGGAGTGCAGGACGCCCTCGATCATGTGGCCTCGACGACGGGTCGCCTCGATCTGGCGGTAGAAGGTTTTGGCGCCTTTCCGACGATCCGCCGTCCGGACGTGATCTGGGTGGGCATCGAACCGAGTCCCGCTCTGCGGTGTTTGAAGCAGGATGTCGAATGGGCTCTGATGGCTTGCGGCTTCCAACGCGAGACGAGGGCGTTCCATCCGCATCTTACGCTTGGGCGAGCGGATGGCGAGGACGGTGCTGGAGCGTTCCGTGGTCTGGATGACAAGGCCGCGAATTTGACATACCAGGGTCACGTAACACTTCGTAAGCTCGATTTGATGCGCAGTCATCTGTCCAAGAGTGGAGTCCCTCGGTATACGCTGAAACACAGCACCTCGTTCGAGGGCTGAGCCGTGCTCGGAACGGGTTGTCTCAAGGGGTGCTTGGGAAAAGCAGCGCTCCTGGGCGTAGTCGGCGGCGTTGCCTTGGCGGGGTGGATATGGGGACCGGAGTTGCGGCGGCGGTTTGCCGAGGAGGAGGGGGGGGTGGAGGTTCTGCCGTCTCCGGAGTTGGCGGACGCTGCCCTGGATCGCTTCGAACGTTTTCGTCGAGGAGAGCTTGGGGACCGACTGAGTCTGAGCGCTTTGGACGTCTCTTCCGTGATTCGATATGCCGCTCCAGGGATGCTTCCCGGCGGCGTTTCGCGGGTGGAGGTCGAGTTCTATGACGGCGTCGTGAGGCTCACCGCCCGTGTCCTTGTCGAGGCCTTTCCCGGGTTGCCTACCCTGGATGGCATACTGGGCTTCCTCCCCGACACGGTTTCCATCTCGGTTGTGGGTCACCTCGCCCCCCTCGACGAAAATGGGATTGCTCTCGTGGTACACGGCGTGTACGCCTCCTTCATTCCCGTGCCACTCCCCGACGGGATGACGCCCAGCATTCTTACGGTCTTGGGCAGACGGAGCAGGGCCGGACTCCCCGAGGATGCCCTGCCGTTTTCGTTGCCGGACGGCGTGCAGTCAGCCCATGTGCTCCGCGACCGGTTGATCCTCGTACGGGGCGATTAGATTTCCGGATCACGGTGAAAACATGCCCCGAGTCCTGATTGTCGACGACGAAGAATCGATTCGCGGTGCCCTGAGGCAGGTCTTCGAATACGAAGACTATGAGGTCGTCACCGCGGAAGACGGGCCGGAGGCTTTGGAGTTCTACGAGTCCTTCCGCCCGCACGTCACATTCTTGGACGTGAAGATGTCCGGCCTGGACGGTCTCGAGGTGCTTTCACGAATCCGCGATCTCGACGCGAACGCCTGTGTGGTGATGATCAGCGGCCACGGGACGATCGATACGGCCGTAGAGGCGACCCATAAGGGGGCCTTCGACTTTCTCGAAAAGCCGCTGGATACGGGTCGGTTGCTCGTGACTCTCCGCAATGGCCTCGAACTGCGGGGGCTCAGCGAGAGTGTCCAGTTGCTCCGCAGCGAGGTCGGCAGCCGGCACGAGATCGTTGGGGAGTCTCAGATCATCCGCGACGTCCTGGAGCGTATCGATCGCGTCGCACCGACGGATGCCCGCGTGCTCATCACCGGCGAGAACGGAACGGGGAAGGAGCTCGTCGCTCGTGCTCTCCATCACTCTTCGTCCAGGCGCGACGGTCCCTTCATCGCGGTCAATTGCGCGGCGATCCCCTCTGAGCTGATCGAGTCGGAGCTGTTCGGCCACATGAAGGGGTCGTTCACGGGAGCGGTCGCCGACCACGCTGGCAAGTTCGAGCAGGCTCACGACGGAACCCTTTTTCTCGATGAAGTCGGCGATATGTCTCTGGATGCGCAGGCCAAGGTGCTGAGGGTGCTCGAAGAGGGAGTCCTTACGCGGGTGGGGGGTTCCAAGGCCATCACCGTGGACGTGCGGGTGTTCGCGGCAACCAACAAGGAGCTGTCGAAAGAGATCGCTGAAGGCCGGTTTCGTGAGGATTTCTACTACAGGCTCAACGTCGTCCCGATCGTCGTGCCCCCACTCCGGGAGCGGAGGGAGGACGTTCCGCCGCTGATCCGGCATTTTGTCTCCAAAGCCGTCGGTTCGAACCATGGACCGCCCAAGACGATTGAGGATGGGGCGATGGCACGTCTCGAGGCCCTCGATTGGCCAGGAAACGTCCGCGAGCTCAGGAACACGGTGGAAAGGCTCTTGATTCTTTCTCCGGGCGAGGCGGTTCGTGCGGAGGATGTGGACGCTTTGGTCTCCGGTACCGCCAGCGGTGACGTGTTCGGCACGGCGCTTCTCAACGTTGAGGGGTTCAGCGAGTTCAAGGAGAACGCCGAGCTGGCCTACATAGAGCACAAACTTCGCGCCAACGACTGGAATGTGAGCGAGACGGCGCGGCGGATCGGTATGCCCCGGTCGAACCTCTACAAGAAGATAGAGAAGTACGGTCTCAGCCGAGAGGAGTGAGTTACTCCTTTAGTATCGTGGCTCCGTTCGGTAGACGGTAGAGGGCTTCCACAGTACGAAAGTCGCGGGTCGTGAGGTTACGGGCGGTGTTCGTCGGATACATGACGTCGCGGTCAGAATCACTGTGCGGCAATCCCAGCGCGTGCCCCATTTCATGCGCCGCCGTGAGTAGCAGCTCCTGCGGGGTTCGTCCGTATTTCGAGTTCGGGCTGCGTGTGGAAAGCGTGAGCCCCAGAACTTCGAACTTGTCGAGACTGGATCTGGTCCGAGTGAAGCCGATTTGAGATCCGGTGAGCCCCCCTCCCCATGAGATCTCGATATCGACTTCGCCCGACGGCGTGGGGTGTGTGTCGATCGAGAGCTCTAAGGGGCGGCGCTGCCAGTATTGTATTCCACGCACCACGGCGCTCTGAAGTTCGCGCGCTCGCTCGGGGGCCACCCCAGGAGGGAGAGGAACTCGTATCCGAAGGTGGCCAGTGCCGTCGGGCCAACGCCCGAGTCGCAGGGAATCTGTTGTCTCGAGTGCGGCGCAGAGGTAACCCACGTTGACACACGCGGAAGCAGAGGTGAGGACCACCCCACCGACGGTGCCTTGAGTTATCTCGCTCCCGTCACAGACTTCCCCCATGGCTGCCGGGCAGTCCCGAGAGGATGGGTCCATACCGCCGGCAATCGACGTCTGGGTACGATCCTGGATCTGATTGATCAGAAGGCCTGTGGCGATCGCCAAGAGCAGAAGCGAGAAGGGAGACCACCGTCTACCCACGTGAACTCGATACCCTTGCGTTCTGCTGGCCCATGTACCTATCCGTTAAGAAGAAACCTGGCTCCCCTGAGCGGATCCTCACCGCTCTTACAACACTAGGGTCGGGGGCCCTGAACGGGGAAGCTTTTTCATCTCTAGGGCAGACTCCGCGGGAGCCCCTCGGACAAACGGGTCGGCAGCTTGACCCGGTCAGCTGGAACCGGAGTTCGGAGATGTGTGTATCGGTGCTCGACGCCCGTCGGCGGTGAACCGCGTGGCCGGGTGGCTGGTGTAAGATTCCCATGGGAGGTCCCGTTCAGAATGTTGAGGGGTCAAGGCGGCGTATCGAAGGGGTCGAAGGGTTACGCCCGCGTCACCTGGGAGTGGACGCGATCGATCATAATCGCGGTCGTACTCTTCTTGGCCGTCCGTGCCTTTCTGGTCGAGGCTTTCAAGATCCCCACGTCCTCGATGGAGGGGACCCTGCTCGTGGGCGACTACTTGCTCGTCAACAAGGCCGTGTATGGCGGGGAAGTGCCGCTTCTGGGCGTGAGGTTACCGGCTTGGCGGGAGCCGAGCCGTGGCGAAGTTGTTGTGTTCCATCCACCCCATGATCCGGAAAAGAACTACGTCAAGCGGGTGGTGGGCCTGCCGGGTGACACGCTGGAGATGAGGGACAAGACGCTCTTCGTAAACGGGCGTGAGATGCAGGAGGACTACGTCCGCCACATTGATCGTAGCGGCGATGCCCACCATCCCGACATGAGGTGGCAGCGGAACCACTTGTTGGCCGGCCGCGGCGATCGTGATGAGATCTACGGGGAAGACGATGGCACATGGGAGGGCGAGAGACGTTCGTACCGGGACGACTATCGTCCATCAAGGGACAACTGGGGTCCTATCTCGGTCCCAGCGGGCAGCTATTTCGTTCTTGGGGACAACCGGGACAACAGCGAGGACTCGCGCTACTGGGGTTTCGTGGACCGGCAATCGATTCGGGGCCGTCCGTGGCGGCTGTACTTCTCGTACGACTCGTCCAACCGACGCGGGACCACCTGGCTTCGGGCCATACGATGGGGGCGTGTCGGTCAGTCGATCCGCTGATGGGGCACGCGTGTCGGGGGTGGTGAGCGCGCCGCGAGCGAGGCGACAGCAGGACCGCCCATTTCCTGGGGCTGTTGCGCGGATGATGCCTTTCCTTATCATATTCTTGACTTGGTGCTGCCCCGTCGTCCTGGCGGTGGCGCAAATCACACACATGATTCACGCCGAGGGTTAGATGGGGTTTTCTTCCCGTAAAGGTGCCTTCCGGGAAGGGTCGCTTGATCAGTACCTCAAAGAGATCAGCCAATATCCTCTGATCGACAAGGCTGAAGAGGCGCGTCTGGCCAAGGGCATCAAGCGCGGAGAGGAAGAGGCTCTCGACAAACTGGTCCGCTCCAACCTCCGGTTCGTGGTGTCGGTGGCCAAGAAGTATCAGAACCAAGGCGTGCCACTTTCCGATCTCATCAATGAGGGCAACCTCGGTCTCATCCGCGCCGCCCATAAGTTCGACGAGACCAAAGGAATCAAGTTCATCAGCTATGCGGTCTGGTGGATCCGCCAGGCAATTCTACAGGCCCTCGCAGAGCAGAGTCGTATCGTCAGAGTCCCCCTCAATCGGGCGGGCGCACTCCACCGTATTGGACGCAGGAGCTCGGCGCTTCTCCATGAACTGGGCCGTGAGCCTACGGTCGAGGAAATCGCGGACGATCTGGACATCTCCCAGCAGGAGGTAGAACGGACGCTGGCGATCTCACAGTCGCATCTTTCTCTCGACGCTCCGATCACACCGGGCGAAGACCACCGGCTGCTCGACTACTTGCCCGACCAGTATGCGCCCGCTCCCGAGGATGAGACGTACGACCACGCCCTCAAAGACAGCGTGGAGAGCGCGCTCTCTTCGCTCAAGGAACGGGAGGCCAAGATTCTTCGGCTGTACTTCGGCTTGGACGATCAGCAGCCGATGACCCTCGAAGAAATCGGTGCGCTCATGGGCATCACGCGCGAGAGGGTTCGGCAGATCAAGCAGAAGGCTTTGATCCGCCTCCGGCACGCGTCGCGGGCTCGTTTTCTGGAGACCTTCTTCTAGGAGGGTGATCGGAAAGGGGAGCGGGTCGCGCACATGGCGCTTGTGCGCGTTCAGACAAGGACCGACGACGAGGCGTAGCAACGCGGGCACCGCGGCCAGAGGCCGTGGTCGCGAGGAGGAGAGACGCAGGATCAACCGCACAACCGCCATGTGCCCCCGAACATGAGGGGAATGACCTTACGAGTTGAAGGGTTGCGGTGGCACGACCCCGACCACGCTAACGCGCGGTGCCCCGTTGTTGGAGCTCCTAGCCGTAGCGAATGCTATGGCGTCGTCGCTCCGCCTAGGAGCTAGGGCCGTGGCATCCGCAACGCGGCTCACCCCTCTTTCCTGGGAGGCTGCTGAGGGTCCAAACCCCAGAAAACACTTGTTCTTTCGCCCGTTGACACCCTGAAAAGGCTCCACTATCGTTGTTTGCTCTGTAGTTGATTCTTGCGCGGATAGACCGTGAAAACTTACACTCCCAAAGCCGAAGATATTGAGCGCCGCTGGTGGCTCGTCGATGCTGAAGGTAAGACCTTGGGCCGGCTGGCCACGCGTGTGGCGAGCATCCTCCGTGGCAAGCATAAGCCCATGTTTACGCCGCACCTGGATGTGGGCGATTACGTGGTCGTGATCAACGCCGAGAAGGTGACGCTAACGGGGCGCAAGGCCGACCAAAAAACGTACTTCACGCACTCCGGGTATATGGGGCATGAGAAACATATTCCGTTTCGGAGAATGATCGAACGGCATCCCGACCGCGTGATCGAACTCGCCGTCAGGGGTATGCTTCCCAAGAATAAATTGGGACGGCACATGAGGAAAAAATTGAAGGTATACGCCGGCGTAGCTCACCCACACCAAGGCCAGGAACCGCAACCCATCGACGTCTGAGCTCGACGTCTGAGTAGGAACCGCACAAGGATCTATGGCGAAAACGCATATCCAGACAGTGGGCCGGCGAAAAAGAGCTGTGGCCCGCGTCACCCTCAAGCCCGGCAAGGGCGAGTGGTGGGTCAACTCCCGCTCCCTCGAGGACTACTTCCCCCGCCCCACGCATCAGCAGAGAATCGGAGAGCCGCTCAAGGCTGCGGAAATGGATGGGCAATTCGACATCCGTGTCCGCGTCCGTGGTGGTGGCCAGACCGGTCAGGCGGATGCCGTCCGTATGGGGCTGGCGAGGGCGCTTGTCGAGCACGACGAAGATCTGCGGCCCGTAATGCGTGCCGGTGGATTTCTTACGCGGGATGCAAGGAAGGTCGAACGGAAGAAGCCGGGTCGCCCCAAGGCGCGCAAGCGGTTCCAGTTCTCAAAGCGTTAGAAACCTGAGACGACGAGATTTATGCAGCAAGAGCAATTGGGACTGAGCGAGCTTCTCGAGGCTGGAGTCCATTTCGGGCACCAGACTCGCCGTTGGAATCCGAAGATGAAGAAATTCATCTTTACGGAGCGCAACGGGATTCACATCATCGATCTGCGTAAGACGCTCGACCGGCTGGTCCTCGCGAAAGAGGCCGTAAGGAAGGTCGTTCTCGCGGGCGAGCGAGTCCTGTTCGTTTGTACCAAACGGCAGCTTCGATCGGTCATCGAGCAAGAGGCGGAGCAGTGCGGATCATTTTACGTCACTGAGCGCTGGCTCGGCGGTATGCTCACGAACTTCCAGACCATACGGAAACAGATCCGCCGGCTCAAAGAGCTGGAGCGGGGGCAGGAAGAGAGCGCCTTTGAGTTCTATACAAAAAAGGAACGGCTTCTTCTGGACCGCGAGCGGATCAAGCTCAACAAATATCTTTCTGGCGTGAAGGACATGACCCGCCTTCCGGGGGCGATGTTCATCGTCGACGTGAAGCGCGAGGCGAGCGCGGTCCGCGAGGCGGAGCGCCTCGGCATTCCCGTCATCGCGATCACGGACACGAATGCGAATCCCGATCTGGTAGATTATCCGGTTCCCGGCAACGACGATGCGATCCGCTCGGTCGGGCTGATCACGCAGGCGATCGCCGAGTCGATTCGAGAGGCTAGCGCTCAGGTTCCGGAGGAGCAGAAGCGTAAGGTTCAGGATGCTCAGGCCACAACGTACTCGACTGAAACCGGTGAGGTGACTGAGGCTCCGAGCCGCCCAGCGGCCCCACGCAGAAAGCGCGTGCCACGGCCCGAGCTCATCGAAAAACATATCGTGGCTGCGGCGGGCACGAAGGCCGAAGACGAGAAGGCGGAGGACACCAAGGCCGAGGACGAGAAGGCGGAGGTCTCTCCCGAAGACGGAACCGACGGGGAGGCCACCGATGATGAAGCGACGGCCAGTGGCGACGATGCCACCGGTAGTAAGGCGGCGGCCGATGGTGAAGCAGGTGAGGCCGAATCGGAATCCTGACGACCGCAGTGTTCATGCCCCATCGCGGGGGCGGAGAGAGGCGGAGCAGTTGGGGGCTCCCGCCTTTTTTTTGTTAGATTAGCCCATCAAGACGAGCGAGTGACGGACAACACGATGTCGATTTCTGCGAAAGAAGTGAAAGCTCTCCGGGACCGGACCGGAGCTGGCATGATGGATTGTAAGAAGGCCCTGACGGAGACCGCGGGGGACCTGGAGGGGGCCATCGACTGGCTGCGCGCGAAGGGAGCCGCGAAGGCGGCCAAGCGTGCGCAGAAGTCCGCGAATGAGGGTACGATCGGATCTTACGTGCATTTCGATAATCGGACCGCGGTCATCGTCGAGTTGAACTGCGAGACCGACTTCGTGGCAAAGACGGACGACTTCCAGGGATTGGCCAAAGAGATTGCGCTGCACGTTGCGTCTCAGGCGCCCATTTCCGTCAGTCCCGAGGATGTTCCGGAGGACGTCGTGGCTCGCGAGCGAAAGGTGTATGAGGAGCAGGTGAAGGAGCAGGGTAAGCCTGACGACATCGCGGCGAAAATCGTCGAAGGTAAGCTCAAGAAATTTTTCAAGGAGACCACGCTCCTTGCGCAGCCGTTCGTGAAGAACCCGGATCAGACGATTGGAGAATTGATCACTGCGATCTCAGCTAAGACTGGAGAGAAGATAGAAGTGGCACGGTTCATGCGTTTTAGGGTGGGCGAGTGACTAAGGCTCCTAAGTATTCGAGAGTCCTGCTCAAGCTGTCCGGCGAGGCGTTGGCCGGAAACCGAGGGTTCGGCATCGAACCGTCGGTGGTGGACCAGCTCACGAATGAAATCATCGCCGTACACGAGATGGGCGTCAGCCTCGGTGTGGTCATCGGGGGGGGGAACATCGTCCGGGGTGCGCTAGCCAGCGAAAAAGGGATGGATCGCGTCCAGGCGGACTACATGGGGATGCTGGCTACCGTCATCAACGCTCTGGCGGTTCAGGATTTGCTCGAACATAAGAAAGTTGCGACGCGCGTAATGACGGCCATTCGTATGGAGGAAGTCGCCGAGCCCTATATTCGGCGGAAGGCTCTCCGGCATATGGAGAAGGGAAGGGTCGTGCTCTTCGCCGGAGGCACCGGAAATCCGTACTTTTCGACGGATATGGCGGCGGCGCTCAGGGCGATCGAAATGGGGTCACAAGTCGTGATCAAGGCCACGAAAGTGAAGGGGGTCTACAGCGCAGATCCCTCGCAGGACCCCTCGGCAGAGTTCATTCCGTCCATTACTTTCCAGGAGGTCGTGCAGCGGGAGTTGGCAGTGATGGATGCTGCCGCCGTTTCTCTTTGCAAGGAAAACGACCTTCCGATCATCGTACTCAATCTCGAGAATCAGGGGGCCGTTTCGGCCGCCGTTCGGGGAGACCGGGTCGGCACGTTGGTATCATAGAGCTCCGGCACGGCGTCCCGATCCGGAGTGAACCCGATGAAATGGGGTGGTCATGTCGTTCGATGAAGCCAAGACACGGATGGAAGCGGCGGTCGAGGCGGTACGTCGGGATTTCTCAACGGTACGTACCGGGAAAGCCACGCCGGCGCTGCTCGATACCGTGAAGGTCGACGCCTACGGGTCCAAGATGCCGCTGAATCAGGTGGCCAGCGTGTCCACGCCGGAGCCGTCGCTCCTTGTCGTTCAGCCCTTCGACAAGACGCTCCTGCCGGACATCGAACGGGCGATCTTGACGTCGGATCTCGGATTCAATCCCGCGAACGACGGAAATATCATCCGCATTCCTGTCCCTCCTCTGAACGAGGAACGCCGGAAGGAATTCGCGAAGCTCCTCCACCACATGGCTGAGGACGGCAGAGTTTCGTTACGCCATGCGCGGAAAATCGGAAACGACGAGGTAAAACATGCCATGAAGGAGCATGAGACCAGCGAAGACGAGGGTCACCATCAAATGGATGCGATCCAGAAACTGACGGACGCCTGCTCGAAACAGCTCGATGACATGCTCGAGAAAAAGGAAAAGGAGGTGCTGGCCCTCTAGCGGCCGGCGATCCCTCGCCGCGACTGAGCTGGCTCGGCTGTCTTTCCTCATGGCGTCTTCTGAATTATTGCAAGAAATCTGCCTCAACGGGCAGGTTCCGCGTCATGTCGCGATCATCATGGACGGTAATGGCCGGTGGGCCAAGCAACGGGGTCTACCGCGCGCGGCGGGGCACAAGCGTGGTATGGCGGCGGTTCGGGAGTCGGTCAAAGGCGCCCTCGACGCCGGCATCGAGATCCTGACGCTGTTCGCATTTTCTACCGAAAACTGGCAGCGGCCTCGATCCGAGGTACTTGCGCTGATGGGGCTTCTCCGTCTCTACGTGTCCAAGGAGACCCAAAAGCTCAGGGAGCAGGGCTGCGAAGTCCATGTGCTCGGCGACTTGGATGCGCTCGATGCATCCACCAAGAAGTCGGTGGAGTTCATCATCTCGGAGACCGCCGGTGGAGTGGACCTGCGTCTCAATCTCATGATCTCCTACTCGGGGCGGGAAGAGATTCTTGCCGCGTGCAGGCAGATGATCGCACGGGCGGCCTCCGGGGACCTCTTGCCCGAGGAGTTCAACGAAGCGTTGTTCGAGGCTGCCTTGTTCACCGCGGGCTTACCGGATCCTGATCTCCTTATTCGCACGTCGGACGAATTTCGTCTCTCCAACTTCATGCTCTGGCAGGTGGCCTACACCGAATTGCACGTTACTTCGGTCCTGTGGCCCGATTTTTCCCGGGAGGACCTCTTCCGGGCCGTCCTGGATTACCAGGAGCGCGATCGCCGATTTGGTCGTGTTACGGTTGGTTAGGACCGCCGAGTGCCCAAGCGAGAGCTAACCAGCCGGCTCATGGTCGCCGTCGTCGGGATTCCCCTGGCGGTCCTCATCATCTATTGGGGCGTCTGGCCCATCGGGATCCTCATGGCGGCAGCCGCGGTCCTTGCGGCTCGCGAGTATTACCATTTGACACCGGACGAGACCGTGGCTTTCGGGTGGCTGGGAGCTGCACTTGCCGGGGCGCTGCCACTGGTCGCGGCGCTCGACCCGGACTACCGGGTCTTTGCCCCGTGGGCCTTCGCACTTGTCCTGGGGACGGCCCTGTTGGCATCAGCCCTCTCGCTCTGGCTTCGCTGGCCCGATGGTCGCCCGCTGGACGCTGCCGCCAGAACGATCATGGGCGCCCTCTACACCGGTGGGGCGCTGTCGTTCTGGGTGTTACTTCGCGCGCTCCCCGAGCAGGCTTCCGACAGCGCGACCGCTTTCCACGGTGCTGCGCTCCTCATCTTCCCCGTCTGGGTGACGTGGTTGGGCGATACTTTCGCTTATGGCTGTGGATCTCGATGGGGCAGAGCGAAGCTCATTGAGGCTGTGAGTCCCAACAAGACGGTGGTCGGGGCGATCGGCGGGCTGGCTGGATCTGTGCTGGCGGGCGGCATCTTCGCCCGGCTCTGGTTATCAGACGTTCCCGAATTCGGTCTATCTTGGCAACTAGGGGCAGCGTTGAGCGTTCCGATCGCTGTGGTCGGGCAAGTCGGCGACCTCGCTGAATCGGTGATCAAGCGCGATGCCGGGGTAAAGGATTCGAGTCGTTTGCTCCCCGGCCATGGCGGCGTCCTCGATCGCCTGGATGCACTGTTTTTCACTGTACCGTTCACCTATGTCCTCCTCTTGCTGATCCGTCCGTGGCTTTGACCAGGGTCGCCGTTCTCGGATCGACCGGCTCCATCGGCCGGGCCACGCTGTCTGTCATCGATCGCCATACGGACCGTTTTCAAGTCGTTGCGGTTTGTGCGCACGGCTCCGTGGATGATGTCGCAGCGCAGGTGGTGAAATATGGTGTACCCGTCGCGGTGATGGCCGACCCGGAGGCTCTGAACGGCATCGACGACCTGCCCGACGCCGAGTGGAGAAGTGGGCATGCGGCGGTGTTGGAAGTGGTCGAGGATGTGAACGTGGATGTTGTGGTGAACGCCATCGTCGGGTCCGCGGGTTTGGAGGCGACTCTTGCGGCGCTCCGTGCAGGTAAGCGGCTGGCGCTGGCCAACAAGGAGTCACTAGTGGCCGGAGGGCCGCTTGTGATGGAAGCGGCCCGCGAGGGTGGTGGGGAGTTGATCCCCATCGATAGCGAGCACTCGGCCATTCTTCAGTGTCTGCAAGGTCACGACTCCGGCTCCGTGGCACGTCTGGTGCTGACGGCTTCTGGCGGACCCTTTCGGGGACTCGAGGCGAGCGAGCTCGAGGGTGTCGGTCCGGAAGACGCGCTCCGTCACCCGACCTGGGATATGGGCGAAAAGATCACGGTCGACTCCGCCACGTTGGCCAACAAAGCACTCGAAGTCATCGAAGCGCATTTTCTCTACGGGATCGACTACGACAACATTGAGGCCATCGTACATCCGCAGTCCATCGTTCATTCTTTTGTCGAGTTCACCGACGGCTCGGTTCTCGCGCAACTCGGATTCCCAACGATGGAGTTGCCGATCCTTTATGCGCTGTCCCATCCGGAGCGCGTGGCCGATGCCTCGCTGAGGACATTCGACCCGATCCGGTTTTCGCCCCTGACGTTCGAGGAGATCGACCGGGAGCGATTCGGGCTTTTCACGCTCGGAGTGGAGGCGGGAGTCCGTGGTGGCACCGCTCCCGCCCTGTTCAACGCGGCGAACGAAATCGCTGTGGAGGCCTTTCTCTCGCGGGACATCCGGTTCGTCGATATGCCGGAAGTGGTAGCGCATGTGCTGGCGACGGTTCCGAAACGGAACGTGGAGACGGTGGATGACGTACTGGAGGCAGACGCGGGCGCGCGCGGTGCGGCCCGTGATTTCGTGTGCTCACGTCGGTCGCTCACTGGCGGCTGAGGCCTGGATAAGCTGAATTAGAAGGAAGGTTACGTGGAAAAGGTGGAACGAGTGGGTTGCGGTAGGGGCGGTTATTGTCGCCCCACCAGGGAGATATCAGAGACCCTATGACGATTCTCGCGACGATTGTCGTACTTGGTGTCCTCATTTTCGTCCACGAGCTCGGTCACTTCATGGCCGCGAAATCCGTGGGTATCGATGTGCAGCGCTTCTCGATCGGTTTGGGGCCGACGATGTTCGGCTTCCAGTGGGGCGAAACCGAATATGTGATAAGCTGGGTGCCGCTGGGCGGATACGTGAAGATGGGTGGGATGGACGACGAGGTGACGGGGCGGCTCGAAGGGGGCGCCGAGGGAGCGGCTGGGGAGGAAGGAGAGGAGGGAGAGGTGGCCGCGGAGCCTCGCCAGCCGAGGCCGGGCGACTTCGACGGCAAACCCATATGGGCCAGGACGTTTGTGATCTCAGCGGGCGTGATCATGAACATGCTCTTCGCGTTTGTCGTCTATACGGGTGTGAACGCCCGGTGGGGGCTTCAGGAGTCCGCCGAGCATCGGGTGGGGCGGATTGTTCCGGAGTTGCTTCCCGCCGGAGCGGAGGCCCTTTCCGAGTTGCCCCCCGGAGCACTGCTGGTTTCCATCGGAGGCCGCCAAGTCAACCATGCGGGCGATGTCCGGGATGGCTTTCTCGAGGCGCCCGCCGGGCCCGTTACGATCGTCACGGACGAGCCAAGAATGGAGATCGAGATCGACCTCGCCTCGGATCCACAGCAGAGAGCCCAGATTCTGCAAGGCCTCTTGCTCTGGATCGACGCGGAAGTGGGCGTCCTGAGCCCGGGGTCGCCCGCGGCACAGGGTGAGTTCGAGACCGGTGATCGGGTGTTGGTGGCGGGTGGCGTACCCATAAGCAACTGGTACGACTTTGTGGATGTCGTCGAGGCTCACCCGGATATCCCGATGGAGGTTACGATAGAGCGGGAGGGCCGGTCCGTCACCCTCTCTGTGACGCCGGAGGCCACCTCCGAAGAAGACCCCGTGACGGGCGAGACCGTAATTGTGGGAAAGGTCGGGATCTACCAGCCGTTCGGAGAATTGGTGTATCGGGACGTCTCGCTCACCCAGGCTGTGCAGCTCGGTTACGTGGAGACGGTGGGTTATAGCAGGCTGCTCTTGGGTTTTCTTGGGGGCCTGGTGACGGGTAGAGAATCACCACGACAAGTGGGGAGTCTCCTGACTATCGGTTCCATCGCCGGACAGGCTGCGGAACTCGGGCTGGAGACCTTTCTGCGATTCATGGCCCTGCTCTCTGTGAATCTTGCAATTCTCAACTTACTTCCCATTCCCGTTCTGGACGGCGGCCATCTTGTTTTTCTCGGCATCGAGGCCGTACGTGGCAAGGCGCTTTCGCTGAAGCAGAGACTGAAATGGAGTCAGTTCGGGTTCGTCATCCTCATGGGAATCATGATTTGGGCCCTCTCCAACGACGTCCTGAGGCTGTTCGGGATCTGAAGGTTCCGCTGTGCTCGCTGTACTCCTAGAGCAGCGTAAATTGGGCGGGGCCGGTACGCTCGCGCAGTTCCTCGATGTCGATGAAAGCGGTGGGTCGGTCCTGGAGAGCGACGTCCAAGAATCCCTCGAAGCCCGCCTTGCGCAACGCTCCTCCGACCACTGCTGAGGCCAACTCCGGACGGTTACATTCCTGAGACAGGTGTGCCAGGAGGACGCCCGCAAGACGCGGGTGGAGCAGCTCGCAGGCGAAGCGGGCGGCAGCGTGATTCGAAAGGTGCCCATGGCTCGAGGCGATTCTCTGCTGTACCGATGCCGGGTATTGGCCGGTTCGAAGGAGTTCTTCGTCGTGGTTGGATTCGAGGATCAAGAAGTCGCTGTGTTCCAGGGCGAGCCGGATCTGAGCGTTGGGGCGTCCTAGATCGGTTGCGATCCCCACCCGAGCTCCAGTGCTTCGGTCCACCAGGGCCACCGCCACCGGATCGACTGCGTCGTGTACGGTCAAGAAGGGCTCGACCCGGATCGCTCCAATTTCGAATGCTCTCCCGGCTTGATACGACCTCAGAGGCTCGGTCCCCCGGAAAATGCCGGAGCATGCGGCCCGGGTCCGATCCGTGATGTAGACCGGCGTGCCATGACGGCGGCTGAATATTCCGGCCCCGTGGGTGTGGTCACGATGATCGTGTGTGATCACGATCGCGTGGACTGCTTCGGGGGTCAGCCCGATCTGGCAAATCCTCCGCTCCATCTCCCGGCCGCTGAAACCGGCATCGATCAGGATCCTCGTGCCGCCCGCCTCGACGAGCGTAGCGTTGCCGGCGCTACCCGTTCCGAGAACACAGACTTTCACCCTCGAGCCGCTCGCGAGCTACTACCGCCGGTCGGTTTCATTCGCGTTCCTCATGTGCTCGCTCCCACGCCCGTTGTAAAAGTGTCCGGCCAGCTTTCTCGAGGGACACATCCCTCCGAGACATGGCCAGTGCAGCGGTGTCCAGGAAGCGCTCGATATCGTACTCCTCGAGGCGCTCTCCCTTACCCCAACTGAAGGGGGGGACATGAGGAGGGGCCATGACACCGCCGAAGAGGTTGCTGCCCAGACCTACGACGCAGCCCGTCGGGAGTAACGTGCCGATGCCCGTCTTCACGTGATCGCCCAGGAAACATCCGACCTTGATGAGTCCAGTATCAACCGATCCGTCTGCGGTGTGGACCCGCACCACGCCATAGTTGTTCTTGAGGTCGCTGTTCGTCGTGAGCGCGCCGAGGTTCACCCATCTGCCAACGTACGCGTGGCCGAGGTATCCTTCGTGAGCCTTGTTCACGTAGCCCAGCAAGACCGTGTGAGAGACCTCGCCCCTGACGCGACAGGCGGGTCCGATGGTCACGTTTCCGACTGATCCACCAAGGATGTGGGTGTCGGGCCCGACAAAGGCCGGCCCGGCCAACCGCGTGAAGGCCGAGACGTGAACTCCGTTCGACAAACGGATTGGCCCATCAGTGGCGTCCAAATGAACGCCCGCTTCCAGCTGGACGCCGTCTCCGAGCGACACGCGCTCGGCTCCCGACACGTGAACGCCCTCAGTCAAGGTGAACCGGCTCTCGGGAAAGAGGACGGGCACGTCGGAGCACACCTGGTCCCCGTTGCCGGCCATGAGATCCCAGATGTTCGACAGGACTCGGCCAGGGATGTCCACTCGCGGGAGATCCATGTCGGAGTCGTCCGGGTTCAACAAGTCATTCTCGTCCGGCAGTTCCGTCCCATGGGGAAGAACCCAACCGACGATCTGCCCCTCCATGGTCAGGACCGCCGGCTCGCGGACGGGAGGGGCGGGGGCGAAGCTCGGCACCGCTCGGCTCGAGAAGAAAATCCGCGCTCTCCCTTCTCCCGCGTCGGGCACCGTGTCGGGCGCCGAGTCCAGCGCACTGGCTTCGACCACCGGGGCGGCTCCGGGTTCGGCGAATCCTTCGAGGCGCGGATCCGCGACGTGGCCGACGCAGGGTTCTCCCCAAAAGTGCTCCGCGCGCCCACGGAGTGTAAGGCATCCGAACAGCAACTCCCCGGCCGGACGCGTGACCGTAAAGGGAGTCCAGGCGCGGGCACGTTCATCGTCGAACAGGAAGAGAGCCATCAGGCATTTCCCCCAGGTGTCGTCGGCTCGCGCACCGAGGAGGGGAGTTGCTCGAGCAGCTGTTTCAGATCAGGTGCCCGCTCCGTCGACGAGACCAGAGTGATGTCGCCACATTGCACGACAACCAAATCGTCCACGCCGAACGTCACGACCGTGCCGCCTTCGGCGTAGATGACGTTATTCTCGCCGTCCACGACGTGCCCGGAACCCACGACGACATTGCCGTTGGCATCGGCCTCGCGGCTCCGTGTAAGGCCGTCCCAGCTTCCCACGTCGTCCCAGTCGAATGTGGCCGTGACCGACGCCACCCGCGCACTCCGCTCCAGCACAGCGACATCCACGCTGACATTAGGCACCTGGGCAAAAAACGCTTCGGCGGATTCGTCATCGATGAGCGGCAGAAGATCGCCGATCTCGGGGGCGACCGCCCTCACCTCATTCAAGAAGGAAGAGGCGGTCCACACGAAGATCCCACTGTTCCAATAGTGCCCCTGGTCGACATAGCGGTGTGCGGTTTCGATGTCGGGCTTTTCATGGAACGCACCGACCTCAAAAGCCTGAACGCCGGCAGGCGCGTCGAGCGGCTCACCGGGCTCGATATATCCGTAACCTGTCTCGGGACGGCTCGGGGGGACCGAAACCGTGAACAAGCGACCGGTCTCTTGTGCTAGGTCGGCGGCGTCCTGCAAGAGCTGCAGGCAAGCGGCCGTGGGCTTGATGATATGATCGGCGTGGAGTGAGACGATCACTGCAGCTGGATCGATTTTGGCGATCTCCCATGCTGCCCACGCCAGCACCGGCGCTGTGCCTCGCGCCTGAGGCTCCACCATGAACGCCTCACGACCGAGGCTGGGCAAGACCTCCGAGATCAGTTCCGTGAGGCGGTCCGACGCGAGGATTCGAATCCGCTCCTCGGGCACGAGACCGAGCGCCCGGTTCACGGTGTCGACAATCAGAGGCTCATCTGAGGCCAGGGGAAGTAACTGCTTCGGCCGGCTAGGTGTGCTTGCAGGCCAAAAGCGACTACCGACTCCGCCAGCGAGCACCGTGACGTAGATATGAGGATCAGTCCCTGTCGATGATCTCGTGGATTCGGGCAAGGAGCTTCTTCGGGCTGAAGGGCTTGGTGAGAAAGTCGTCCGCCCCCAGGGAGAAAGCGGCTTGCCGGTCCGCGTCCTGGCCCTTGGCGGTGAGGATCACGACCGGAGTGGATTTCCTTTCGTCCATCGAACGGATCTTCCCGAGGACTTCCAGGCCGGTGGCACCTGGCATCATGATATCCAAAAGAATCAGATCGTAGTGCTCGCTACTCCTTACCGCTTCGAGCGCATCAGTTCCGTCGCGCCTGAGGTCGACCTCGAACCCAGCCATCTCAAGTACGGTCTGGAGAATACGACGGATATGAGGCTCGTCGTCGGCGATCAGAATGCGCTTAGGTGACGTAGAGCGATGCACCGCTGTGTGCATGAGTTGCAGCCCCTTTTTGGAGCAGGATCAGCGCGGGAACCTACCCAGCAAACGGTGTAGAAGTCAAGGAACTTCAACGGTTGGAGCGTTGACAGCGCCCCCTTGATTTGCATAGCCTTGGTGCCTTCCGACCACCTGAACCGCCTTCTGACTCGTCCCAGTGAACAAACCCTTCTTATTTCGATCCGGGCCGATCCACGTGGGTGGGCTTTTTTTTGTCGCCCTGGCCTTGGGTGCGACCGGCTGCGGCGAAAACATCTTCGACATAAAATGGACCGAGGCGAGAGTCGATACCGTCCTGATCTACTCACTGGCTCGCCCAGAGCTCAACCTTCCCTCTGGTTTCGACTTCCTGAGCCGGCGGGGGGTGGAACTTCACCGGCCGGGGGCGACCGGTGTTTGGGATTTGGCCCTGGACACACAGGACGGCCAAATGGTTTTTCTTCCGCCGGGGGCCCTCGACATCGTCAGTGATGCGATGATCTTGCCGCTCCCAGGGGAGGCCTTCGACGACGTGATCGAGGCACCGAAGGATTCCACTCTGTATACGAGGGACCGGGCTGTTACCGTCGAGACAGGTACGGTATACGTCCTGCGGACCCATAGGGGCGCGAATCGCTTCGGGATTCCATGTTCGTTTTACGGAAAACTTCAGCCGTTGGACGTCGACCCTGTTTTGGGAACGGTACGCTTCATGTACGATGTGAGCAGGCTCTGCGACGATCGCGGGCTTATTCCCAACGACTAGAGGCCTGTTGACGTGCTTGACATTCGGCGGCTTCGAAGCGACCCGAATGCCGTAAAATCTGGCCTTGCACGGAGGGAGACGGAGGGGCTCGTAAGTGGCCTCGAAGAGGTCTTGGCGTTAGACGAACGCCGTCGGAGCGCGCTCAGCGAGGTCAATGACCTCAAGGCTCGACGTAACGAGGTCTCTAAAGAGATCGGTCGAATCAAGCGCAATGGCGGCGATGCCGACGAGATGATCGTAGAGATGCGAGAAGTCGGCACACGGATTTCAGACATCGATGAGGAGGTCGCCCGCGCCGAGGTGCGGATCAGGGAGTTGTTACTGATGACCCCGAATCTTCCGCTCGATGAGGTGCCCTCGGGAGGCGTCGAGCAAAACGAAGTCTTGCGCGTTGTCGGCTCACCGCCCGTTTTCGACTTCGAGCCAAAGGCCCATTGGGACTTGGGCTCGATCCTAGGAATCCTGGATTTCGAGCGGGGCTCGAAAATATCTGGTTCGGGCTTCCCGGTACTCATGGGCTTGGGCGCCCGACTCCAGCGATGTCTAATCGACTTCATGCTCGATCTTCATACGCAGGATTTCTGCGAAGAGAAGGGGTGGCATGGGTACACTGAGGTGCGGGTCCCGTACTTGGTGACACGAGACACTCTGTCGGGGACCGGGCAACTTCCCAAGTTTGCGGATGAGTCGTATCAGAGCGAGCGGGACGACCTGTGGCTGATCCCGACTGCGGAGGTTCCGGTCACAAACCTTCATCGGGATGAACTTCTGTCCGTGGAGGATTTGCCGGTCCGCTATGCCGCGTATAGCCCCTGCTTCCGTCGTGAAGCCGGCGCGGGTGGTGCGGACACGCGAGGGCTTCTGCGAGTGCATCAGTTCGACAAGGTGGAATTGGTTCGATACGAAACCCCCGAACGAAGTAGAGATGCCCTGGAGGAGCTCAC
>JADFNK010000021.1 GCA_022563405.1 Gemmatimonadota bacterium | reverse complement strand
CAGTTGCGCCCGACGACGTGTACGGGATCGACGCAGACGTCTTCTCTCCGTGTGCCCTGGGCGCCGTGATCAACGATGACACGCTAGGGGCGCTGAAGGTCGACATCGTGGCCGGTTCCGCCAACAACCAGTTGGCCGAAGCGCGGCACGGCCGGGCGCTTCACGAAAAAGGCATCGTCTATGCACCGGACTACGTGATCAACGCGGGAGGCATCTGTAGCGTTTACGGGGAACTAAAGGGCTGGACGGCCGAGCAGAGCATGGAGAAAGCCGGGGGCATCTACGAGTGCCTCCTCGAGGTTTTGGGGCACGCTTTGGCAGAAGATATCCCGACCAGTCAAGCGGCGGACAGCATGGCCCGCCGGCGCATTGCCGAGGCGCGCCGGGCGCGCGATGCTTAGGCGCAGCCGGCCCCTTTTTCACCGAATTGGCGCTACTCGGACAGCCCCTTATGGCTCCAACGAGGATGGCGCGATAGGTTCGCCTCTCGCGGCCCACTGCACTCCTTCAACAGCCTTCTAGATGGATCATTTACAAAGCACCGACCCCGAGATTTTCGAGGCGATCCGTAGTGAAGCGGAACGCCAAGCTTCTCAGCTCGAGCTCATCGCGAGCGAGAATTTCGTTTCCCGGGCCGTCCTCGAAGCCATGGGGTCCGTCCTGACCAACAAGTACGCCGAGGGCCTTCCCCAAAAGCGTTATTACGGTGGATGTGAGTTCGTCGATGATGCGGAGGAACTGGCCCTAGACCGGGCCAAGCAGCTCTTCTCGGCGGACCACGCCAACGTTCAACCGCACTCCGGCGCCCAAGCCAACATGGCCGCTTACTTCGCGTTGCTCGAGCCCGGAGACACGATCTTGGGAATGGACTTGAGTCACGGTGGCCATCTCACCCATGGGTCGCCGGTGAACTTCAGCGGGCAACTCTACCACGCCGTGTCGTACGGGGTGCGGGATTCGGATGCTCGTATCGATTACGACCTCCTTCGTGAGAAGGCGTTGGAGACCCGGCCCAGGATGATCGTGTCCGGCGCGAGCGCCTACCCTCGCATGATCGATTTCGAGAAGTTCGGCGACATCGCTCGTGAGGTAGGCGCCTACCATATGGTCGATATGGCGCACATCGCAGGCCTCGTCGCCGCGGGACTGCATCCCAGCCCGATCCCGCACGCCGACATCGTTACGACCACGACGCATAAGACGCTCCGGGGACCGAGAGGCGGGATGATCCTCTGTAAAGAGGAGCATGCGAAAGCAGTGGACAAGGCCGTGTTTCCCGGTCTTCAAGGGGGGCCGCTGATGCACATCATCGCGGCCAAGGCGGTCTCGTTCAAAGAGGCGCTTGAACCCGACTTCAAGAGTTATCAGCGCCAGATCCTCGCCAACGCAGAGGCGCTCGCGGGGCGGCTCGTCGACAACGGGTTCTCGCTGGTCAGCGGTGGGACGGACAACCACCTCCTTCTGGTGGATCTGCGCGAGAGTCACCCGGAACTCACCGGGAAGGAGGCGGAGCACTCGCTGGAAAGCGCCGGCATGACGGTCAACAAGAACACCGTTCCGGGGGAAACCCGGTCACCCTTTGTCACATCGGGGCTCCGGATTGGCACGCCGGCCGCGACCACGAGGGGCCTCCAGGAGCCGGAGATGCACCGGATCGCGGACTGGATCGCATCGGTGCTGACCGATGCCTCGGACGAGGCGGTGATTTCAAGAACGCGTGCCGAAGTCGAGTCGCTGTGTGCCTCCTTTCCGCTCTACGAAGAGTTGGTTGGACGGGCGTAGCGCGGTGCGAGGATCGCGAGCCGGACGCGAGGCCGGACGCGAGGCCGGACGGGTAGCCTGGCGCGAGGATCGCGAGCGGGTGAGATTGCCGTATGACTGAACTTCAGTTTGCCGAAGACGTCCTGGATCAGCTCCAGGAAAAGCACCCGCGGTTTCACGGGAAGGCATACCTCTTTTTGCTTTCGGCTCTGCAGGAGGTCATGCAAGGGCTGGAGGAGCCACGGCACATCTCGGGGCAGGAGTTGGCAGACGGCGTGCGCCGCCTCGCGCTGGACCGCTTCGGACCCTTGTCCAGGACGGTGCTCCAGCATTGGGGGATCCACTCCACGGAGGACTTGGGCGACATCGTCTTCGCTCTGGTGGAGTGCGGCGTCCTTATCCGTCAGGAAGGGGATTCCCGAGAAGATTTTCGGGACGTCTTTGATTTCGAAGAGGCGTTCGAGCAAGATTATCCATGGAGTCCGGGGATCTGAAGTTTTTGGAGTCGAGAAATCGTCACGAGGTGGGGAGGGCTAAACGTGGGGAGGGCTAAACATGGACGAATCTGGATTTCCTAAATGTCTGAAGTGCGATCCGGGGCTCCTGCTTCCTCTTTCTGACTATGGCCGCGATGGTGCCGCCATCCGCTATAAGGCCTGGGTGTGCTCCAACCCCGAGTGTGGGTTCAACATCCGGATCGACAATGGGGAGATTTCTCTCGGTCGAAGTATCGGCGAGAGCTACAAGTAGGTTCCCTCCGCAAAGGCATCTCCGCGTGTGCTGGATTCCTGAATGGACCCCGGCATGAGTTCGACGCCGCTCCGTCCCTTTGCACGTTCGCGAGTTTGGGCACCCACCGCCAAAGAAGCCGCCGCATTCGACCGGACCGCCATCGAGCGCCAGGGGGTGCCGCAGTCCGCTCTCATGGAGTGTGCAGGACGGTCCGCCGCAGAAATCCTCGACCGGCTCGTTCCACAGGGAGAGGTCCTCGCACTCATCGGTGGTGGCAACAATGGTGGCGATGGCCTCGTGATGCTCCGAACTCTACGCGCGTGGGGGCGCCCGGTCAGAGCCGTTCTCGTGGCCGACAGGGACCATGAGGATCTACTGCGTGGCTGGCAGATCCCGTTCGAAACGGACGATGGGCTCGGACACGATTCGGGAGATCTGGACACGGTGTTCCGGGCCGCGTCCGTCATCGTGGACGGTATTCTCGGCACCGGTATCAGTGGGGCACCCCGAGACCGTCAAGCCCGAGCCATCCGGGCGATCAACCGGGCTGAGCGGCCCGTGTTCGCGTTGGATACTCCATCGGGAGTAGACGGCGATACGGGCCAGATCGCTGGAGAGGCGGTCAACGCGGATGTCACCGTCGCCTTCGGATGGCCCAAACTAGGGACGTTGCTGCAACCCGGGCGGTCGAGGGTCGGACGTTTGATAGCGGTGGAGATCGGCTTTCCACCCGTACCGGAGGGGGGCTTCGGCGCCGTCGCCACCACGCCGGCGTGGGCCGCTGAGAACTGGCCGAGGCGGGAACCCGACGCCCACAAGAACAGTGTGGGGGCCCTTCTCCTGGTGGCGGGCTGTCCTGGGATGGCGGGGGCTGCCGTGATGGCTGCCCGAGGTGCCCTTCGAGCCGGGGTGGGTCTGCTGAGAGTCGTTTCTTCGTCGGAGAACCGTTCCATCATTCAAGAGTCCGTTCCCGAGGCGATCTTTGTCCCCGCCGAGGACGTCGACGCGGTGCGGGACGCCGCGGCCGCGTCTCAGGCCGTGGGCGCGGGTCCGGGGCTCGGCAACGGGACTGATGCGGGACCGCTCTTGGCGGCTGTTCTCGAGGTGTCTGAAGGCCTTCCCACGATTCTCGACGCCGACGCGCTCAACTTGGCGTCGTCGGGAGGGGGTCCCGGCCTGGGGGAGTGGGCTGCCGACCGGCCCCTGCTCGTGACGCCCCACCTCGGTGAGATGGAGCGGCTAGCCGGATCGACACGAGAGAGGATCGAGGAGGACCGGGTGGGCGCTGCCCGAGACTTGGCCAAGACGACAGGAGCGGTTGTCCTGCTCAAGGGCCTTCCGTCGATCGTGGTCCCCCCGGAGGGCACGTGTCTTGTGGATACGATGGCCTCGTCCGACTTGGCGGCGGGGGGTATGGGGGACGTGCTCGCGGGTGTGGCCGCCGCCCTCTTGGCCCAAGGAGTGAGTCCGGGCGAGGCGGGTGGGCTCGCTCTTTACGGGACGGGTCGCGCCGCATCGCGCGCCGCGTTGGGTCCGAGTCTGACGCCATCGGACGTGATCGAAGAGCTTCCGGCGGTATGGACCGAAGAAGGACCCGGGGAAAGTGATCTCGATCATCCGTTCGTGATCTTCGATCAGGACCCTGCGAGATGACCCTAGCCGGGGAATTTGATCTGATACGAGACCTCTTGGCGAAAGTGAACCCGGCGGACGACACGGGCGGGGATGGCCGAAAGGAAGTAGGGCCCGGGGGAGGCGGGGGGGGGGCTCGTGGACCGGGCGTGTGGTTGGGTGCGGGCGACGACGCAGCGGTCCTCGATGGGGGGCGGCTGGTGATGAGCACCGATCTGACGGTCGAGGACGTACATTTTCGCCGGAGTTGGGTGACGTTTGCGGAGACAGGCGCGCGTGCGGTCACGGCTGCGGCCAGCGATCTGGCTGCGATGGCGGCCACACCCGTTGCGGTGTTGATCTCCTTGGCTGTCGCCCCGCCGGAGGCCCAGGCGGTTCTATCCGACCTCGGCGACGGCATCAAGGAGGCGTTGATGGAGCTCGGTGCGCCTTTGGTGGGCGGCGACCTGTCCGCGTCTCCCGGGCCGGTCGTCATCGACGTCACGGTAGTAGGGGCGGCCGAGGACCCCGTCACACGAAGCGGCGCACATCCCGGAGACGAGCTTTGGGTCACAGGCGTGCTCGGGGGAAGCGCCGGTGCCGTGCGCGCTTGGCGGGAGGGTGCCGAGCCGAGCCCGAACCTTCGAGCGTCCTTCGTTCGGCCCAAGGCCCGGATCAAAGAGGCGCGCTGGTTGGCCGACCAGATTCACGTACCTGCCATGATCGATCTTTCGGACGGCTTGGCGGGGGATGCCCGGCACCTGGCCGCCGCCTCCGGTGTCCACATCGTACTCGACCCCCGGCTCGTCCCGGTCCACCCCGATCTCGACGGCGAGGATGCGCGGTCCCTGGCGATGTCGGGAGGGGAGGACTACGAGCTCTGTTTCGTCTCACCACCGGATGCGACGGGGCCCCGGGCCGACGAGTTCCAAGAGCGGTTCGGGATCGCGCTGACACGGGTGGGCCATGTGGAGGAGGGCACGGGGGTCGAGATCCTTGATGCGGGTGACGGGCAGGACAGTGCAGGGGGGTTCGACCACTTTTCCTCCCTCGACGGTTAGAAGGCTGTGATCGTGCTGAGGTCGGCTTGGATTCTCGGAGTCGGGAGCCTTCTCACGCTCTGGTATGCGGGCAAGATCCTACTTCTCTCCTCGTCCAGGAACCCGGAGGCGCTTTGCCGATCGTGCCATTCGGTGGGACGCCGATGGTCTCAGGCCCTACTCAAGTTGGCGGGTGTCTCCGTTCATGTTGAGGGTGCGGATAATCTGGCGCTCGACGGGGCCTTCATCATCATCGCCAACCATGAATCCTGGTTCGATGCGTGGGCCCTTGCCGGTTATTTGCCCATCGACGCCCACTTCACGGCCAAGAAGGAGCTCGAGCGAATTCCGGTCTTCGGGCGTGCGTGGCGCGCCTGCGGCCATATTTCCATCGACCGTTCGAACGCCGCTTCGGCAATCGAGTCCATGACACGGGCGGGTCTGCAGATCAAGGAGCAGGGCCTCAACATGGTCTTTTTTGCCGAGGGGACCCGATGCCCCGACGGGACGCTGCAGCCCTTCAAGAAGGGCCCGTTCGTGATAGCGATCGAGGGAGGTATCCCCATGGTTCCGGTCGCGTTGGTAGGGAGCCGGAGGATCATGGCCAAGGGATCCTTCCGGATCCGCAGCGGAGACATCGTCGTTCGCGTCGGTGAGCCCATTTCGGTGGAGGGCATGGAGCACGCCGACCGAGACCGCCTTCGTGATACGGTCCGGGACGCTGTTGCCCAGCTGCGGGGCGGAGAAGGAAGGACCTGCCGCCTACCGGGAGAACCACCATTGGACGATGTTCCGGAGCCTTCGAGATCGAATCCATCATGAGGAAGGAATGAGCAAGGCGTGTCAGCGATCATAGATGTGAAGGGGCGGGAAATTCTGGACTCACGCGGAAACCCGACGGTGGAAGCGGAGGTGCTGCTGGAGACCGGTGTCCGAGGCCGGGCCGCCGTTCCGAGCGGGGCATCGACGGGCGAGCACGAGGCGGTCGAGCGCCGGGATGGCGACGCCGGGCGTTATTTGGGGAAAGGTGTCCTCGGCGCGGTGGAGTCGATCAACACTGAAATCAGCCAGGCTGTTCGGGGCTTCGAGGCGCGCGAGCAGCTCGATCTCGACCGCACGATGATCGAACTCGACGGAACGCCAAACAAGTCGCGGCTCGGGGCCAACGCGATCTTGGCCGTCTCCCTCGCAACGGCCCGCGCGGCCGCTCAGGAGAACCAGGTGCCCCTATACCGCTACCTCGGCACCGCCCAGTCGAACGTTGTTCCCGTCCCGATGATGAATATCCTGAACGGAGGCGCTCACGCGCCGAACAATGTCGATATTCAGGAGTTCATGGTCATGCCCGTAGGCTTCGACACGTTTTCCGAGGGCCTGCGTTGCGGCGTAGAGATCTTCCACCACCTGAAGAAGGTTTTGTCCGAGAAGGGGCTCAACACGGCCGTTGGGGACGAGGGTGGATTCGCTCCCGATCTTTCGAGCAATGAGGAGGCCGTGGAGCTCGTCCTCACGGCCATCGAACGGGCCGGGTACCACGCCGGAGACGACGTGGTGCTGGCGATCGACGCTGCCGCGAGCGAGTGGATGGATGGAGATGAGTACGTCTTTCGGTGGTCGTCGGGTGAACGGCGTGACGCGGCTGGCATGGTCGAGTTCTGGACCGATTGGCTCGACCGGTATCCCATTCGGTCCTTGGAAGATCCACTTGGAGAGAACGATTGGGAGGGCTGGGAGCAGCTCACCGACGCGTTGGGTTCGAGCACCCAGATCGTGGGTGACGACATCTTCGTGACCAACGTGACCAAACTCGAACGCGGCGTGCGCAACGGCGTGGCCAACGCCATCCTCATCAAGATCAACCAGATTGGAACGCTCACGGAAACGCTCGAAGCGATCCGCTTGGCTGACGACTCGGGCTACAAGTCGGTAATCTCCCACCGGTCGGGCGAGACGGAGGACACCGCAATCGCGGACTTGGCCGTGGCGACCGGTGCGGGACAGATCAAGACCGGTAGCGCCAGTCGGACCGATCGTGTCGCGAAGTACAATCAGCTGCTCCGAATCGAAGAGGCCTTGGGAGAATCGGCCATCTATCCAGGAAGGAGCCTGTGGGCCCGATGAAGAGGGCCCCTCGTGAAGCGACCAGGGCGGTGTTCTTGAAGCGGCTCATCCTCCCCGCGTTGATCGGGTTGTCCGTCTACTTCGCTTTGTTCGGTGGAGAGTACTCCGTATTCGAGGTCCGACGCGTAAGAGCCGAAAATCTCGCACTGGAGCAGAGGCTCGCCGAGTCGGAGCGGGTGAACGACTCTCTGCGGATTCGGGCGGAGGCTTTGGACACGGACTCCGCGACCATCGAACGGTTGGCGCGAGAAGAGTACGGGATGATTCGGGAAGGGGAGGTCCTCTACCGTTTCGCCGCACCCATCGACGCTGTAGCGGACTCGGTACAGGATCCGGAGCGCCCCTGAGAGTACCAGGGGCCGGGTTCGTCACCCTCTCGTTTTCCCAGCGTTCTCAGTCCTTCTCTTCCTCCTCAGACTCCTGGGTCGCAGGTACGGCTTCCTTCTCCGATGCGGATCCGCCACTCCCAATTCCCAGAAGGGCCTTGGCCGCGTCCGTGAGCATGGTCGCGTCGATGCCGGGCGGTAGCGTCTGTTCGGCAGTGGCGGGTGGCGCACCGGCGGGTAACGCGTCATTCGCCCCTTCTGTACCGAGTGTCTTCGAGCCATCGCTGGGAGACCCCGCTCCCTCCTGCAACGCCTTGTGCCGCTCACCGGCTTCCAGGAACGGTTTGAAGAGGTCCATGGGGATCGGGAATATGGTTGTCGAATTGTTCTCAGCGGCGATCTCCACGGCCGTCTGGAGGTATCGCAACTGAATGGCCACAGGGTAGTCCTGGATCAAGCGGGCAGCTTCGGCCAGCTTGACGGCCGCTTGCGCCTCTCCGGCGGCGGCGATGACCTTGCCCCGCCTTTCGCGTTCCGCCTCGGCCTGCCTGGCCATCGCTCGCTTCATCTCCTGGGGTAGACCGATGTCTTTGACCTCCACGGCCGTGACCTCGATGCCCCACGGATCGGTCCCCTGGTCGATGATGTCGCGGACCACCCGGTTGATCTGCTCGCGTTCGACCAGAATTTCGTCCAACTCGGACTGCCCGATGACACTGCGCAACGTGGTCTGCGCGAGCTGGCTCGTCGCGAAGTAGTAGTCTTCGATCTCTACGACCGCCTTGGCTGGGTCGGTGACGCGGAAATACACGACCGCGTTGACCGTCACGCTGACGTTGTCCCTCGTGATGGCATCCTGCGGGGGGATGTCGAGCGCGACGATCCTGAGATCCATCCTTTTCATGCGCTCGATCCCGAACGGGACCAAGAAAATGAGTCCGGGTCCCTTGGCGCTCGTGAGCCTTCCGAGCCTGAACACGACGCCGCGCTGATACTCGTACAGGATTCGAAGGCTCGAGAGCAGGGCTACAGCTCCGATGCCGGCAGACACGATCCCCACGATTCCCCAGTCCATGATGCACCACCTCCGAAATCAGAGTGAACGGTGGCTGACGCATGATTGGCGCGCCCTTGGCTACCTACCCCCGAAAGGGGAGGATGGCTCCATTGACACTCCCTGAAACTCTTTTGAGGTTTGAGAGCTTGGAAAGTATGGCGGAGTAGCTCAGGTGGTTAGAGCAGCGGAATCATAATCCGCGTGTCGGGGGTTCGAGTCCCTCCTCCGCTACTGGACCTGGGCCTTCTAAACTGAGTCATCCAGGAGTTCGGTACATGAATGATCGGGCAACGACCCTACTCCAGGGGCGAAGAGAAAAGCTGGAGCACGCATTGGGCCGCCCGCTCGCCCTCCCGGAGCCGGCCACTGGCCCCGAGCTGTCGGAGTCCGAGCAGGACCACCTGCGTAATGCGGCGACCGACCTCTATCTCAACGAACTCGCCTGGGAAAACATCACCGAAGAGGAGCAGGTCGAGGGAGAACCCCTCGCCGAGCTCGCCTTCCCAGGATTTCTCGCGTTTATCCAGGGTCTTCTCTTGGAAAAGGTCATGCCAGACTCTCTGGCACCCGCGAATCCGAGGCCCGAGATCGTGGAGGACCTGGTGCAGTTTCTGGCCCAGCGGGTTGTGGCCCTTCAGGACGAAATGGGCGGGGGCGGTGAGGGGGATGCCGAGCAGGAGGCGCGGGACCTCGCCCTCACGGATCGCCTCCTCGACGTCGTGCTGTTCCGTCTGCACGGGGTGGATCCGGCGGATGCCGAGGGATTCAGGGACTCCGCGCCGGCGTCTTGAACGCCGTGCCCCGTGACGCGGCCTCGCTGGCCTCGTCCTGGCTGCCCGTACCTGGCGGGTAGCCCGCTCTTCATCGCGCACCGCGGCGGCGCTAAGGTCGCCCCTGAGAACACGATGGAGTCATTCCGGGTTGCCGTGCACACGTGGGGAGTCGATGTACTGGAGACGGACGCGCGCCTCACGTCCGATGGTGAAGTGGTCCTGATGCACGATGCGACGGTGGGACGTACCTGTGACGGTGAGGGGAACGTCGCTGACATGCCCTGGGATCGATTGACGGCCTTGGATGCGGGATACCATTTCCGAGACCTCGCCGGTGAGACGTCCTTCCGAGGACGCGGCGTGTCCATCCCCCGATTCGAGGAGGTGCTCGAGGCGTTCCCGCATACACGGCTGAATGTCGATACCAAGTGCAGGAGGGTGGCGCAGCCGCTGCTGGAGATCATCAAGCGGCACGGTGCTCACGATCGGGTACTGATCGCCGCCGAGGTGGAGAGGCACCGTAGGGTGGTGCGCGGTTACAAGGGGCCGTGGGGAGCCTCCCGACGGGACATTGGACGCTTCTGGTGCGCTGCACACCTCCGTCTGACGGCATGGTTCCGGCCCGACTTCGACGTCCTGCAAGTGCCCGAGGTGTGGAACGGCATCCGCGTAGTCACACCACGCTTCGTGTCCGAAGCGCATCGCCTGAACCTGGCCGTCCATGTCTGGGTCGTGGACCATGAGCAGGACATGAGCCGTCTCCTCGCGTGGGGAGTGAACGGCATCCAGACGGACCGGCCAGACGTGCTTTCACGCGTCCTGGAGCGGGAAGCCGGACGTTTGCCACATTCCTCACCCGATTCAGGTGTGAACACCTAAAGTGAACGCTTCGATGGGGCTCGCTCGCGACTTCACGGACCACGTGGTGCAGCGCGGGTTCTTCACGGCCGGGGACCGGATTTTGGTCGGTGTTTCCGGTGGGGTGGATTCCTTGGCTCTGCTCCATCTTCTCAAGTTCTCCCCTGGGTTGCCCGACACCGTGCTGGTGGTGGGCCATCTCGACCATTGCATGCGCGCCGAGAGTGACGCGGACGCGCTCTGGGTGCGTGGGTGGGCCGAGGCGTGGGGCCTCGAGTGCAGACTTGGCCAGGTCGAGACACACTTGTCGAGCGAGGAGGACGCGCGCAGCGCCCGCTACGCTTTTTTCGAACGGGAGCGGAAGGCGCTAGGAGCTCGGTGGGTTCTGACGGCGCACCACGCCGACGATCAGGCCGAAACGATCTTGTTTCGTATCGTTCGGGGGACCGGTCTGCATGGTCTCGAGGGTATTCCGGAGAAGCGAGCCCCGGGGATTCTCCGTCCGCTCCTTCCGTTCACGAAGGATCGTCTGACCGAGTACGCGGATGCGGTGGGTATTCGACCCCGCGTGGACACGTCCAATGAAGATCCGCGGTTCGCTCGTAACGTCATCCGAAACGAAATCCTGCCTCTTCTCGAGTCGGCGGTCGCCCCCGGCGCGCGGAGCTCCCTTCTCCGCCTTGGGCGCATCGCGCGTAGAGAGGAAGCCGCATGGAAATCCATACTCGAAGATTTGGTCCGGGATCTGGTGATCGAAGAGGAGGACGGCCGCATCGAAATCAAACGTGTGGAGTTCTTGGGCCAACATGAGGCCGTGCGTGCTCGGATCCTTCGGGAGCTGGCCGCTCGGCTGGGCGCCACGCTGGGGGAGGCCGGAACCCGGTCCGCCTTGGCGTTTACTAGCGCCGGTGCCAGTGGCCACGAGCACCCGATTTCCGGTACGGTGCGTCTGGTCCGGTCCTTCGACCGGCTGGTCTTCTGCCATACGTCCGATCCGGGTGCCGACCGGACTTTCGACATCGAAGGTCTGGGGGATGGGCGGGGGGCCTTCTTGATCGGAGGCCGCGACTGGTCGGTCACTTGGTCCCTGGGACAGGGTCCCGTGAGTCCATGGGTGGAGAGGTTCTCGGTTTCGGGCCTCGAATTTCCGGTAACCCTGCGTGCATGGAGATCGGGAGATCGTATGAGGCGCTCGTATGGATCCAAGAAACTGAAGAAGATCTTCGGCGAGAAACGCGTAGGCGTAGAGGAGCGTTCGCGGGCCCCGGTTGTCGTGGACGGTAGAGAACGGGTTCTCTGGATTCCGGGCGTGGCCCGGTCCTCGCTCCTCTTGCCGAGCGTCGAGGATGATGCGCTTATGCTGTCGGTATCGTCGCCAAAAGTCCTGCGGAAGGACGAGGCGGTGGAGGATCTCCCGTGAAAGCTTCCGCTACCCGCGTTACGTTATATAGTGACGTTGTAACGTCGGTGAGAACTCCGGTGTCGCTTGAGGTGTTATCCATATATGGCTGAACAAGATCCAGTCCGAACTCCGAACGACGGCTCCAAGATGACTCGTGTCTCCAGGACCGGGGCCTTTTGGCTGCTGCTCGTGTTGATGGTGGTTCTCCTGTTCCAGGTGACAACAGGGCAGGAGGAAGCCGCGATCGATTTCACGTACACCGAGTTCAGGTCGCAACTCGACGCCGATAATATCCTGGAGGTGACTGTCGTCGCGAGCCAGCTGATCGAAGGTGAGCTCAGGGCCCCCCGTGTTGAGGACAACCGTGAGTACCAGAATTTCAAGACCACGCTTCCGGGTGAGATCACCGAGGAGCTACTCGCAGACCTGGCGCAGCACAATGTCGTGATTTCGGGTCAGCTGGATTCGCGGGGGTGGGGCTCTCTCCTCGTGGGAATCTTACCCTGGGTTCTGTTCATCGCGTTCTGGATCTGGATTTTGCGGACCTTCCAGGGTGGGGGCAATCGAGCGTTTCAGTTCGGACGGTCCAAGGCGAAGCTGATCTCCCCCGAATCGCCCGGGGTGACGTTCGCGGACATCGCCGGTGCGGATGAGGCCAAAAATGAACTCGTGGAGGTCATCGAGTTCCTCAAGGACCCTCAGCGGTTCTCGCGGCTCGGCGGTCGTTTGCCCAAGGGCGTCCTCTTGGTGGGCCCTCCTGGGACGGGCAAGACCCTCCTCGCGCGGGCCGTCGCCGGAGAAGCGTCCCGGCCGTTCTTCCAGATGTCGGGTTCGGACTTCGTCGAGATGTTCGTCGGCGTGGGCGCTTCCCGGGTTCGGGACCTCTTCGAGCAGGGGAAGGCGCAGGCTCCCTGCATCATCTTCATCGATGAGATCGATGCGGTAGGCCGGCACCGGGGAGCTGGCCTGGGTGGCGGCCACGACGAGCGCGAGCAGACGCTGAACGCGCTCCTGGTCGAGATGGACGGCTTTGAGACGAACGAGGGTGTGATTCTGCTGGCGGCTACCAACCGGCCGGACGTGCTCGATCCCGCGCTTCTGAGGCCGGGTCGCTTCGATCGGCAGGTGATCGTGGATTTCCCCGACGTCCGGGGCCGGGAAGGTATTCTCCGGGTGCACGCCAAGAAGTTACCGCTCGCCGCGGACGTGGAGTTGAAGGTCCTGGCCAAGGGCACGCCTGGGCTGAGCGGCGCGGATCTCGCGAACATCTGTAACGAGGCCGCTCTCCTCGCGGCTCGCGACGACAGCGACAAGGTCGCCATGTATCATTTCGAGGAGGCGAAGGACAAGGTCATGCTCGGTGCCGAGCGGCGGAGCCTGGTTCTGACCGATTCGGAGCGGAAGCTGACCGCGTATCACGAAGCCGGGCATGCCGTCGTCGCGCTCAGGCTGCCGGGACTCGACCCGCTGCACAAGATTACGATCATACCCAGGGGCAGTGCGCTCGGACTCACGGCAAGCCTACCACAGGAAGATCGGCACTCGTATACGAAGGAGTGGCTCGAGGGACAGCTGTGTATGCTGTTCGGGGGACGCGTAGCGGAAGAGATCATCTTCGGCGCCCAGAAGATCACCACGGGGGCTGGGAACGACATCGAGAGGGCCACCGCCATGGCGAGGCAGATGGTGACTCGCTACGGTATGTCCGACGTCATCGGGCTCATGGCGATCGGTCAGGCCGACCAGGAGATCTTCCTGGGCCGGGAGCTGGTTCAGCGCCGGGAGATTTCGGAGCACACCGCCAATCAGGTGGATCAAGAGATCAAACGTGTGTTGGACGAGGCCCAAGAGCGCGCCCGCTCGATCGTTACGGAGCACGGGGATCTCCTCGAGCGCATCGCACAAGCGCTGCTCGATCGGGAGAGCCTGGATTCCGTCGAGATCGGCCTGCTGGACGTCGACGAGGAGCTTCCGCCGCTTGCGACGAGCAACGGCAAAGAGGCAGACCACGGCTCGGAGGTGGAAGAGGGTTCCGAGGACAGCGGAGAGCCGCGCTCAGATGGGGCGGAAGCGGAGTCGAAGGAGCTGGGGGAGTTGAAGGAGCTGGACGTCGCGTCGGAGGATGAGGCGGACGCACAGACGGAGGTACCGACAGCTGTGAACGCCGGTGACGAGCGGTCGGGCGATGAAGAGACGAGCCCCGGTAAGGTGCGCACTCCCGCGGTGCAACTGAGCGCCGAGGACCCGGAGGCGGACCCGTCGAGTTGAGTTGATGAGTCAGCTCTGGTCCGAGCTCCAGTTCTTCCGTCCGACGTGGCGGGACTTCCTACAGATCCTCATCGTGGCCTTCCTGCTGTTTCGAGTCCTTCTCATCATCCAGCGGACCCGAGCGATGCAGATTCTGATCGGGGTCCTCGTCATCGCGGCGGCCTATCTGCTCTCTCAGGTCCTGGAACTGACGCTCATCGAGACCTTGCTCGAATACCTCCTCCAATACGGCGTGATTGCGGCGCTCGTGGTCTTTCAGCCGGAGCTCAGAACGGCACTCACCCGTCTGGGTCGGAGCCGCCTGCTGCGCATCGTGAACCCGATGCCGGAAAACCAGCTCATCGACGAGATCGTGCACGGGGTGGAAGAGCTCGCCCGAAAGAAGACGGGAGCGATCATCGTCCTCGAGCAGGACGTGGGGCTGGATGAATACGCACACACGGGTAGCCGGGAGCGAGTAGGCGTCTCGGCGGCCATGCTCCAGACGATTTTTACGCCCGGAACACCCCTCCACGATGGTGCGGTGATCATCGTGGGAGGTGAAATTCGGGCCGCGGGTGCGATTCTACCGTTGACGCAGCATCCGGTCACCGACAAAACGCTGGGCACGCGGCATCGGGCGGCGATCGGCCTCAGCGAGGAGACCGATGCCCTGGTCATCGTGGTCAGTGAAGAAACGGGAAAGATCTCGGTCGCGTTGCACGGCCGCCTCGAGCGGGATGTCGACGCGGCCCGCCTCCGGGAAGTTCTCGGTGGCACGATGCCGGAGCGATCCACCGCTCTTGCGGCTCCCCCCGCCCTCGCGTGACTACGGCGCTCCTCAAGGGGTGATCGGACCAACCTTCGGCGCGCACTAGGAATTTTCAGCCCGGCACGGTACATTGCCGCGACTTCTACGATAGGGGTCACCGAACCGTCGGTGGCCACAGGGCTGTTTTGCAAAGGAGCGGCGTTTGGACGCCAGCCAATATCACCTTCTGTCGTTGTTTTCCGATGGCGGGTTCATGATGTATCCACTCGTGCTGTGCTCGCTGATAGCACTAGGTGTGATCATAGCCAAGTCTTGGAGTTTGTACGTCGCGCAAGCGAGCACGAAGGAAGTGCTGGCCCAGGTCGAGGAGGCCGCTTCCGCCGGCCGCTTGGCGGAGGCCGCTGAGCTCGCGGCGGCGCATCCCGGCCCGACGGCCGCGATCCTTGTGGCTGGACTGCGCCGTCTCGCGAATGAGGAAATAGGCGAGAGGGAGTTGGCTTCCGCCATTCGCACAACGGGGACGATCGAGCTCGGATTCCTGGAGCGGGGCCTCGTCATTTTGGCCACGGTGGCCAACGTTGCGCCGCTCATGGGCTTTCTCGGCACCGTCATCGGAATGATTATCGCGTTCGCCTCCATCGAGGCCGCCGGGGACGTCGACGCCACGCTCGTTGCGGGGGGGATCAAGGTGGCGTTGCTGACAACGGCGACCGGGCTCTTGATCGCGATTCCCGTCAATATGGGGTACAACTTCTTCGTTACGCGCATCGACAGCCTGATCCTCGACATGGAGCAAGGTGCGCAGAAGGTTCTGGATTTGGCTTATACGCTGAGATTGAACGAGTCTCTGGCCGTGGCCGGGGCTACGGGCGCCGCCTCGGTGGCGGACGTCCCGACCGAAGATTCGGGCGCCGGCGAGTCGCATGATGGCTGATTTTAGGAACTTTACCGGCCGATAGCCGGTACTTGGGCACACTTACGAGGGCTGCAGCATGGCCATACTGGACAAGAAAAAATCGAAGGTCAACGACGAGGTGCCATCCGCGTCGATGGCGGACATCGCGTTCCTGCTTCTGATCTTCTTTCTGGTGACAACGACGTTCCCGAAGAACAAGGGGCTCGCGATCGTCCTTCCCGAGGAGGGAGGGGAGATCGAGATCAGTCCGCGGAACATCCTTCACATCATCATTCGACCGGATGGGCTCGTCGACGTGAAGCGTGGCGAAAGCCCGCAGGTCCAGACGGTGTCACCCAACGACATCGAAGGTATTTGGCGGCAGGATGTGAGCGAAAACCCCAATCTCATCGCCGCGGTAAAGACCCATGGACCGACACCCTACAGGTTCATGATAGACGTGCTGGATGCGCTGCACACGGCGAATGCCGAACGTATCTCCCTTCAACTCTTCGAGGGTTAGGCCATGCCGATCAAGGGGGGGGGATTCTCACGGAAGTCCCAGGCGTCTTCGAAGGTGCCGGACTCCTCGATGGCCGATATCGCTTTCTTGCTCCTCATCTTCTTCATGGTGACCACCGTTTTCCAGAAGGACCGGAAAGTCGACCTCGTATGGCCGCAGGCGGAGGCCACCCAGAAGATCGATGCGAAACTGAAGGACATTCTCAACATCTGGATACAGCGAGACGGGAGCATCTTCATCAACGACCGGCCCTATGAAATGGGTGAGATCTCTGCTGTGGTGGGCCCGCTTTATGTGAGCACGGATCGAGCGTTGGTGATTTCGATCCGAGGGGATAGGGAGGTGCAGTACACCACGATTGACCTGCTTCAGAAGCAGTTGGTGGCTGCCGGGGTGGTGAGGGTCGTATTCGCTACGGAGTTGGAGCAACGTATGGCAAGGGAGCGAAGATGAACGCACAAGCTATTCCCGCTGAGCGGCTGTCCCTCAACCTCGAGACGGAGAACGACCGATTCAAGAGGTCCTTCGGATCGTGGTTTTGGGGATCCATGATTACAGCGACGGTCTTCCACTTCATGCTCTTTCAGTTCTGGCCGACGCAGACGGCTGACGACGTTTCGTTCGCGTCCGAAGAGCTGGAGGTGATCGAGCTTCCGCCGGAAATTGAGATCCCGCCGCCGCCCGAAGCGATTTCCCGCCCCGCGACACCGGTGATGGCCCTGACGGAAATCGATGACGATATCACGATCGCTCCGACTACGTTCGCGGATAATCCGGTCGACGACTTGCCTCCTCCGCCCACGGACGACGGAAGGTCGGATCTATCAGCCGCCCCGAGGTTCACGCCGATGACCGTGGTGCCGGAGATCCTGAACAGGCCCGAAATCGTACGAGCCCTGACGAGGATGTATCCTTCCATTCTTCGGGATAACGGAATCGGTGGGACGGTGGAAGTTTGGTTCTTCATTTCGACAGAGGGCAGGGTGCTGGACAGCAGAGTCTCTGTACCTTCGCCTCACACGCAGTTGAACGAGGCGGCTCTCGAGGTCGCGAACATCTTCAGATTTTCTCCGGCTCTGAACCGGGAAACAATCGTCGAGGTTTGGATTCAGCTTCCGATTACTTTCGAGGTCGCAAACTAACTGGCCCGACGGTTCTTTTAAGACGACCCCGCCGGCGTGGCCGGCGGGGTCGTTTTTTTCGACCAGTACCGTTGTACCTTATCAATGGCTTAAAATGATCACCTCGACGTACGATGAGCGGGTCACGGCATCGCTGCCGGAGATCCAGGACCGGATTTCCCGCGCGGCGGGGCGGAGCGGTCGGGCCTCGGACGAGGTCACTTTGGTGGCGGTGACCAAAGCACATCCTATCGAGGCTGTTCGAGCGGCACTTTCCCATGGTTTGTTCGACCTTGGGGAGAATAGAACGGAGGAGCTCGCATGGAAGCGCGCGTCAGTGGAAGACGGGCGGGCTCAGTGGCATATGATCGGGCATGTGCAGCGGAGGAAAGCGCCGCGTCTCGTTGGAATAGCCGACCTGGTCCACTCGATCGATTCGGTCCGGCTTGCCGAGCGGCTTTCGAAGGCCGCAGTGGAGGCGGGTGAGGTTGTTCCCGTCTTGGTGCAGGTGAACACGTCCGGGGAGGAGAGCAAGGCCGGGTTTCAGGGCGGCGACCTCGAAGACGAGGTTCTGAGCGTGCTTGCCTTGCCGGGCGTGGAAGTGCGGGGCCTCATGACGATGGCTCCGTTCACATCAGACGAGGCGACACTTCGGCGTACATTTGAGGGGGTCCGGATCCTTCATGAGGAGCTTCGGGCGTTCGAGGGGTATTGTGGGGACCATCTCTCAATGGGTATGACGAACGACTTCGAGATCGCCATCGAGGAGGGCAGCACAATGATTCGGATCGGCACGGCTCTTTTCGGGAAACGAACGAACCATGATTGATATCACGCCGTTGGATGTCCGCAAGAAGCGGGGGGATTTCGGCAAAGGGCTTCGGGGTTACGACCCGCAGGAGGTCGACACCTTCCTCGAGTTGGTTGCCGAGCGGATGGAGGTGTTGGTCAAGGAGAATCTCGCCTTCCGGGGGATGATAGAGGGACTGGAGGAGAAGGTCGTCTCGCACCAAGGGCGGGAACAGGCGATTCAGGACGCGTTGGTGACCGCGCAGGAGCTCCGCCAGGATGTGAAAAAGCAGGCCAGCCGGGAAGCGAAGCTCCTGGAACGGGAGGCACAAGGGCGCGTCGACCTCATGATAGGGGAATCCGAGAAGCTCCTCGCCGAGCACCGTGGTACTCTGCAGGAACTGGAGCGCAAGCGTGAACGGTTCCTGAAGGCTTTTCGGACCCTCCTGGAGCGTGAGCTGGACACGGTCGAGGTCGAATTTGGCCGGGCCCCACTTGAAGACGTCACGCTGGACCTCGACCTTGGCCGAGGGAGTAGGCCGGCCAAGAACCAAGGTAAGAACGACCACGAAGCCGAAGGTAAAAACGACCACGAAGCCGCCGATAAGAACGACGACAAGGAAGATGCCGGCCCCCAGAACGAGCGACGCGCAGAGCGGGCGGTGGACCCTGCACCCTCTGGTACCGGATCGGACGCCCGTAAGGCGGAGAGCGGTAAGGAGGGTGATGACTCGCTGTGGCTCTCTTCCATCGTGACGGATCGGAAGGATGAGGACGCCGAGTGACGGTGCGGGAATGACTTGATGCGATATCCGGAAATCCCCGACAAACTGATTACGCTCGAAGAGGAGACACTGGCCCGCTGGCAGGACGAGGACCTTTTTCGCCAGACACTGGAGGCCACCGAATCCGGTGAGCCGTTCGTTTTTTTCGAAGGTCCGCCTACCGCGAATGGCCACCCGGGACTGCACCACGTCATCGGCCGTACCATCAAGGATCTGGTGTGCCGGCACCGGACGATGGAGGGGCGAAGTGTTACGCGCATCGCCGGCTGGGACACCCATGGGTTGCCCGTCGAGATCGAGGCCGAAAAAAGACTGGGGATTTCCGGCAAGCCCGAAATCGAGGCTTTCGGCATCGCGGAGTTCAACGCGGCGTGCCGCGACTCGGTTTTTACGTACAAAGAAGAGTGGGAAGCCCTCTCCGAACGTATCGGTTATTGGCTGGACTACTCGCGCCCGTACGCCACTCTCGACCTCGACTACGTGGAGAGCGTATGGTGGATTCTCAAGGAACTCGCTGATCGGGGTCTCTTATACCGAGGGCACAAGAACGTCCCGTACTGTCCACGGTGCGGGACCGGGCTCAGTTCCCACGAGGTTGCGTTGGGGTACCGTGACATCGAGGATTCCTCTCTCCACTTCGTGTGCTCCTGGCTGACGAACGAGGGCAAGCCGGACCCCGAGGAGCGCGCTTTTCTGGTCTGGACGACGACGCCGTGGACGGTCCCTTCCAACACGGGCCTGGCCGTGCATCCGGATCTCACATACGTAGACGTTCAATATGAGGGACGGCGTCTGGTATTGGCGGAAGAGCGTCTCGAAGCTGTTCTGGCGGACGGATTCGAGGTTGTCCGCCGATATAAGGGATCCGAGCTGGCAGGCACTCGTTACGCCCGGCCGCTCGAAGTCGTGCCCGCGCCGGATGATCCTGGGAACGGCTGGACGGTGGTCACCGAAGATTTCGTCAGCGCCGAAGACGGTACCGGAATCGTTCACATCGCACCGGCCTTCGGGTCGGACGACTACGCCGCAGGACAGAGGCACGATTTGCCCATGCTTCGGCCTGTCGACGATGCAGGATTGTTCGTCGAAGGGACTGAATTGGTGGCGGGCGTATTCGTGAAGGACGCGGATCCGGTGCTGGTTGAGGAGCTCGAAAAGCGCGGGAATCTCTTCCGGTTCGGCACCGCGGTTCACTCCTACCCACACTGCTGGCGCTGCGAATCTCCGCTCATCTACATCGCAAGGGATTCGTGGTTCGCCGCCACCTCCACCCTCAAGGAGCAGATGTTGGCCCACAATAGTGCTGCCAACTGGTTCCCGCCGGAAGTCGGGGAGGGCCGAATGGGTGAGTGGCTCAAAGGCAACGTCGACTGGGCGCTTTCTCGGGATCGGTACTGGGGTACGCCGCTCCCGGTGTGGGTGTGTGATCAAGAGCCGGAGCATCTGGAGTGGATCGGGAGCTTCGACGAGTTGGCGTCGAACACCGGGCCGCTGGGAGACGACTTCGACCCTCACCGTCCCTACATCGATGAGCACACGTGGAATTGTAAGGAGTGTGCCGGAACCATGAGGCGGGTGCCAGAAGTCATCGACGCCTGGTTCGACTCGGGTGCGATGCCGTACGCACAGTGGCACTACCCTTTCGAGGGTAAGGACGACTTCGAGCGGCACTTTCCGGCCGACTTCATTTGCGAAGGCCTCGATCAGACGCGGGGATGGTTCTACTCCCTCCTGGCCATCGCGACGATGCTGGGCAAGGGCCCACCGTTCCGAAACGTGGTTGTGAACAATCTGATCCTCGATGCCGAGGGCCAGAAGATGTCGAAATCGAGCGGGAACACGGTGAATCCGTGGGACGCCATCGCTGATCATGGAGCCGACGCTATCCGTTGGTACCTGATCACGTCGAGCAACCCGTGGGTACCGAAACGGTATGATCCCGCGGCCGTCCAGAAGGCGTCGCGGAAGTTTCTGGATACGCTCTGCAACACGTACCGCTTCTTCACGCTCTACGCCAACGCCGAAGACTGGTCGCCCTCCGAGGCCGATCCGGCGCCCCAGGACCGAAACCTGCTCGACCGCTGGCTGATTTCCAGGCTGAGTTCGGTGGTGACGGAGGTGCGCTCGGAGTTGAACGCCTATCAGCTCACCCGAGCCTACCGGATTCTGGGCGAATTCGTCAGTGAGGAGCTATCCAATTGGTATGTCCGGCGGTCGCGACGCAGGTTCTGGGGAAATACGGACGACGATGACACTCGTGCTGCGTTCAGAACACTGTGGGAGGCGCTGCGCACCGTTTGCCTCCTCTCGGCGCCCGTGACGCCCTTCGTTGCCGACTGGATCCACCGCGGACTCACTGGGAAGAGCGTTCATCTCGAGGCGTTTCCGGGGAAAGGCTCTGCGGACGGCTCGGTGGAAGGGCCGGCGGGTCGTGATGAATCCCTCGAGCGGGAAGTCGAAGCGGTGCGGGCGCTGGTATCTCTTGGCCGAGCGGCCCGAGAGGAGGTTAAGATTCGGGTGCGTCAACCGCTCAAGCGGTTATTCGCCGTCGTTCCCGAGGGGTTGGAGATTCGCAAGGAGGTGTTGGGTCTCCTCCAGGACGAGCTCAACGTCAAGGCTGTGGATTTCCTGGCTTCCGCAGATGGCCTGATTACGTTGGTCGCGAAGCCGAATTATAAGGCTTTGGGCCCGAACTTCGGTAAGCAAACGGAACTCGCCGCCACCGCGATTCGGGCACTCTCCGAAGCAGAGCTACAGGCCTACAAGGCGGGCGATCCGGTCTCCATCGAAGTCGCGGGTCGCACCACTGTGCTCGGCCCCGAGGCTCTGACGGTCGAAGAGGAGTCCAAGGGTGAGCTGGTGGTGCGATCCGAGAACGGGTACACGGCTGCTCTCGACCCGACCCTGGATGAAGCGTTGAAGGCAGAGGGAACGGCGCGCGAGTTGGTCAACCGCATTCAACGGCTGCGCAAGGAGTCGGGCTTGGCCATCACGGACAGGATTCGGCTTGCTGTGTACGGTCCGGAGCCTATCAGAGGGGCGGCGGATGACCACCAGGATTTTATTTGTGATGAGACTCTGGCACTTCAATTCGAGATTAATGACGGCCAGGACACCGTGGATGGCTACGACGCCGTCCAGAACGTTACGATTGATGACATGGCCGTCGTGATTGCGCTCAGTCGGCAGGTAGCGGACGGCCCGTCGGCTGATCCGGCCGGCGCCGGAGCTCACGATTGAAGGAGATCAAGGAGCGGGTGGAGATCCTCACCGTCCGTCATGCCGGGGATCGGCTCGACGTCTACGTTGCGGGGAATTCGGACCTCTCCCGGACCCGTGTGCAGGCCCTCGTGGCGGAGGGTAGGATACGGGTCGATGGTCAGGTGGCAGGAAAGGCCGATCGACTCGAGGCGGGGCAGAAGATCGAGGTGCGGGTTCCCCCACCGGAGAAGCTGGAGGCCCAGCCGGAGGATCTCGCGTTGGACGTCCTGTTCGAGGATCCTTCGCTCCTGGTCGTGAACAAGCCTTCGGGTATGGTCACTCATCCGGCACCCGGGCATCCCACCGGGACCTTGGTCAATGCGCTGCTGGCGCATACGGACGATCTGTCGGGGATTGGAGGCAAGCTGCGGCCCGGAATCGTGCACCGTTTGGACCGTTATACGTCGGGACTCATGGTAGTGGCCAAAAGCGACAGGGCACATCGCGGTCTTTCCGAAGCGCTTCAACGGCGTGAAGTTAAACGTCTTTATATTGCAGCGTCCTGGGGGCATCTTTCTGAATCACCCCTTGAGGTTAATGCGCCTATCGGACGTGATCCGGTGGAGCGGCGGCGTATGGCGGTGGTAGAGAAGGGGCGCCGCGCCGTGACGCGTTTTCGGGTCGTGGAACGTTGGATCGGCGCCGAGTTGTTACGGGTGGCGTTGGGCACGGGGCGAACCCATCAGATTCGGGTTCACTTGGCGCATATTGGACATCCCGTGGTTGGGGATACCGTGTATGGTGTAGGCTGGGAGCGCGGGATGGGCGGCAAAGCTCGGCAGTGGGCAAGAACGCTGAGCCAAAAGGTAGAGCGGCAGTTCCTTCACTCGTGGCGGCTCTCCTTCGAGCATCCGGTGAGTGGAGAGTTGATGCGATTTGAGCTTCCTCTCCCAGCGGACTTACAGACGTGTGCCGAATGGGCACGAAAAGACTGCGTATCATGACGGAGGTTGGTGCAGAGCTGTGGTAGCGTCGGATCTGGATCCGAAATTTACGTTCGAGAGTTTTGTCGTGGGACCGGCCAACCGGCTCGCGGCGGCGGCGGCACGACGCGTATCTGACGCGCCAGGCACGTCCTACAACCCTCTTTTCATCTATTCGTCGTCGGGTCTGGGGAAGTCTCACATCCTCAATTCGATCGCCCACCATGCCGCCCGGATGCATCCTGGGTTCAGCGTCGCGTACGTGACAGTCGAGAGCTTCCTCAGCGAGCTCACGCAGGCCATCCAGGCCGGGTCGGAGGAGGAATTCCGAGAGCGGTATGGGCAACTCCACATCCTGCTCCTCGACGACGTCCAGTTCTTTACCGGGCAAAAAGAAGCTCAGGAGATCCTTCTCAGGCTTCTCGACGGAATGAGTAAATCCGGGGGGCAGGTCGTCCTTGCCAGTGACCGCCCGCCCGCCGAGATCGACGGGCTGGACGAGCGCCTGCTCACGCGCTTCTCGGGCGGGTTGATCGTCGACATCGCCGTGCCGGAGTACGAGACCAAAGTCGCCATCCTCCGTAGGAAGGCCGAGGAGCGGGGTCAGACGTTTGAACCGGGCGTCGCCGAAGCGCTCGCAAAACACGCCTTCACCAGCATTCGCACGTTGGCGGGTGCGCTGAACAAGATTCTCGCCGTCCAGGAATTGGAGGGCCGCCAGGTGAAAGCGGACGAGATCGAGGCTCTGGCGGGCCTTCAGGAAGAGCGGCCGAGCGAGGGCCCGATCGCCGGCCAGCAGCTCCTCGATGAGTTCGGCTCGTTCATGGAGGAGCTCTCCCAGACGGTGGCACAAAGAGTGGGGCGGGAGGAGGAGCCCTGGAGGAGGTTGCTCCAACAAACGGCGGAGATCTTCGAGAAGGACGGGTACTCGGGCACACGCCTACGCCGAATACTCGAATCCAGCGAGCCTCCCGCGGACCCCCAGCAGGTTGTCGACCAATTCCGTAGAGATATAGCACAACTCCGTGAAGTGGAAAAATCCCTTGCCAGCGCCGGCAATCCCTGGCCGGAGGCCGCGGTCGGTGTGCTCAAGGATCCCGAGCGTTTGGGTGAAGCGGCCTCACTGCTCGCCTCTGCCCTGGAGCGGGTCAGGCCCTTCCTTCGCATCGGGGAAGGTCCTTGGCTGGACGACCTCGGGTCGAACTTCGATGAAGTCTTGATCAAGGCGGCCGGTCAGCTCGTCACCGAGGACCATCCGGAGTACAACCCCCTCTACGTATGGAGTGGGAACCGTGAGAATCCGTTAGCGATTGTTGCGGCGACAGCGCGAACGTTCCGGGGAAAACATCCGCTTCTGAACATCGCCATCGTTTCCGCCGCGGAATTCGCGGAGGACTACATTCGAGCCTTGGCGGACGGAGTGGCCGGGGCGTGGCGAGAGCGCTGGTGGGATGTGGACCTCCTGGCCCTTTACGACGCCGAGTTGATTTCCGGGACAGAACGTGCCAAGGACGAGCTGTTCCATCTCCTCGAGGCCTCGAGGCGCAAAGGCACGAAAATTTTGATCGCGGCGGACCGGGCGCCCTCGGGGATCGACAACATCGACGAGAGGTTGAGGACGCGCTTCGAGATGGGCCTCGTGGTGGAAGCGTTGGGCAAAAATCTGCCTAAGGGCGCAGGCGTTCTGAACCTGGAAGAGGCGCCACCCGAGTTTATTCAAGATGACGATCTCTGGGGCGGATTCATGCGGACCTCGGTGTCCGACACCGTTATCCCCCCGATCGAGGAGTTCGAGACCGGCGACCGTGCTGGCCTCATGCCCACGGTCGACGACTCTGCGACCGAGGCTACTCCGGCCGAAAAGGCTGCTCCAGCCGCAGAGGCTGCTCCAGCCGCAGAGGCGACCCCGCCGGCAGAGGTGGCGGAAGCAGCGGCAGCGCCCGCAGTGCCGGACGCGCCCGAGGTGCCGGAAGCACCTGCAGTGCCGGACGCGCCTGAAGTGGCTGGGACGAGTTCGGCTTGGAGTCCCTCCAAGGAAAACGTGGTGTGGGACTGGCAGGTGATCGAAGAACGTATCGTCGAGCTTACGGAGTTGGCATAACACGTCATGGCACTCCAAGGAGCACTCACCGACGTCAGTCTGGCCGATATCTCGCAGCTGCTGGGCATGGGCGGGAAAACCGGGTGTTTGACCCTCACGGTCCACGGGAACTCCGGGTCCGTCTACTTCGAGGATGGGAGGGTCATCTACGCCACCGTCGAGAACCGGCTGGACCGGCTCGGAGATATTCTCGTCACCCACCAGGTCATCACCCGGGATCAACTTTCGGTGGCTGTGGAGCAGCAGGCGTCAGGCACGAGAGCGAGATTAGGGGAGGTGCTCGTCGGGCTGGGCAGCTTGACGCAAGAGAAGCTGGAGGAATACATCGCCGTGCAGATCGAAGAGGCGGTCTACTCCATTTTTCAGTGGGATGAAGGGAATTTTCAGTTCGACCCGGACGTCATGCCTGAAGAGGGTCTGTTTCGCGTTTCGCTCAGCATCGATGGCCTCCTCATGGAGGGCGCGCGCCGGGTGGACGAGTGGAGCGTGGTCGAAAAGAAGATCACCTCCATGGATCTCGTCTTCGCGTTGGAACGAGACCCCCTGCAAGAGGAGGGCCTCGAACTCACGGACGATCAGAAGCAGATCATCCCCCTGATAGACGGGGAGCGCTCGGTCATGGATTTGGTCACCGTTTCCGGACTCATAGAATTCGACACCGGAAAGGCGCTGTACGGCTTGATCCAAGCCGGCTTTGCCGTTCAGGTTGCCAAGCGCGTCGCGGAAGGCGAGGCCGAAGGATCGTTGGAGGAGCACCTCAAAGCCGGGCTGGGCGCCTACAAGTCGGGGATGATGGACGATGCGAACCGCGAGCTTCGCAAGGCTCTCGAGGTTGATCCGACACACGCGGAAGCCCGGGCTCACCTGGCACTCATCAGCTTGAGACAGGGTAAGGCCCACGAGGCCATCGTTCACTTCGACGGGATGGACGAGACGACGAAGCCCACGTACGCCGTGCTCCGGAACCGCTCTTTGGCGTACGAACGTATGGGCGAGTACGCGGAGGCGCTCTCAACCCTGGCCGATGCCGAGAAACTCGACCCGGACGACGCCGGTCTTACGCTGGCCCGAGGCATCGTCCAAATGAAATCCGGGGACAGCGCGGCTGCGATGGGCTCACTCAAGGCCTACCAGGACAAGCTCGGATCGGAGAAACCGCTGCCGATGTTTTACGCGTTTTCTATTCTGGCCGCGGGACTCGCAGGGGACATGGGCCGCGCTTTGGAGATCGGTGAAGAAGGGCTCAAGCAGTATCCGGAGAATGGGGCGATCCTGGTGAATGCCGGAGCAGTGTTGGAACATCGGGGGGACGGCGAGGCGGCGACCGCCTACTACGAAAGAGCCATCAAGGGTGACTCTCCTCCCGCCCAGGCCTTCAAGGCCCTCGGGGACCAAGCCCTTGGCCGCGGAGACAAGGCTCAGGCCGCCCAGCATTATCAGTCGGCCGTGACGGAGGACCCCCGTCTCGGAGAGGACGTTTTCATCAAGCTCGGAGCCATCGCCCTCGAGAACTCCAATGCCGAGGCCGGGGCGGCGCTCTGGCGTCGAGCCTTGGAGCTGAACCCCGACAACTCGGCTCTCCGAACCAAGGTCGACCAGCTCGGAGACACGGCGGCGACGTGATTCCAGCTGTCCTGGCCATGATTCTGGCGATCGGCCAGGGCTCGGCCGGACAGGACCCGAACCCCCCAGGGCTGGGCGGAGGCGCCCAGGACGCGACCACTGCCGCTGCCCCCGCGCCGACGGGTGCACTTGGGCAGGATGCCGCCGGGCTGAGTCTCGCGGACGGCCGCTACCTGGCCGGGGTGCGGGCCGCCGTTTCCTTCATCTCCGCCGATTCGATCAAGGCAGTCCGAGTGCTCAGCACTCTGGAGGACGCCGCGCCACTGCCGGGCCTACCCCCCGAGGTACCGAGCGGCGTGCTCGTCGTCCTGGCCCCTGATGAAGCCGAGTTCGTTCGCCTCACCGGGGGAGCCGCTCCGGATTGGGGTGCGGGTGTCGCTCTTCCGGCACTGTCGACCATTATCATTCCGGCGTACACGTCGGCACGGGGCACGGGCTGGAGTGACCTACGTCTCCTGCGCCACGAGTGGGCTCATATCGGTCTGCACCAGTATCTGGAGGGACTCCGCGTGCCCCGCTGGTTCTCCGAAGGATACGCCCAGTGGGCGAGCGGAGGGTGGGATTGGGGTGAGGGCTGGAAGCTTCGGATAGCGTTGGCCCGAGGGGGGAGCTCGCTCGACTCTCTTACTTTTTCGTGGCCACGAGACGAGGCGCGGGCTCGCACCGCGTACCTTCTGTCCGCCACCACCGTGGAATACCTGGTCGTGCAGAGTGGCCCGCGGGCACTCGAGGTGCTGCTCAGAAGGTGGAAGGAGCTTGGGAACTTCGACCGTGCTTTTCGTGCCACGTTCGGGATCACGACGGCCCAATTCGAGGAGGGCTGGCGGCGCTACGTCAAAGATCGCTACGGGTGGCTCTTCGTCCTCTCGCACTCGGCGGTGTTTTGGATGTTTCTGAGCCTGATGCTCGTCGCCATGGCCGGGGTTCGAAGGCGGGCACGGCGGGACCGGATGGCTCGACTCAGAGCGGCCGACATCGCGGATCGGCCCCGCTTCTGGCTGACCCACGACGGTCTACAAAACGATGATTCTGGACCCGACCCGGATGGATCGGAGTAAGAGTTGGCAGCGCGCTGCTGAAATCGTGCCCCCTTGTCCGATCACCCTCCTAGAGGACCCAACGTGTCTCGCATCCTCCTGGTCGACGACGACGCCGACCTCCGATCCGTGTTTCGAGAAAAGCTCGAGTATTCGGGTCACGAAGTAGACGAAGCGGAGAGTGCCGAGGTCGCGCTGGCCAAGGTCAGCGCGTTCGATCCGGCGTTGGTCGTCACCGATGTACGTATGGACGGGATGACGGGGCTGGAGCTCCTGACCCGGATCCGGGAATCCATGGACGACGTCGACGTGATTGTCATGACCGGACACGACACCATGACGTCCGCCGTGGAGGCCATGAAGTCCGGTGCCTTCGACTACCTCGTCAAACCGGTGGGCCTGAAGGAACTCGTGGCCGTCATAGATCGTTGCCTGAGCGATCAGGAGATCAACCGAGCCGCGGCGGCGGAGCAACGGGAGGCGCAAGGCGAAGAGGACGACGCTGGCGAACCCGACACGGGGGCCCGGACGGTGGTTGGCCGAGATCCCAAGATGGTCGAGATCTACAAGATGATCGGGGTTCTTTCCCGCAATCGCGCGACCGTCCTGATCAGGGGAGATACGGGGACGGGGAAGGAGATGGTCGCCCGGGCGGTACATGATCACTCGATCCACTCGGATGAGCCGTTTATCGCCGTCAACTGCACCGCACTCACCGATACGCTGTTGGAATCGGAGCTCTTCGGGCACGTACGAGGGGCATTCACGGGGGCGGTGGGCGGGAAAAAGGGGTACTTCGAGCTCGCGGGCCAGGGCACGATCTTCCTCGACGAAATCGGGGACACCTCCCCGGACTTTCAGTCCAAGCTCCTTCGTGTGCTCCAGGAGCGTCAATTCTATCCGGTGGGGGGTGAACAACCCAGGACGACCGAGGCGCGTGTCGTGGCCGCTACGCATCAACCCATGGAAGAGCTCGTGTCCGAGGGTGGCTTCCGTGAGGATCTGTACTTCCGTCTGCGGGTCGTCGAGATCCACGTCCCGACCCTGCGGGAAAGGAAGGACGACATCCCCCTTCTCGCCCGACATCTTCTTGGGCGTATCCGCCTCGAGACGGGAGCCACGGTGCGGGCGATTTCCCAAGAGGCGATGGCCGTTCTGCAGGAGTACGAATGGCCCGGGAACGTGCGCGAACTCGAGAACGCGTTGATCCGTGCAGCCATCGTAGCCCGGGGCCCGTTGATAGGCCCCGAGCATCTCACGCTGGGGTTCCAGGCAGCCAAGAGTGCGTCCTCGAAGGGGTCGGGTGGGATGCCCGAGGGTGATCTGACCCTCGACGGAGCGATCGAGTCACAGATCCGGCGTGTTCTGGAGAAGACGGAGGGCAACAAGACGGAAGCCGCCTCACTTCTCGGGATCTCGCGGTCCCGCCTCACTCGGTACGTGGAACGACTCGGCCTGTGACGGCCGTACTTCTCAGCAGCGATTCCGTGTGGGGCACCATACCAGTCGGTTGACCGGCATAAGTCTCTAGAATAGGATCCGGGCCATGAACAAGAAAGACAAAACCAGCGGCAGAGGGGCGGTGAGCAAGGCGTCCCTCCAGTTCTCGAGGATCAACCTCGCGTTCGCTGCTGGAGCCTTCGTGACGATCACCTTCGGCTACTGGCTCCTCTCGACGGGCTCCATCACCTTGGCCCCGATCCTGTTGGTCCTGGGTTACGTGTTGCTGGTGCCGCTGGCGATCATCCTGTAGGGGGTTGCCGGTCGGTATCCTGAGAAGGCTCGAGAGCCTTTTGCATGTAGGACGGTCGGTTCGCTGACTCCGCCCGTTTCAGACGGCCTTACTGAGCACCCTGGTTTGCGTAAACTGGCGGTGCCCGTCCTTCGACTTGTGGAATCCGAACCCGCTCTGACGGGCGCCCACCCAGGGCGTGCCCGCCCCACCGCCCACCGCCTTGTTGATTCCGATCATCCCTGCCGTGAGCTGACGCGCGACCTGAGTCGTCCGTTCTCCATCCTCCCCGAAGACCACCGCGCCCAGTCCGAAGTGGGTGGCGTTGGCCTTTTGGACCGCCTCCTCTACGGACTCGACCCGGGTAACACAAGCCACGGGCCCGAAGGTCTCTTCGGTCGCGATGGACATCTCCTCGGTGACACCCGTGAGGACGGTCGGGGTGACGAAGTTATCGTGATGTCCCGATCCGCCGGCCAGAACCTCGGCGCCTTCTGAGACCGCAGCCTCCAGCTGGCTCAAGACGTGGTTACGCTGATGTTCGTTGACCATGGGGCCGACTTTGACACCTTCGTCCAGGCCGTCCCCCTGTGTCATCGACGCCGTGGCCTCCACCAGGAGGGCCTCGAAGCGGTCGGCGATGGCTTCCGGGACGAAAATCCGCTCCGTGCTCACGCAGACCTGGCCGGCGTTGCGAAAGCTGTTATGTGCCGCGAACCGTGCCGCCTTCTCGAGGTCGGCACTCTCCAGCACGATCATCGGATCCTTACCGCCGAGCTCGAGAATGACACGCTTCAGGTCCCGACTGGCCGCACGAAGGATGTGTTTGCCGGTCTCACGTGAGCCGGTGAAGGCGATGAGGTCCACGTCACTGTCGACGAGTCGCTTGCCCTGGTCGTCCGCTCCCTGAACCACGATCAGTACGTCGGCGGGGAGCTTTTCGTTGAGGACGTCTGCGTACGCCTGCCCGCAGAGCGGCGTCTCTTCCGACGGTTTGAGAATCACCGTATTGCCCGCGGCAAGGGCCGGCAGGACCATCCAGGCTGGCATGGCCATGGGGAAGTTCCACGGCGTGATCGCAGCGCACACGCCCAGAGGATCGTGATACACCGTCGAGCGATCGCGTCCGTCCTCGAAGGTCTCAGGAGCGAGTGCCTCCTGGATCTCCTCGAGCTCGTGCTTCACATCCGCCAAGGATTTCGCCTCGCCGATCGCCTCCCTGAGCGGCTTGCCCATCTCCAGCGTGATGAGTCGCCCGAGTTCGTCGGCCCGGGTGAGAAACGACTCAGCGGCTTGCATCAACAGGCGAGCGCGACCGTCGTGTCCAAGTGCCTCCCAAGCCGGTTGTGCTGCTCGAGAGCGTTCGACGATGCCGGGAATGTCATCGGGCGCAGTGATCGGCACCTCTCCGACCAGGTCGCCGGTTGCGGGGTTATACGACTTGAGCGGCTTCAAGAGAGCTCCGAGTGCGGCCTGGTGAGGACCGTGTGATCGGTGGGTGTGTCAGCCCGGTCCTGCCTTACCGAGTCGATTCACCTCAAGTTAGGAGGAAATCCGCGCTAGTCGACCCCTCGCGAACCGTTGTGCGAACCCCCGTGCGAACCCCCGTGCGGGGGCCCGACCGTTTCCAGCGAGGTTTCGAACCGGGTAGGAAGCTCAGATGACGGGTTTTGTCATACCCGAGCCTGACGTACGGGACGAGCCGGCGGAGAGTAGTGACTCTGGGAAAAGACGCGAAGCAGATGGCGATTCTCCACGAGCTGCGGATACTTCTCAAGCGGAAGCCAGCGACCGATGAGTATCCCATGGTCGTTCACTCTGATGATTTCGTTCTTCGCTGCAATGCCGGGAATGCCATCCGTTACGAGAAAGGCAGTTTTCTTCATTGCAGCGAGGTTGGGAACGCCGTCCGTTACCACAAAAGGCGCCTGTTCCATACTGACCTCCGAAGCACAGGGTGCTCCCCTAAACTCGGACGCCAAGAGGCGAGGCAGGATTGGCCGGGTGGGGTTGTTCTTATCTACGATACATTGTGATCGTAACTTACAATAGTAGGATCCACGGCCTTTCGCCGCCACCCCTTCCTCACTAGAGTCGCTCAGCCGCTGGAATGACCGGGGTTCGCCTTGGGCTCTGATGTTGCGTCTCGAGCTGCTCATGCGCATCCTAGCCCGCGCCGCAGAGCCAAAGGCACACCTTTCACGTGCCCGAGACGACCGAGCACCCCAAGCGGGCGGTGGTCGATCGCGAATTTCTTGGGCGGCGCGTTCTTGGGATCGGGCGTAATCAATGATAAAAATGCCGAGTGCCCGCTTTTCCGTTGGTGACATGGTGCAACACAAGCTGTTCCATTACCGGGGTGTAATCGTCGATGTCGATACGCTCTTCCGTGGAACCGACGAATGGTACGAAACCGTGGCCCGTTCGAGACCACCCAAGCACCGTCCTTGGTATCACGTATTACCACACGGAGCCCAACATCAAACGTATGTAGCCGAGAGAAACCTCGAGCCAGATCACAGCGGCCTCCCCATTCAACATCCCCTGGTGGAGCGCTACTTCACTCATTTCAGCAACGGGCGGTACGTCAAGGACGTTCAGATCCACTAATTTTGGGGGTTGGCTACTGCGCGAGGGCGGTTAGCTCAGTTGGTTCAGAGCGCCTGGTTTACACGCGGGGCCAGTAGGGGCCGTATTTCACGAAATACGAGGAGGAATAAGGGAATCATCCACTATTCCCGAGTACGATTTTCGATTCATACATGGGGTTAGTGGACGCTAACGTACACAACAACGTACACAGTCTTCGGAGGGGGAGGGGCTTCGGCCTCTCCCCTTCGTGCATAGGACCCCCCCGCCTGTCCTCATGACGCAGGTGGCCTGCGGCGTCCGGGTTTTCTGCGTAGCCCGTGGAGCTACACCGTACCATCGCGGAAGGTTTTCGTGGAGCACACCTGCCTCGTGGGAGCTTGTGCGTTTCACGAGCTTCAATATGATTGCGTTGAGACTTTAATTGAGATGGGTATGGGAAAACGAAATCTGGGTGAATTCGAGCTTCTCGTCCTCCTGGCCGTCCTTCAGCTAGGAGAGGAGGACGCCTACGCGGTCTCGATTGTCGACGAGATCGGCCAGCGGACGGGACGACGGGTCCGGAGAGCGGCGGTATACACTGCTCTCCAACGGCTCGAGTCCAAAGGGCTCGTGGCTACCTGGTTGGGCGAGCCGCGTCCCGAACGCGGTGGCAAGGCTCGGCGAAGCGTCCGAGTCGAGCCCGCTGGAGTCGAGGCCATCCGGGAAGCACAATCCGCGCTCCGAAATATGTGGAAGGATCTGCCCGGTTTGGGAGGTGTGGGTTGAGCGATGATCGGGATGCCCCGAGGTGGGCCCGGTGGTTCCTACGGGTGATCGTCGGTAAGGATCGGCGAGAGGAGATGATCGGAGATCTCAACGAGGTGCACAGACGCCGCAGCGGCCCGCTCGGGTGGCTGAGCACATCGACCGACGCGCTGCAGATCGGCATCACGTTCTGGGCCCGCAGGCTTTGGGACAGGGGTGTCAACAGCACAAGGGAGATGATGAAGATGACGGGGCTCTGGAACGATGGGCGATTCGCGATGCGGGGACTTCTGCGTGCTCCGGGCTTCACGGCAATCACGATCGGCACGCTGGCGCTCGGGATCGGCGCCACCACCGCGTTGTTCACGGTGGTCAACACCGTCTTGCTGCGTCCGCTCCCGTATCACAATCCCGATCGACTCGTCGCCGTGTATGAGACGTTACCGGGCTTTCCTCGCTTCTTCGTCAGGCCGTCCAACTTCGTGGAATACCAGCAGCACAACACGGTCTTCGAGTCCGTCGCGGCGCACCTAAGGGGCGGCAACGAGATCTTGACCGGTGGCGATGAGCCGTTGGCGGTTTCGACGGCCCGCGTCAGCGCCAATCTGTTCACGCTGCTCGGAGTCGCGCCGATTCAGGGCCGCACGTTCGACCCCGAGGAGGATCAACCCGGCAACGACGACGTGATGATCTTGAGCCACGGATTCTGGCAGCAGCACTTCGGGGCGGATCCTGATGTGATCGGCGAGCAGATCGTGCTGAACGATCGGACGTTCACGATCGTCGGTGTCATGCCGTCCGGCTTCGAGTTGCCCGAGCTGGGGGAGGTCGACGTGTGGCGACCCTGGGCGCTGAGCGCCCGTGAGCGTTCGCTCGGCCCGGCAGTCGGCCACATCATTCCTTATCTGACTGCGCGTCTCAAGTCCGGCGCGTCGGTGGAGCAGGCGCGTCAGGATCTCGGGGCCATCGCCGCCCGACTCGTCGAGGAGTATCCCGAAAGCCAGGCGGGCTTGGGCATTCGCATCGAACCGATGCTGGGCCACACCGTGGGCCCCGTCCGGGCGACGCTGTTGATGCTGCTCGCGGCGGCCGGTCTGTTGCTGCTCATCGCCAGTACGAACGTGGCGGGCATGCTCTTGTCGAGGGCCATCGAACGACAGCGGGAGATGGCGATACGCCGCGCCCTGGGTGCCGGTCGCTGGCGGCTCATCCGGCAGTTGCTGACGGAAGGCCTGGTTCTTGGACTGGCCGGCGCCGCGGCGGGCCTGTTGGCCGCATACTGGGGAGTCCGTCTGCTGCTTGCGCTGACGCCCGAGAGACTGCCGAGGACCTACGAGGTGGCCATCGATGGCCAGGCTCTCGGCTTCGCGCTGGGCGTGGCCCTGGTGTCGGTCCTGATCTGTAGTCTCGTTCCTGCTCTGCGGGCCTCCGGCTTCAGTCCGGTCGAAGCTCTGAAGGGAGCAGCCGGCTCCCAGATGGGCGGTGGGCGCTCCCTTATGGGACGGCACGTGCGCCCGCATGGCGTCATCGTGATCGCCCAAGTGGCACTCTCGCTGCTGCTGTTGATCGCGGCCGGGCTTTTCGTCCGAAGCTTTGCGCGGCTTCAGCGGGTCGACCCGGGCTTTGAAGCCGAGAATCTGTTGCTGGCCAACATCCGTCTGCCGGCCTCGAGATATGACACACGAGTCCAACAGGCAGAGTTCTTCAAACAGCTTATCGAGCGCGTCTCGGGGCTGCCCCACGTGCGCGCTGTTGGGTTCACAGCGTTTCGTCCCATCAGGGACGGATTCTTCAATGGCCCATGGGAGATCGGAGGAGCGGCGCCGGGCCAGCCCACTGTCGTCGAGAACTTCCGCGGACATTATGTGACGCCGGATTACTTCCGGACGATGGGCATTCCTCTGTTGAGAGGCCGCATCTTCTCTGCAAGCGAGGGGCGTCAAGAGTGGCTTGGGGAGTGGTGGCAAGACGGGTCCGGTCTGGCAGTCATCAACGAGACGATGGCAACACGCTATTTCCCCGATGGAAACGCCATCGGCAAGCGAATCAGCGGCTACGAGATTGTGGGCATCGTGGGTGATGTCAGGCAGAACGGGCGCTTCATGCCGGCTCCCGCACAGGCGTATTTCTCGCTGCTGCAAGAACCAGTCGGCCGCGGTTGGGTGGTCGTCCGCACGGATGGAGACCCACTGAGCCTTGTTCCGGCCGTGCGCGCGCAAGTCTTGTCGATCGATCCTGACCAGCCCGTCGTGCGGTTTGCCACGATGGAAGAGCTCCTTGCCGATTCGCTGGCGGAACAGCGCTTTTCGATGTTTCTGATGTCCGTCTTCGGAGCGCTGGCGCTGATGCTGGTGGTCGGCGGGATCTACGGCGTGGCGTCATACTCCGTGGCTCGGCGAACGCACGAATTCGGCATCCGGCGGGCGCTGGGTGGTGGAGCCCCGGCCGTCTTCTTCCTGGTGCTGC
>JADFNK010000112.1 GCA_022563405.1 Gemmatimonadota bacterium | reverse complement strand
ATCACCGGAGCCATTGGCCTCGGTCTGGGATTGGCGGGGGCAGCCACGGTCGCCGCGATCGGGCTCTCGGGGATCGGGGTCGTCGTGGCCCCGGCCATCCTGGTCGCGGGTGGTGCGACGGGCGGCGCCCTCGGAGTGACGGGGTATCGAGCCGCCTACCGCTACGCTATGCGTAGGGGGCAGCGCGCGCTCGACGGACTCCTGGGGGCCGTCGCCAGTCGGGCCGAGGGGGGCTGGGGGATCACTAAGCTGGAAGACCGCGAGCCACCGCTGGCCCTGCCGGGTACTGGGAAAGCCGGAGAGATCTGACCGAATCCAAAGAGCGGCTATCGTTGAGTGGTTCTTGTGCGGGCGACCTCGGCAGGTGCGCCACCACACTAGCGACTCAGCACGCTCTCCAGAATTCTACCATCGAGGTCGTCCGGAGCGGGGGTGCCCGTGAGCCACGCCAACGTCGGAGCGACGTCCACGGTCGCGACCCGATCGTTCGACACGCCGGGCTGAATCATCCCTCCCAGAAAGATCATGGGGACGTGGCGGTCGTAGTAATAGGGAGAACTGTGGGACGCCGGTAACGTGCTCGAAGTAAGAACATTCGGTTGATATCGCACGTAGACACCGTCCCGCGCAGCCGGGCCCCCTACTCGCGTCCTCGAGTGGGAACGAGCGAAGAACACTTGGAACGAGTCGACCGGCATGCCTCTCTCGATGTCCGCGAAGGTATAGGCGGCAGCGATGTACGGCAGGGCCACGAGCGCCGCTTTGACGGCGTCCTCTGGGACCTCATCCTCACCCAAAGCATCGAGCGCACTCCGAGTGCGCTCCCGCATTTCCCTGCGATCGGCGCCAGTCACCCGTCCAGCATCGATGCCTCTCTCGGCGAGGTGCTCAGGAATCTCCAGAACACCATGGTCTGCTGAAAGGGCAACAACCCAGTGCCCTGGACCGACCTCATCATCGAGAAACGTAAAGAACCGGCCCAGCTCCAAATCGAGCCGGAGGAGGTTGTCGAGCTGCTCCCGGCTGAAGGGCCCGAAGCTGTGCCCCACGAGATCCGTTTGAGAGAGGGCAATCCCCAAGTAATCCACGCTTCCCCGCTGTCCCAGCCGGAGCTCCTGAATCCCCCTCAAAGCCAATGAGACCAATGCGCGGTCAGGGAACGGTGTATACCGGTACCTCCATCCATTCAACGCGCCTGGATCGTTGACGTCCACGGTCTCGGCTGCTCGGTGCGGAAAGGCGGTGTGCTCGCCATCGAATTCGAATCTCGACGTGTCCGGACGAGTGAGGGCCAAACCTCCGGGAGGAGTCATGCTCTCCCATACAGTGTCCGCGTAGACGAGCGGCATGGTGGTCGCGTTGAAGTCTACTATCCAAGCCGGGTATTCGGAGTGGTAGAAATCTGAAGTGACAAAACCACCGCCGCGCTCGACCAGCCAGTACACTTCCCCTACAGCCTTCGCCGCTAGCCCGATCGCTGCCCGATCTTTCCGGGAGATCGACAGCACGCTTGAGCGCGGATCATCCTCCATGATCCAATCCGCAAGACCTCGGCGATCGATGTTCGCCGAGGACCGCCCGGGAAGCTCAGGATGACCAAGAATCGGTCTGTTCAGGTCCTCCATCGAGTAGACAGACCGCCACTGACCTCCTAGGAATTCCGACCACGAATTCCCCACGATCCCATGGCGGGTCGGGTGGACCCCCGTGGCCAGCGATGTGTGGCCGGGGCCAGTGGTGGTCACCGCATGGTCGTGGGTCGCATTTGTGAAGCGGTAGCCGTCATCCAGAAGCCTTCGGAACCCCCCCACGAAGAGTGCGTCGTACCGATCCAGGAGTTCGGGCCGTAGCTGATCGACCACCATGAGAATCGCAAGCGTGGGCATGTCTACCTGCGCGGCCTCAGGGGTCCGCTGACACGCAGACGTCATGCCGAGAAGCACCACCACACAAATTCGTTGAACGAAGCTCATATTCCTCCCCATCGCTCTATCGGCCGCGAACCCACGGCACCAGACGGATCACAGAATACCTGGATCCGTCACCGCTGCGCCATACCGACTCAAGTCACTCCCAGCGAAAGACCTTCGTCGAAATCCCGACGCAAACCCCGAACACCAGAATCAGCCCCACCACGCTCCCCCATTGTGCGCCCCAGCCCGAGCCGTCCCAGATCCCTTGCATGAGCGCAACGGCGTGTGTGGTGGGGAGCGCCCACGCGACGATCTGAAGTGGGGACGGAAGCTGTTCGATGGGAAAGAACAGACCCGACAACGCGACCATCGGATAGAGGAACGCAGCAACGATCGGGCGGGCAAAGCGCGACGTGGGAACGAGACTGGCAATCACGAAACCGAGCGAAAGGATGCTCAGCGTGCTCAACAGGAGAGCCGCCGTGAAGCTGGGTAGTTGCACGTCCATCGCACCGGGGAAGAACTGCCGCCCAGCCAAGACCAGAAGCCCCAAGCTGACGACCGTGAAAGCGAGTTTGACGAACACGTGAGCGCTCAGGATCGTCACGGGCGAAAGCGGCGTGGCCCGGAGGCGCTTGAGGATCCCTCCTTCCCGGTAGATCGAGATGATCACCACGAGCGAAACCACCGCCTGGAGGGCGATGATCAGCGCGAACAGGATCGGCAGGTTGAACGGAACCTCAACCGCCGAGCCGCTCTCCAGCTCGCCGAAGCTCAGGGACCGCCCCAAAAGGACGAAGAGGATCACCGGCATGGCCAGGGGGATCACGAATCCCATCGGCTCCCTCATGAAAACCTTGGCCTCGACCCACGTGAGCTTCCAGAATCCGTTCAGCATCGGTCAGTCCCTCACGCCGTGGCCGGTGAGCTTCAGGAACACGTCTTCAAGGGTCGGAACCTCAGTACGGAACCCCTTGACCTGTATACCCTCGCGGGCAATGAGGTTGATGACGTGTGTCACGAAGTCGTCCCCTTCGCCGCGGAGCGTGTGGGTGCATCCCTCACTCACCACCGACCGCACGGCGGGCACCCCAGCCAACCGCTCGGCCGCGTCGGTCCCTTCGCTCGTGAACACCACACGCCGCTCCGGACAGTGCCTTTCGACCAACTCCGCCGGGGTTCCCACCTCCACCAACCGACCGTGGTCGATGATCGCGACGCGGTCGCAAAGGCGCTCCGCCTCCTCCATCAAGTGAGTGGTCAGGAAAACCGTTTTACCGCGTTCTCTGATGCCCTTGACCAGCCCCCAGATCGCGTGACGAGCCTGCGGGTCGAGTCCCGTAGTCAGCTCGTCGAGGAAAAGCACTTCGGGATCGTGGATCATGGCCAACGCGATAAAAAGTCTCTGTTTCTGGCCTCCGGAAAGCGTCATGAACTTGGCGTTCCGCTTCTCTTCGAGACCGAGTCGAGCCAGGAGCACTTCGGTGTCGACCACTCGGGGGTACAGAGAGGACCACAGATCAATGGCCTCCCAGACCTTGATCCGCTTCTGGAGCTGCGCCTCCTGATGTTGGACCCCGATCCGATGTTGAAGCGCAGCGAGGTCTCGCCGGGGATCGAGGCCCAGTACCGAAATCGTTCCCCGGTCCGCCTTCCGCAGGCCTTCCACGCACTCCATCGTCGTGGTCTTCCCCGCGCCGTTCGGACCGATCAGGCCAAAAATCTCACCCTTGTGGATCTCGAGGCATACATCGTCCACGGCAACGGTGGACCCGTAGCTCTTTCCCAGATGGGAGACCGAGATGACAGGCGGAGGCAAATCTGCCTAGCGCCAAGTCTCGGTGCGGTCGTCTTCCGGCGATGTGCCGTCACCCGATGTGACGTCATCGGAGCACGCCGCGAGGAAGACAACGCCGGAAATGAGCAGGAAAGTCGTGCGTCTGAACATTGGACACCTCTGCGGCAAAACCGCCTTCGAGTCGTAAGGGGTGCGGTCCTTCATTGAAGACACAAGAACCGGACCCCGGTCTGCCTGCCGCGCAGGCGTCTTGCATGGTATAACTTGCCGCCCGGCGGCGGCAAGCGAGAGAAAGACTCAGAGGCTAGGTTGCGGCCCGAGGAGATTCAGACGGCGCACCTTTTTACGAGGGGGTAACTCATGGCCAAGGGACCGCTCGTCGACCGGAGAAAGTTTCTCGCGGGCAGCGCCGGCGCGATGGGCGCAGCCTTCTTCAGCGGAGCGCCGCTCGACGCCCTGACGAGTCGGATCGCGCTACCGCAGTCGCAAGTCTGGGATGCCGGCCTGGTGCGACACCTCCTCCCGACGGTCAGCGAGTCGAGAATCCTGCTCAAGGTCTCGTTCGAACAGCCCCTCTCCGCCGCTCCCACACTCCGGGTCGGGGCGCGCAGCTTCCCGGGCCGGATGAACGATACGGGGGGCAGGTTCTGGCAGTTCTATGCCACCGACCTCGACGCGGGTGTCCCCCACTCCCTCTCGCTCGTGGCTGCGAACGGCTCCTCCCTCTGCGAGCCGTGGACGCTGTCGACGTTCCCGCCGGCGGATGCACGCCCGGACCGGTTCCGCCTCCTGCTCTTCACGTGTGCCGGCGGGCCGGAGGGCGCCTACACGGGAATTGGGCAGCGTCGCGGAAACCTCCCCACCGCGATCCGTAACCGTCTACTGCGTCGGGGACTGTCGTTCAGCCCGGACGCATGCGTGGCCAACGGAGACCATATCTACTGGGACCTCCACAGCTGGAGTGGCCAGCGCACGGGCGCTCTCAGCGCCAGAGCGAGGACCTCGAATTTCGACTTCTCCGGGACCGTCTTCGGCTCGAGCAACGAAGCGGCGCTCATGCTGGCGGCGGGACCTCAGATCGTGCCCGTCTACGGTGCGGACTTCCGATCGACGCCGGTCTTCTTCCTGCAGGACGATCACGACCACTGGGAGAACGATGCGGCGGGCGCGTTCCCCATCGCGTGGTTTCAGCTCCAGCTCGCCCGCGCCACGCAGCAGCTCTACTACCCGGAGTTTCTACCCGAGGCGAACCGGCCTCTCGGCCTGCCCTGGTCGTCGTCGAGCGACCGAGGGGACCTCTCCGAGAGCTTCGGCACGATACGCTACGGAAACCTGGCCGAAGTCCTGCTCTACGACGTTCGCCGCACCATGACGCTCGGACCCACCGCGGTCTTCCTGGACCCGAACGTCGAGGAGTGGCTGCTCGCTCGAACGGCTTCGGCCGGGGTACGACACGTGGTCCACGCGCCTTCGAATCCGATGGGGTGGAGCGCCGGGAAGTGGGGCGAGTGGTATCCCGACATCCTCGACTCCGACGCCGGCGCCCTCACGACGGCCGTCCCGAAGCCCTTCTGGCAAGACGGATGGCTCAGGCAGCACGACCGGCTGGTAGGAGCGATGTCGAGCATGCGGGCTCGCAGCCCCCTCGTCGTGAGCGGCGACCTCCACGCGGTCGGCTCCGGCAGGATACGACGTTCCGGCACGTTGGACCTCACCGCAAACCCGGTGACGACCGTCCTGACCGGTCCGGTCGGCACGGCCCCGGGAGGCTTCCCGTCGGTGGTTCGCGGCGTGGGCTCCTCACCGTCCTCGCACCTCGATCTGGACGAGACCGTGCCGCCCATCGAGAATCACGGATTCACTCTGCTGGACTTCCTGCCCGACCGCATGGTGTTGAGCCTGTTCCGATGGGACGTGAACAGCCAGCCGCTCGAGGCGATCGACAGCTTGGAGCCGTTCTACACTACTGAACTACCGAGCTGACTGCTGAACTACCGAGCTGAGCCACCGAACTACCGAGCTGAGCTAGGACGACTCCGCCGCCTGGTGCAGCTTCATGTTCAGCATGCGCAGGGTCGCACCGACACCGGCGAGCACCTGGTTGGCGTTGACGCCCCGCGTTCTCACCGTGCGTGGGCCGTCCCGCCAGGTGATGAGGACCTCCGTCAGCGCACCGGTGCCACCTCCCTTGGGGATGAGTAGCTCGTAGTCCACCAGCTCCAGAAATTCGAAATCGGAGGGCAACACTTTGCGGATCGCGTCGGTGAAGGCATCGTATCCGCCGTTACCCGAGCCCGACGATTCGTGGATCTCGCCGTTCACCTTGACCTCGATGCTCACCGTCGACGCGTGGTCCAACTCACTGGTGATGGAGCAGGTCAACAGCTCGATGTGGCGGAAATCCTTGCGCTCCAACACGTCGGCGATGATGAACGGCAGGTCCTCGGCGGTGATCGTGTGTTGGGAGTCCCCGAGGCTCACGATCCGTTTCAGCACTTCCGCCTGGTCTTCGGGAGACAGGCTGATGCCCAGCTCCTCCAGGTTCTTCTTGAGCGACGCTTTGCCGCTCATCTTGCCGAGCGCGTAGCTGCGCTTGCGATCAAAACGCTCCGGACTCAAGGGCGTTTGATACAGCCCCGCTTTTTGATCGCCGTCCGCGTGGATGCCGCTGGTCTGGGTGAACACGTCGGCGCCGGTCACGGGCGCGTTGGCGGCGACTCGCTTGCCCGAGAAGTTCTCCACCATCCGGCTCAGGGCGAGGATCTTGGTCTCGTCGATCGACAGCGTCATTCCCATCTTGTCCCGCAGCGCGACCGCGACTTCGGCAAGGGAGACGTTGCCGGCCCGCTCCCCAAGGCAGTTGACCGTACAGTGAATGGTGCGAATGCCGGCCTCGACCGCCCTCATGGCGTTGGCGGTGGCGAGCCCGTAGTCGTTGTGCGGATGAAAGTCGAACGTCTGTTCCGGGAACCTCGAGATCATGTCCCGCAAGCTGGTTTCGACCTCTTCCGGCATCATCACGCCCAGCGTGTCGGGCAGCATGATATGCGCGACTCCCGTTTCCTGCAGTCCCTCCACGAGTGCGTACACGTAATCGCGGCTGTCGCGGTACCCGTTGGACCAGTCCTCCAAGTACACGTTGACGGTAAGCCCCTGCTCGTGCGCGTACTCCACCGTACGAAGAATATCTTCGAGATGCTGTTCGAGGGTTCGCCGCAGCTGCATGCGGCAGTGCCGCTCGCTGCCCTTGGTGAGCAGGTTCATCACCCGCGCGCCGGTAGATACGATCCAGTCCGCACTGCGACGTTCGTCGACGAATCCCAGGATCTCGACCCGGTCCAGGAAGCCTCCGGTGGCCGCCCAGTCCACGATCCGGGTGACGGCCTCTTTTTCGCCTTCGGACACCGCGGCCGACGCAACCTCGATCCGATCGACCCGCAGCGAACCGAGCAAAGCCCCGGCGATGCTGACCTTCTCCGATGCGGAGAACGAGACGTCGCGGGTCTGCTCGCCATCCCGCAGCGTCGTGTCCATCAACTGAACGTGATCGCTGGAATTCATGCGTGGCTTGCCGCCATCCGATAGGTCAGTCCGGTGTCATCCGTGGGTGGGACCCTCCTTGAAAGCGCTCCGGTGGATCGATCAAGTCGCCTCGCCAATCTACCGCGCAACCTTCTCCACCGTATGCAGCAGCACACCCCGTTCGTCGTGAAAGCGCATCGTGGCAGTGGGTCGCTCGCCAGGGGTGATCGTGACGTGCAAGAACCCGCCCGAAGGCTCTGACTGGGTATAGGGCTGATCTATCAACGCGTCGGGGTCGGTTGAATTCGGGTCTCCGGGAAGCCTCCCCAGCCGAGAATTGCCGTCTACGAGCGCCCCGGTCGAGAACTCCTCGAAGCCTGTGGGGTCGATCGAGTGGTACTGCCAATGCCTGTCCCCGCAGATGATGTAGAAATTCTGGTCCTCGAGAAAGCCGTTGTCGGTCAGCCAGTCGAAAAACTGATCACGCTCGTACCGGAAGCCCGCGGGGTCGGCGTGGTTATCCCGCTTCAGTGAGTCATGGCCTTCCGCCGGGCGTCCCGCCTGCTCCGCGTCGTCTGGGCCGATCATGGGGGTTGGCGAAATCAGGATCTTGAACGTCGCATCGCTCTCGAGCAGGGTCCGCTTGAGCCAGGCTAGCTGCTCGGCGCCCCAAAGAGTCTTCTCGGGACCATTGGTCATCATGTTGGGGCTCCGGTAGTCACGCCCCTCGGTCAGCCAGATCTGGAGATCCTGATTGATCCGGTGAGTCCGGTAGGTCAGCGGATTCGGCGCTGCGGGATCGGCCACGGGCACCTGCTCGAGGAAGATCGCGTTGCCCAACTCAGGCGAGGGCTCCGTATCGCCCGTGTTGTCTGAATCGTTGTAGCGAAAATCGTGGTCGTCTTTCTCCCAGTAGGTCGGCACTTCGGCGAACAGGTCCGCGTACCTGGGCTGAACGAACTGTTCATGCCACTTCTTTCGAAGCTCGGCAGGCGTCTTGGCCGCAGCTTGAAAGGGCACGTCGTAGTACACGTTGTCTCCGGTCGCGACGAAGAAGTCCGGTCTCATGTCGAGGATCGTGGCCAGAGCGGGATACCCGAGGGCCTTGTCCGGACCGTCATAGGCGTTTTGAAAAGCGTTGTACCTCATGCCGGTGACGACCACGAAGCTGACTTCGCTCGCCACCTCCGCGCCGTCGAGCGTCTCGAACGTACGCGTGGGGCCGGTTCGGACGAGATCCCGATCCGGGCCGTAGATCAGGCGGTAGTAGTACCGGGTCCCCGAATTCAAGCCGTCGATCTGCGTCTTCACGATATGATCGTTGCCCGGTGTCGCCCTCATCCAGTCGGATTCAAAGGAATCCTCAAAATCGGACGTGGTCGACAACTCGAAATGTGCCGCTCCCTCCGCACCGGGGAGATCTCCCTCGACCAGCTCGCTCCCCACCGTCAATCGTGAATGGAGGATGACGCTGGTCATGGTCACCTCCCCCGCGATCTCACCCTGCCCGTTGGTGATGTCGGGAAAGCGGAACTCGGCGCATCCGGCGACTGCGACTGCGAGGGATCCCAGCAGAGCTATTCTCGTTGGCATTGTCTTCATGAGTGTGCTCCTGAGTCGACCCACCCTGTTAACCTCGACAAGGGGGAGGCTTGTTTACAGCGCGCGCCTGGACTCAGAATAGAGAGTAGGAGTTTCTGCCGCGACTACACGGGTGATTTCCCAACGGAGCTCTTAGGCTAATAGCCAAAGAACATGGAGACCGGCAGCAACAAATAGGCAGCGAAGAGAGCAGCTGCGAAGAGAGCACAGGAGCCCCAGAACACCCTTCGCATCCAGCGCCCAAACGGGTGCGAGATATGGCACACACCACCCGGCTGGCACGCTTCGCTCCTCGACCGATAGAGGATCCAATAATCCGCAGCCAATAGCCCACCGGCCACCAGGAAAACCCACTCCTTGTACCGAGACAATGTCACCAACCACGGAGCGGTCGACACCAATGATGCCACCACCGACCCGGCTCCCAAGGCTACGAGCACAATGGGCAGCGCGCAGCAGATCAGAGCGCCGAGCACCGCGACCGGGGCCAGCGTGCTCAGACCCTCACGCCACCGTGTCAACATCCCCAGTTTCATCGGGAGCCGGAAGAATCGGGAGCCAGAAAAATCGGGAGTCAAAAGAATAGGAAGCGGGCCCCTATGGCGGGCCGCACCCCGTAATCCGGCTGTACGCCGTTGTGATCCTGAAGCAGGGGAATCTGAAGGCTGCCTTCGATCAACAGCTGAGGCAGCACAACCCACTGAATCCCCGGGCTCAAGTACCCTACATGCCCACCCGTATCCAGCAACTCGCTCCCACCGCTCGTTGCCCGCTGCGTAATCGAGCCATTCCATTCCAGGTAGAGCTGCACCGTACGCGTTCGGATGGTCTCCACGTTTTCCGGCACTCGAATGCTGAGCGCCAGGTCGTATCGGGTTACCGCACCGAAATGAAAGCCGTCATCGGTACCGTGCCTTACGTGGCCGACAGCTGCGTTGAGGCCCCAACGGTTCCGGACGATCGTTGTAACGATCGTGACACCCCCTGATAGGGCGCCCGTCCCCAGCTGGAGCGGCCGTGGAGCAGGAAGCCCATCGTTCATCTTCGCACTCGTCGAGCCGGTCGGTAGGCTGGCACCCAGGATCAGGGCAACCCGTGTGGTCCCGGCAAAGCGGTTGCGGACGAAGAACGC
>JADFNK010000020.1 GCA_022563405.1 Gemmatimonadota bacterium | reverse complement strand
TCTCGCCCGCCACACGTGACACCCCAGTCGCCCCAGCCGCGCCCACCCCCGCCCCATTCGCCGACGTCGAACGACTGGGCGACGAGATCGCCGAGCTCGCCGCCCACATCGATGCCGCCACCTACCGTCTGCTGGTGCTGATCCGTGAGTTCGACCAGCGAGAGGGCTGGGGCGTGGGCTTCAAGACCTGCGCCCACTGGCTGAGCTGGCGCACCGGCATCGCCATAGGCCCCGCCCGCGAGAAGGTGCGCGTGGCCCGTGCGCTCGAGCACCTGCCGCTACTGAGTGAGAAGATGCGAAGCGCGGAGGAGGGCGGCGGAAGAGAAGAAGGAAGAGGAGGAGGAACAAGTCTCCGCTTCCACTGGCCCGACGGCCGGCCGTTTCCGGATGTACCACCGGCATCGAAGCTACCCCACGACCCGATCGCGGCCTTGGAAGCCGAGCACGGCAAATTGGGGATCCGCATAGATCCGGAGACCAGCATGTCCCTCTGGGGCGGAGAGCCCTTCGATGTGGGGTACGCGATTCATGCGCTGCGCCACGGCTGAGCTGGCGGGGGCCGATTCCGCCCTGCATCCCGATCCCGCCCGCCTCACAGACCCGGTAGAATCTCCTCGGGCTCCCGAGCGAACGGGCTGATGATCGTCAGCGTATCGATCACCTGGTCGGTCTGGAGGTCTTCCGTCAGTAGGTATCGGCATCCGGACTGGAGGGCGGCGGCGACGATGAGCGAGTCCCACCACGAGTAGCCGTATCGATCCTGGACGTCCCAGGCTCCCTCGATGGTGCGCTGATCGATGGCTACGGGACTCCAGGCGCCCAGAGCCGTGACGTCCTCTCGTGCGTCTTCGGTCGAACGAGGGGGATCGAGCTTGGTCGTCAGGGTGACGTAGTACTCCTGGATGACTTGGTAGCTCAGCCTTCCGAGGCCCGTCTCCCACAGGCTCCCCATCCACTCGGCGGCACGCCGCTGCTTGTCGGCCTCGCTTCGGTCACGAGCGTAGACGAGGACGTTGGTGTCAACGAAGACGGTCACGATCGTGCAGCTCTTCTCGGGAGGGCAGGGGCTGATCCCGGCAACGATGAATCCCGGGCTCTTGGGCCAGATATGCCTGCTTTGCGGCCTCGTATTGGGCCTCTTGGCGCATCTCGGCCCGTAGAATCCCGCCGAGGAGCTTCGACACGGAAGTGTCCCGTCGGGCCGCTTCGATTCGAGCCCAGCTCGCGGTCTCTTCGTCTAGCGTTATCGTGACGTTCTTGAGTCGTCTGGCCATGACCCGAATATCGTGTTACACGAATATCGTGTCAATAATGGGAGGGCCTCTTTGCTTTGAGGCATCGGTGAGCTGGGAATCGGCGGGGCCGGCGACTACGTAATCTGCACTCGCGTACTACGTGGTTCGACGTATGATATCGCAGCGCGAAGGAACGCATCTTCTTCATCGACACTCACAACCGTCATAGAAGGAGGTCAACTGATGTGTTCGTCGATAAAGGCCCCCGGCGTTCTGGCCGCGATGCTCACCGTAGGCGCGATGCTCCTCACCCTGTCCGCCGCGTCCCCGCTTCACGCTCAAGAGTCTACTGGCCCCACCGGATGGGAGCCCACCGGGCTTCCGGCGCTCAACTACGATTCGGACGAGGGCTTCGGGTACGGCGTCCTGTTCGAGTTGTACAACTACGGCGATGGTGGGTACTCACCTTATCGGTTCACCATACAGCCTACGGTGTTTCTGACCACAGGGGGCCGCCGCGAGTTCACCCTCTTCTTCGACGCTCCCCATTTGCTTCCCGAAGGGTGGCGGATCGATGCGTCGCTCGGGAGTAAGCGCCAGTTCGCGATCCCCTACTATGGCCTCGGGAACTCTGCGGTATACGATGCGATGCTGGAAGACACGGAAGGCCAATACTACTACCGCTTTGGAGGTACCCAGCGGCAGGCTGCCGTGAACGTCCAACGCAGCCTTGGGGACACGCCTCTCCGAGTGCTGGTTGGGCTGGGCGCCACCCGCACCAAGGTTGATCCGCTCCCCAAGGATGCGATGACGACGCTCCTCAATGAGGTGATCGAAAACGCCATGCCCGGCTCGATTCCCGAAACGATCCCGGGGGGTTGGTCGAATCACATTCGGACCGGACTCGTCTGGGATACACGCGATCGGGAGACGGGCCCGCACCGTGGAACGTGGTCGGAGGTGCTCGTCCAGGCGGTGCCGGAGTTTCTGGGGAGCGAGTCCGGATATATCAGGTGGACGCTGGTGGATCGGCGTTTCGTGCCCCTCGGCGACAGGCTCACGTTCGCGAACCGGTTCATCGTCCAGGACGTGTACGGTGACGCGCCGTTTTATGACTTGAGCACCATACAGACGTCCTTCAAACAACGGGAAGGACTCGGCGGAAGCAGGACCCTCAGGGGTATCCCCAGAAACCGCTACGTGGGGAAGGGACTATTCCTCTGGAACGCTGAGCTGCGTTGGCATGCGACGGACTTCACCGTGGTGGGGCGGTCATTGCACCTGATCCTCTCCACCTTCGTCGATACGGGACGAGTCTGGGAAGACGGCCTGGTCCCGGGGGAGCTTTTTTCCGATCTCCACACGTCCTTCGGCGGGGGCATGCGGGTCGGGTTTGGCGAAAACTTCATCGCCGGGATCGATGTGGGACATTCCAGCGAATCCACCGCGGCCATCTACATCAACACGGGGTACATGTTCTGATCGCTCGGCGGGTCCGATTCTGATCGCGCGGCGGCCGCTCCCAACGCCTTCTACAGATCCGCTGGCAACTTCAGATCCGCTGGCAACCTCGGCGACGTGAGCAGCCCCAGGAAGCGATCCCAGCGTGCATCGGGACCTGGGTCCGCCCCGTCACCGTCGACGAAATCTCTCACGAGGTCGAGTCCGAGATTGTAGTTGATGACGTAGCTGCGGTATTGATCGACGAAACGCAGACGCTGGCGAGCGCCTCCGGGGCTGTACATCGCGTACCGAACGAGCCAGGCGACGGCTCCGTCGGCGTCGACGTCACCATCGATATAGAGTCGCGCGGCTTCGTTCCCGGCGTAGTTCATTCGGGCCATGAGCTCTTGCACCTGGTAGTAGCTCGCGGCGGTAGCGGGGTCCAGACCGGCAAGCGGGAACAACACGTCGCGCTCGAACGCGAGTCGCTCGTCCCCCGGAAAGGCCATCTCGATCCCGAAATTGGCGCTACCCTCGGCGATGAGCGATTGGGGACTGAAGAGCGCGTAGACCGAAAATTCCGGCCATCCCCTGCCGTTCACCAAGTTTTGCTCCAACAGGACGTTGTACGTGTGATGCCCGGGATAACCCTCGTGGCAGGCCAGGTCCACGGCCCGGTCGATCGAGCTGGGGAAGTCGACGTTGACCTGGATCAGGCTCTGGTACTCACCCCGGTACCAGTTGTAGCCGCTCCAGGATTGATCCGTTACGTACTCGAGCACGAAGTTCTCACCGTCGGGTAGGTCGACCCGCCGAAGGGTGCGCTCACGGCACTCCTCGATGGCCCTGGTGAACACCGCGTCGAGTCGGTCGGGCGGAATCACGTACCCGGACTGAAACCACCGGAATCGTTCCGCGATCGATCCACCTGGCGGAAGAAGGTCGTCCAGCTCCTCTTGGATGGAGAGGTAGTACTCCCCGGGGTTGGTCGGCGCCACGGCGTCATAGAGGGCCTGAGACTCCTCGTCGAACGTCATCGTGCGGCCGCCCAACATGGCCACTCGAGCGGCGAGTGAACCCAACTGGGTCGCGAGATAGCTGTATCGGAGGTGTTCCAGCTCCTGGCCCGGAGGATCGACGGCCCGAAGCCGGTCGATCAGTGTTCCGGCTCGGGCCGCGATGGCCGGTAGTCCAAGCTCCTCGGCCGTGACCTCGTCCCGCCACTCCTGAGGGCCGTAGTACGCGTCGACGTAATCCACGTCGTGCTCCCCCACAGCGAGGACCAACTTCACGTAGGACTCGGCGACCTCGTCTATGACCGCCTGCGATTCGACCACCTGCGATTCCGCGGGTGCGGAATCGGGGCTACATGCGGCACCCGCTACCGTCAACGCGAGCGCGTAGGCTCCTAGCTTCGGAAACGGCGCCATTCGGGTGTCCTTTGTTCGGGTGCCTTGTTGGTGCCCTTGTTTAGGAGTTCAACCCGAAGAAGGCCTCTACAGGCGGCACGTGGTCCGGTGGGCCTACGCTCGCGATTTGAGTCGGGCGAGCCGACCCTCTCATGGCGTCGAACAGTGCGATGTGTCCTTCTACCACTCGCCTGAGGGCTTCTTCGTTCGGCTCCAGCGACCAGACGCCTCGTTCCGAAGTGCCGCCCAGGACGATCCCATCGCTTCTGGGTTGCATGTGGATGCCGAACCCGCCGATACGGCGTAGACCGCCGAAGGTGTTGTAGTCGATCTCGGGCTGGGGAACGAGCACGGTGAGTTGGCCCTTCAGGGGCGTCAACTCTCGGTCGTTGAACAGCGTGTAGGATCCGAGACCCGTACAGTTCACGATGACCGATTCCTCCAGCGACATCAGGTCCTGCGGTGTGTCGAACTTCCGGATGACGATGTTTCCACCAAAAAGAAGGACGTCCTCCACCAGTGCGTCGAGGTAGATCGAGGGCTCGATGCGGATCGCGGGCCGGTAGCTCACATAAGGTGTCGGGAAGGGATGCTCTCCGGGCCCGAGAATAACACTACCGGTCCGCAGCTCCTGGGGCAGCAGGCTCGGCCGGCGCGGGGCGCTCGGGGGGTTTGGCCGGGACTCTGGCTGCACCGAAGCGTTCGCCGGGGGGGCGGACTGCATCGAGTAGCCGTTCATCCATGTGATCCCGTACTTCGGGCCGATCAGGAGTTGGAGCTGCTTGTACGCGATCTCCACGGCACGCCGGAACTGAGCGTCCCAGGCCGGCGTGCGCTGACTGGTCTCTACGAGTCCGGACGTCGGTGTGAAGCCGGCGAGCGACATGTTCGAAGTGGTATCGGGCGGGACGGCCATGGCATAGATGGTGACATCGAAGCCACGCCGCTGAAGCTGTCGCGCTGTGGTCAGTCCCACGACGCCGCAGCCGATCACGGCGGCCCTGCGGTCCTCCTGCTCCGTAGCCATTTCAGCGGCCATGAACCCCGTTCCCCAGGAGAGAGACATCCCGGAGCCCCCGTGGCCGTAGTTGTGGATAACGGTTTTGCCGTCGAGCCTCTCGGCTCGAAGTACGAAACCCGAGGGCCGGTATGGACGCAGGCCCACGGTCGTCCGAATGATGCGGTCCCAAGAGACACGAACCGGCGCGAGCACGAGCGAGCTTTCCCGACCTGACCCGGTCGTCGCACACCCACCGAGCCCCCCGCCTAGCCCCAGTCCCAGGAAGCCCATCGTCCCGGTCTTGAGCATGGACCGTCTATCCATTCAGTTGCCCGCCTTCGTCGCTCGGTAGTTGATCCCGTTCGTTCCGAACTGCGCCGCGCTCGACTGCTGGGGCGCTCCCTCGAATACGGGTGCCCGCCAGGTGATCTCGAAGTCCGTGAATCCCGCAGCCACGACCGTGGCACTGAGCTCTGCTTCCAGCAGAGCGCCTGCGATTCAGCCGGTCCAGAGTTCGATCTTTTCTTTCGCGTTTTCGGGCACCGGTCGGTCGACGAGGATATCACCGATCTGAATGCGCCCTCCTGGCTTGAGCACTCTGGCCATCTCGGTGAAGACCTCTTGTTTGTCCGGCATGAGGTTCACGACGCCGTTCGAGATGATAACGTCCGCCCATCCGTCCGGCACGGGAAGCTCCTCGCCGAACCCGAGCCGGAACTCCACGTGGTCCAGGTCTCCCACTCCGGCCTGTGCCTTTTCCAGCATGGACGGTGTCATGTCGATGCCGATCACCGCCCCCTCCGGGCCCACCATGCCGGCGGCGATGAGCGAATCGATGCCGGCTCCACAACCGATGTCCACGACCCGCTCTCCGGCGGCCAACGTCCCCAGGCTGAACGGATTACCCGTGCCCGCGAACGATTCGATGGAGCCCTCGGATAATCCGTCGAGCCACTCCGACCGATAACCCAGGATCTGTGCGAGCGGGCGGCCCGTATGAAAGTGAAAACCGCGCTCAGGCTCACGCGCGACCGCCTCGTACTCCTCCTGTATCGCTTCACGAAGGACCTCTCGGTCCACATTCGGTGCGACCGGTACGCTGGGCGCTGTCATCGACTCTCCATGATTGTGCCGGGATTCTACATGATGGTGAACCTGCGCAGATGGCGCACGGGTCGCAAGCGAAGCCCGGCCCCGGAGCTCCTATGGATCGGAGGCGGGCGTGGCGTCTCTCTCTGAATCCAGAAGGATACCCCACGGAACCGAGGCATCGGGGTCTCTGTGCCACTTCATGTGCATCTCGTGCGGGAACAGGATGGTGCCGCCCTCTTCTTGCGACAGGTAAAAATTGAACGAGAACAACGCGCCCTCGTCTCCTCGATACTCGATCGTGTACTTCGGAAGGTCATCCTCGGCGATCAGCACCTCGTGGATCTTGTGAACCGTGAACGAATCTCCCCCCGTCAGTAGATAGAGGAAATCGTCATCGATCTCGAACGCGCGATCCGCGTACATGGGGTCGTCGGTCGTGGTCCACCGCCCTTGGATGTTCTCTAGAGGCGTGTCGTACCTTTCGGGCCCACAAGCAAGGACCAGGAGGAAGGCACTCAACGATAGCCACCATCTGCCTCCCTTCACACGCCCACCTTCTCGACGTCGCCGAGTGTACGCGACGACTTTATACGCGCTTCGGCGGGCACGCCGAAGGGCGCCGTGAACCTCCCCATGGACGCGAGCTCACCTTCGTCCGACGCCATGTACTCGACGAACGCCTGAACGATCTCCTGATCGAACTGGCTTCCCGCGCACAAGGCGATCTCTTCGAGTGTCTCGTCCGGGCTTCTTCCGGCACGGTAAGGACGGTCGGAGCGAATCGCGTCGTAGGTGTCCGCGACGCACAGGATACGGGCCAACCTGGGAATGTCGTTGCCGGCCAATCCGGCCTCGTAGCCTTTCCCGTCCCAGCGTTCATGGTGGTAGAGCACGATCGGCAACACGTCTTGGAGGGCAGTGAGCGGTTCGAGAATACGGGCGCCGACGGTTACGTGACTCCGCATCACGGCCATTTCCTCGTCGGTGAGTCGCCCCTTCTTGTCGATGATCGTGGCGGGGACGCCGATCTTGCCGATGTCGTGTAGGAGGCCGCCGCGATACAGCCGCTCGAGCTCGACGTCGTCCAGCCCCATGACACGTGCGATCGCCACCGACATCTGGGACACCCGCTCCGAGTGGCCCGCGGTCCAGGGGGATTTCGCATCGATGGTGCGGGCGAGTGTGGTGATCGTGCTCCAGTTGAGATCCTTCAACTCGCTGACCAGAGTTCCGACCTTTTCGGCCATGTCGTTGAAAGATCCGGCCAACTCCTCGAACTCGTCTCCACTGGAAATGTGCACGCGCGCGCTGAAGTCCTGCGCAGCGAGCCGGCGGGTACCCTCGCTCAGCTTGGCCAGTGGCTCCATGCTCTGTTTGATGCCGACCGCGGCCAACAGCAGAACGACACCGAACGTGAGCACGAGGAGGCCCACCAGCGTCTTCTGGAAATCCACCAGGGGTTGCAGAATGGTTTCTTCGTTTCTGGCGAGAACCAGGATCCAGGGCTCCATGTTGAAACCCGGCAAGAACAGACGGCGATAGTGGCCCTTGAACACCGTCTCCTCAGTGGCCCAGGAGAGGGGTCCGTGAATGGGCTCCCCCAAGAGGTGGACGTCCTCGGGAACCCCAGAGGTAAGCCAACTCAGGAGTGCCCCGGCGCAGTCCAAGGGTCTCTGGGCCACGTCCAGCACGCAATATCCCTTGTCGTCCTGTAGGTTGATCTCGCTGATGGTGATGCCGACCGCATACACCTGTGCCGTAACCCAGAGGCTGTCGGCTATGACCCGCCCCCAGAGGACGCCTTCGTCGGCGCTCGCTCCTTCTGGAACACGTGCCATCAGGATCTCCGGCGGGCCGTTTCCCGCACCCTGGACCACGACCAACGCGCTCTGACCCCGGTCGAGATTGGCGCGAGTCAAGTCTGAAAGCTCCGGCGTGACCGTCAGGTCGCCCACGATCGGAATGGTCGCATCCTTGGTGGCCAGCGTCAGGGCACCCAGGCGCCGCAGCGACTGAGTCCGGCTCGCGCCATCGCTCGTTGCACCGAGCGCGCGTGCCACGCTGGGGGAGGCGGCCAGGAGCATCAGCTCGCTCTCGACGGACTGCAGCCTTTCCAGGGTCCCCATCTGAGCGTCACCCGTGGCTAAATCCATCAGCTCGGTGCTCTGATTGAGAAGCTCGGACCGGACCGTCCGGTAAGAGAAGAACGACAGTGCTCCGGTCGGAAGGACCGCACACATGACGAACAGGAAGACGATTTTCCGACCCAGCTTGGTCCTGAAGTGCGCGACGTCGAATCTCATTCGATCCGATTCATCCGGTTGAGGCTGTTGTTGAGGCTGTTATAGATCCGAGGCCCGGCCGATAAAGGCTCCGTTCCAGGCACGGAGGATGTCGTCCTTGCTATCCAGCGCGGTGAGCGGATTCTTGCTCAGACCGTCTGGACCGGCGCTGCCCAGGTCGTAGTCGTCGTTGAGTGGGACCTGGAACTTGTTCTTCCGCGCCTGACCGTTGCCATTCGTGAGCTTCACGTACATGTAAGGATTACCCCACGGATCGAGCAGGGTCGCCCGATCGATCGCCGCCAGGCTCACCGGTGGCTCGAACTCGATCACGATGTAGATCTCCAACTCCGATGAGATGATTCTGATCTCCGCGATCGCCACCCCGACTAGAGCCTGCTCGCGTGCCCTTTGGAGCGAGGGTGCGACCATGGTCGAGAGCGTACCGATGATCATGGTGACAACAAGCAGTTCCAGAATGGTGAACCCCTTTGGGTCCAGCGCACGCTGGCAACGGTATCGCGCCATGAATTGGCGCAGCTGTTGCCATTTATCCTTCAGAACTGTCCCCATTTATCCCTCTGAACAGACGCTCACACAGGTCCTGCCTGCCTCAACTGCTCGACATCTCCTTACCAATCAAAGCTACAAGGGGGTCCGCCGTCGCCATAGGCTCTTTTGTTTTGGGGCTCCGGATACAGCCGCTACGCCCCGATAGGGCCGTTACGTCCCGATGAGCACATATCCGACCGCGAGGGCGAGGTGAAGGGCCGCGAAGGGAAACGCCTTGCGCACGAAGGCGACGAACGAGAGAGGTACGTTGTGTTTACGCATGATGGTGACTGCCACCAGCGTCGAGGCCGACCCGATCGGGGTCAGGTTGCCGCCCAGGTTCGCCCCGAAGATCACGGCCCACCATAGCGGATCTCCTGGCGGGAGGACGCCGCCACCGGGCATGGGGATACCTGCGATGATCTTGGCCAGCATCGCCGCCAGCGGGATGTTGTCGGTTACCGAACTGAACGCCGCCGAGGACAGAAGAACGGCCGCTGTTCCGGCGCGTGGGCCCAGGGCGATCAGAGCCTCGACGGCACGACCGATGAGCGCAAGAACTTGCGCGTGCTCCATCACCGAGATGACCACGAAGAGGGCGGCGAAAAACGCCAGGAGATCCCAGTCGATGTTTCGGTAGAACTGGTCGACCTCGTGTTTGAACCGGATGAGCATGACGGCGGCGAACGCGAGTGCGACGAAACCCATCCCGAGATCGCCTATGTAGGGAGTCACGGACGTCGTTGCGATCGCCACGATGAAGAGCACGAGCATCACCGCACCGAACCAGAAGAACCCTTGACTCTCGATGCCATCTCTTTCGTCGAAGCCCTCCACGAGGCGAGCCGCTTCCTCGATCTCTTCGGGGGTGGCGAGCCCCCGGATCTCGAAGATCCGTGCCCCCATTAGCAGCGTGACGATCGTGACGACGAACACGAAGGGGGCGGCTTTGAGAAAGAACGCCATGAAGCTGATGCCGGCCGCGGTCCCGACAATGATGTTGGGCACCGAACTGATGAGCGTGAGGAGCCCGCCCACGTTGGTGAGGAGTCCTTCCACCAAGAGGAAACCGAGCAGCTTGTCGGACCGCCCGAGTTTGCCCAACGAGACGGCCGACAGCGACCCCACGATGATCATCGCCGTGACGTTGTTCAGCACGGCTGAAAAGGCGACGGTCATGAGGCCGTAGTACCAGAGCAGCTTTCTCGGGTCGCCTCGAGAGGCTTTGGTGAGCCAGATTGCGATCCAGGTGAACAGCCCTGAACGTGAGGTGACGTCCACGAAAAGGCTCGCGCCTAAGATGATAGCAATGACACCCCAGTCGATGGCCGGAATGTAGACCGGCATTGAGACTTCCTGCCCACCGATCAGATAGGGCCCATACGGCAGGGGAAGGAGTACGGCCCCGGCGAGCAGAGCGACCATCGCGAAGAGGCCGACGATCAGAGATTTCTGTGCGTGGATCTTCTCTTCGAACGCCAAACACAGGATCATGCCCACGAGTAAGGCCGCGAAGAGAAGGGTCACCCCGAGCGAGACTTCATGAACCGGGACTTGGGCTGCGTCCTGCAGGGCCGGTGCTGCGAGCAAGGTGTACGTCACAGCAAGAGGAGGGGGATCGCTCGCAGCTCGATCGCCAGCGAGTACGCCAGTCCGTGCATGGCGAGTTGGTCCTCGTCCTTCGTGTTCATCACCAGCAGATCGACTTCGTGCTCCTCGACGAGATGCCGGTAGGCCCGAATGTGGTGTCCGGACGTGACCATCGCCTCGACCGTAAGCTCCGGCCAAACGCGGGCCAGCCCCTCCCGGCAGGAGTCGACGTAGTCCTCCGGATCCTTGAGCAGCCGGGCCTTGATCTCTTTGCGGGCCACGTCCGTGTTGATGGTGGAGATTTTGGAGATGGCCTCCATGTAGCGCTCGAAGATCACGTCGTCCTCGACATGACCGAGCAGGAGGCGTCCTCCGGGGTGGGTCACGTGGGCGGCATAGTTCACCAATCGGTGGTCCCCAGTGAGGTGATCGGTCATCGCCATGACCGACCGCGGGCGACGGCCGGCCAGTTGCTGGAACTCGGGCCGCTCCGGGTGTGGAATAACCAGCACGGGCGTGGTCGTTGCCTGAGTCAGAACGTCCAAGTATTCGCCCAGAGTATACGGCCACCTCCAGCTCTCCGAGTGGAGGTGGCGATGTGTACAGATGAGACCGGGGCGTTCGGTTTCCACCCGGTCGAGGAGGTCTGGAACCGTGCCGTATTCACTGCCCGATACCGTTGTCCAGCGAAGGTTCTCGCGCTGGTCGAGGATCTCGAGGAACGAGCGGGATCTCGCGGCGAACTCCTCCGCGGCGGATCCGTCCCCGTCACTGATCACCAGGACGGACTCGATTTCGACCGGCTCTGCCTGGAAGACGGTGCGCGCCGCCGACCTGAATACGCTCTCGAACTGATCGACTATGGTCATCGGAGCCCATCCACGATGGAGGCGCGGAAGATCGTCACGCCTGTCTCACCGCGGAGTCGTGTACGGCCTCGGAGCCCGTTCGGAAGAACGTGGTCCCGCGCGTGCTCCACACCGAGGATCCGGGCGAAGTGACAAGCGGCCCAGGCGCTGACGATACGGTCCAGCTTCTTCGATCCGTAGGGTGCGTCCACAAAAGCGATGTCGTAGCTGTGTTCATCCAGTGCCTCGGCGAAGACGATGGCGTCCCGTTTGAAAATGCGGGTGCGCTTCTTTTCCCGGAGTGCGGCTACGTTGGCCTTGAGCGAGTGGAGCGCCTCCGCACCGTTTTCCACAAAGTCCGCCGAGGCGGCACCTCGCGACAGCGCCTCCAGCCCGAGGGCTCCCGAGCCCGCGAAGAGATCCAACACCCGCGCGCCGTCGAGGTCGTCCTTCAGACGTCCGAGCCAGCGGTCTCTGATGTTCTCCGCGGTGGGTCGAATCCGCTTGGCGGGGGAGGTCAGGTGCCGACCCGCGTGTTTTCCGGCGACGATACGCATGGCTCATGATATGGCGCTACTCGACCAGTCGCACCTCCACCCACTCGCGAACCGAGTTGATGAGCCAGAGGTGAGAGGCCCCGCGCACCTGGGTGGGGGTCAGTAGGCGCTCCTGAATCCTACCCTCGGCCAGCAGTTCTCCTCGGAAAGTTCCCGCGAGCAACCCGCACGCCCGGGGCGGCGTCCACTCCGACCCGTCGATCTCGGCGACCACGTTGCCGCGCGTGAACTCCGTGACGTGGCCGTCCTCGTTCACGAGAAGGACGTCGAAGAGATCGGGGTGTTCAGCGGCCCGGGACTCGTACGCCACACGATGGGTGGTCTTGTGAAACAAGAACGGATCGTCCGAGGATACGGGGCGACTGGCGAACCGTACCGAACGGGGTGCCGCCGGCTCGGGATCACAGGCACTCACTTCGACCGAGACACGACCTTGCTCGTCCGAAAGGGCACGGATCCGCCACGAGTCGGGGGTGCCGGGTTGTGTGCGCGCGTTCTCTGCCTCGGTCAGAGCACGCTCGATGGCAGTCTCTACCTCGGACGCGCTGAACCGAAAGCCGAAGTAAGCGGCGGACGCTTCCATTCGCTCGAGGTGCGCGGTGAGTCGTACCGGACTCGGGCCCTCCGCCGGGCGATCTGAGCGAAACGTCTCCAAAAGTGAGAATTCGGGCCACTCGGCCTTCAGAATTTCCGCTTTCGCCATCACTTCCGCGTACTCTTCCTCGGGGGAGGAATCCCAAGTGATACCCCCGCCGACCCCGTATTCGGCTTCCCCCCGTTCCCGGTCCACCACCACCGTGCGAATCGGTACGTTGAAAATACAGTCGCCGCCCGGTTCCACGTAACCGATGGCGCCGCAGTAGACACCTCGCGGAGCCCTTTCGAGATCCGTGATGAATCCCGTGGACGCGATCTTCGGTGCCCCCGTCACGGATCCACAGGGAAAGACACCCCGAAAGAGATCGAGGAGCGTGTTTCCTTCCCGCAGGGTGCTCTCGATCGTGCTCGTCATCTGATGCACGGTGTGGTACGCCTCCAGCTTGAAGACGTCGCGGGCCTGCACGGATCCGAATTCGCTGATGCGCCCGAGGTCGTTGCGGACCAGGTCCACGATCATGGCGTTCTCGGCGCGGTCCTTTTCGGAAGCGAGGAGGCGAGCGCCTGCTTCCTCGTCCTCTTCCTTCCAGCGCCCGCGGCGGGCCGTACCCTTCATGGGGCGGCACGTGATGGTCGATCCGCTTCGCTCGAAGAAGAGCTCGGGGGACGCGGACAGGATGTTGAACCGCCCCAGGTCGAGGTAGGCCGAATAGGACGGCCCCTGTGCCGCGCACAGGCGTCGGTGGAGCGCCAGGGGGTCCCCCGCGAAGGAGGCCTTCAGGCGTAGTGTGTAGTTGACTTGGTAGACGGCACCATCTCTGATGGCGTCACGGATGACCCCGATGCAGCGGTGGTACTCCGGGGCTTCGACGTCCGGCGTCCATTCACCTAGATCGAAGGGTTGGGCCTCCGCGGGTAGCAGGGCCTCCGCGGGTACCAGGGCCTCCGCGGGTACCAGGGGCGCGGGCCGTTCAAAAACTCCGAACCAGAGCAGAGGGAGTGGTCCGCTCTCCTTCACCCGGAACGCCGGGTCGAAAGCCGGTGCCGCTTCGTACGAAACGAAGCCCGCGGCCCAGAGTCCTTCCTGGGCGACCGCCTCCACGCGAGCCAGGGCGGGAGCCACATCCTCCAGCCGACGGGCGGAGATGACCTCGATCGGTCGGCGGAAGGTGAGCGTGACTGCCTCGGGGGACGGAGTTACCGACGGGGATGGAGATCCCGCCCCGGGGCGATCGGTCCCCCCGGGGCGGAAATCGAAATAGAGGACTGGATTCGTGTCCGGCATTCCCTCCGCGCTTACTGCTCCAGCAACTCGCGGAAGAACGAAATCGTGGCCGGCCAGGCGGATTCGGAGGCGGCTTGGTTGGCCCCGTCCTGGCCGCTCTGGCGACCCAGGAAGCCATGTCCGGCCCCCTCGTAGATGTTCACCTCGAATCGTTTGCCGAGGCGCTCCAGCTCTGCTTGGGCCGCCGGGATGGTCGAGTTCACGCGGTTGTCCACTCCCCCGTAGAGGCCGAGCACAGGGGCCCGGACGCTCGCGAGTGTTTCGGTGGGTGGGGACGTGCCGTAGTAGACGACCGCCGCGTCCAGATCCCCGTAATCCACCGCGAAGGCGAAGCTCGTGGAACCGCCCCAGCAGAACCCGACGACGCCGACCCGGTCCGTGGCGGAGGGAAGGGAAGTGCCGTATGCGGCCGCGGCTCTCAGGCGCCGATTGACCTCGGCGGGGTCGAGATCTCGTATGGCTCGACCGACCTCATTGGAGGTGAAGGAGTCCGTACCGCCGCCCCCGGGTCCCTTGCCGGAGAGGAGGTCGGGCACCACCGCGATGAACCCGTCGGCCGCGAGCTGGTCGCCCACCGCCCGTGCCCAGTCGGACATCGCGCGAATGTCGTGAATGACCACAACCACCGGCGCTGGGTCGTTTCTCTCGGGGTAGACGACCCACGCCTGCACCTGGTCGCCTCCGCCGGCGTCGTAGTTGATCCACTCCCCGTGCCGTGGTGACGCTTCGAGTCGGGCCGTGGCCGTTGTCCCGTCGGCGGGTAGACTCTGCGCAAGGCCGAGCGTCGGTGAGAGGGGCAGAAGCAGGAGCGACAGGACTCCCGCGAGAAGCGGTGGACGGGACCGAAGTCCGAGGAACGTGTGGGTCATTGGCGGCCTCCAGGGCTCAGATGGACGACTTCTGATGACGAACCTACGTCGCTCAGGGCTCCAGACTCAACTCGATCCCCCAGTACTGCTCCTTCGTGAGAAAGAATTGGCCCATGGGGGATGGCCCTCGGTGGTAGATGGCGCTCAACCGGGCCCTATGCGTACCGTCCCGCACCGTGAGGCCGAGCCGGACGGAAAGCTGGCCCGCCCACCCTGAGCGATCGCCGCTTTGCCAGTCGATTCCCCCGTCCACCGTCACTTCGTTTCGGGCCCAAGGACGCACTTGGCCGTCGGCACCGAACCGGATGAGCACGTCGTCGGAGAATCCCGAGCCCAACTGAACCTCGTTCTCGAGGCTCGAACGTACGACCAGGCTTCCTCCTCCGTAAACCCGAAATTCGTCGGACCCATAGGCCACCAGGGCTTCCAGCGTCTCGGTCGTAAAGTCGACACGTTCCACACCCGCCTCGATCAGCTCGTCGCCCACGTGAGCGCTCCAGTGCTGAAGGCGTAGACGCCCGGACCAAGGCCCCCGCGCGATCTCCGCCGGGAGAGCCACGATCCAGTCCGAGGCCACGAGGTCGTTGCCCGTAACCTCGAGGCGAAAGCGGCCGAAGACACCCGCCTGGATTCCCAGCGTGAGCCCGCCGTCGGCCCATTGTGCCGGCTGCCAGATCCGGACGTTGCCACCTAACGCGGCCTCACCCTGGAGGTCGGTCTCGAGCCCGTTTCCGCCCTGGAGGTCGAACGGTGGGCGTTCGGCGGGGTCGGCCCGATCTCGGAATACCCTGCTCCACAGGAGTCCCAGCCCGAACGTCGGCTCACGGACCGAAGCGGCCGGCCGGGAGAAATATTCCGCGTCCGGAAACCAGGCGTCGCGGTCTCCACTCTGGGCCAGGCCGACGCCGGGAACGAGGAGTAGGGCGAAGGTGATCCACAGCATTTCGAACCATTGTACCGTCGGCGCACTGCTCCGCAACTCGGCCCACTGTATTCCTTCAACAACCTTCCCTTGGGACCTACGGCGGCCGGGAGTGGTACGAGAAGCTTCAGGACGTGGCATACGTAACGTTCGAAGGTGATGACCGGAATCAAGAGGGAAGGTAAGTGTGACCGTAGATCGCGTAGAAATTCCCAACAAAGCGACGTATTCACCGCTCCCGCTGGCCGACGTGTTCATGCTGGCGCCGTTGGCGTCGCGTTTGCTGTTCCGAGCCAGTGTGCCTGGGCGTATCGTGCAAGCCCTCGCCCTGGGGGCGTACGCAGGGAGCGCGCTGAGCGACTGGCTTGCCCGGAAGGAGGCCCGCCCGATCGACTTCGAGGAGGCCTTCGGTCAGGACACGTCGAATCTCGAGGCGATGACCGAAGAGGAGCGGCAGGAAGAGGTCAAGGATCTGGTCGCCGTGATGAACCGGGACTACCAGCCGTTGGAGCTATCGCGGGAAGAGTTGGCCAAGGTCGTGAACGAGCAACTCACGACCTACATCGCCTCCATCACGGGTCAACGTGTCGAGACGAGCGACCAAGTCCGCAGCGTTGCTCTCGCCAAGATCCTTTTCCCTTTCGCGCTGGGTGCTTGCGACATTCTCTCCGGTGACGTCACGATCTTCCGGGACTGCGGCATCTTCGAGCCGCATATCATTACGCACGAGTTCTGCCACAGAAAAGGCTACTACAAGGAGCTCCAGGCGCAGGCCATCGCCTACCTGGCACTCAGCACCTCGGACGACCCCGTCCTGGTGCAGTCCGCTCGCGCCGAACGCCTGCACCGCAACCTGCGGGTCTTGGCCGATGGAGACCTCGACCGCTATCACGAGCTCGTGGACGAGTCGCGTCTGCGCGAGGAGCTGGCGAAGGACTTCCACGCGATCCGGCCTCCGCCCTCGGCCTATGAAAAGGCCGTGTGGACGGTCATGAAGCCGATCATGGAGGAGCGTATGAAGATGACCGGGCAGAACGGTCTTTCCGATTACGACGCCGGCTTTACCGACTTTCTTCACACGCAGGGCTGACGGGAGCGACTTTTTCCCGTACATTGGCGCCCGGTTGTCTGCGGGTGACCGAGTTCGGGGCTGCCGTTTGGTTGGCGCGTTCCGAGTCCACCTTTGATCCTGGTTGAACCATGAGCGCAATCGTTCCAGCACTGATCGGCATGATCCTTATTGCTGCCGGCTATTTTTTCTACTCGAAGTTCATCGCCGAGAAGATCTATCAGCTCGATCCGAACTTCGAGACGCCGGCCCACACGTTGCGGGACGACATCGACTTTATTCCCACCAACAGGATCGTGCTGTGGGGCCACCACTTCACGGCCGTAGCCGGTGCCGCGCCCATCATCGGACCGGCCATCGCCGTCATCTGGGGATGGGTGCCTGCGTTCATCTGGGTGATCGGCGGCACGATCTTCTTCGCCGGCGTGCACGACTTCGGTGCGATCTGGGCGAGCGTCCGTAACCAGGGCAGGTCCGTCGGATCGCTCACCGGCGATGTGGTCAGTCTCCGTGCGCGCACACTTTTTATGATCGTGATCTTCTTTCTCTTGATGATGGTCAACGCGGTGTTTGCCGTCTCGATCTCCAACGCCTTCGTGGCGACGCCGAGCAGCGTGATTCCGGCCTGGAGCGCGATCGTCGTGGCTGTGGTGATCGGCGTCCTGATCTACAAGGTGAAGGTCCCGATCCTGTGGCCCACGATCATTGGCACCATCATCCTCTATGCGGTGATCTACTTGGGAGACCAGGTTCCGGTCTCGCTACCAGAGACTTTCATGGGTCTCGGAGCCGCTCCGCAGTGGATCATAATTCTTTTCGTCTATGCCACGGTCGCCTCGCTGCTTCCGGTCTGGTTACTGCTTCAGCCGAGAGACTACATCAACGGCATTCAGCTCATCATCGGGCTGGGCCTGTTGTTCGGCGCGGTGTTCATTGCAAACCCCACGATGGTCGCACCGATGTACAACACGGTCGTTCCCGAGGGAACGCCCCCCTTGTTGCCTCTGCTCTTCGTGACGATCGCGTGCGGGGCTCTTTCCGGTTTCCATGGTCTGGTGGCTTCCGGAACGACGTCCAAGCAGCTGAATAAGGAGACAGACGCCCGCTTCGTGGGTTATCTGGGTTCGTCCGGTGAGGGACTTCTTGCCCTCGTCACGATCATCGCCGTCAGCGCCGGCTTCGCTTCGCTCGGCGAGTGGCAGACGGTGTACTCGGAGTTCGGCGGCACGATCGGCATCTCCACGTTCGTCGCCGGCGGGTCACAAATCGTCCAAGACGGAACGCCGCTGTCGAGAGAATTCGCGGCCACGCTACTCGCGGTCATGGCTGTTCTATTCGCCGGAACCACGATGGACGCGGGGGTGCGCCTCCAGCGTTACATCATCCAGGAATGGGGCACCATCTACAAGATCCCTGTGTTGCAGAACGGATATGTCGCGACGTTCGCGGCGGTGGGGGCGTGCCTCGCGCTGGCGTTCGGTGCGGGTGGTACCAGCGGTCAGGGCGGCATGGAAATCTGGCCTCTCTTCGGCACCACCAACCAGTTGTTGGCGGGCCTGACACTACTGGTAATCAGCGTCATGTTGGTCAAGCTCAAGCGACGGTACATCTTTACCCTCGTGCCCATGGTGTTTGTGACGACTATGTCCTTTGCCGCCGCGGTCTATCAGCTGTGGGATCTGTTCACCAGCGGCAGTTATGTGCTGATGGCGCTAGATGTCGTGGTGATCATCCTGGCGACCTTCGTCATCCTCGAGTCGTGGTCGGCCTTTACGCGGGAGAAGAAGGCGGCTGCGGCTTCGCCGGGTTGAGCGAAGAAGGGCGGCTGGCTAGAAGCTCGAGCTGAACGGGAAGGACCGGCTGAATGAGAATCACATGGGCCGACATCAAGAAGAAAGTCCGCTGGGTTGCGTATTGGGCTTCGGAGGCCTACAACGCGCCCTACCGCGGCATGGTCGCGCGTGCGAAGCGCGAGCAGGACGATCTCTTCATGCTGCTCATCTTCTCGGAGATGATGGGGGTCCCGAACCCCGCCACGTATTACACGCTCGAGTTGCAGCCGATCATGCTGGAGAAGTTCCACGAGTGGCATAAACGAGCGGGCATGGAGCATTCCCCTCTCGACGACTTCAGATGTTGTTGAGGGTCCTCCGCGCGGGCTCGGGCGCCGGGCAGGGGCGGTAGGCGCCCATCGCGCAGGAGTCATAGCAGACCGTGGACAAGCTCTTCGACAGGCGCATCATCTTCGTGGGTGGGAAGGGTGGTGTCGGGAAGACCACCACGGCCGGTGCCCTCGGGCTGATGGCGGCCGAGTCGGGCCGCACCACGCTGCTCGTCTCGACGGACCCCGCGCACTCGCTCGGCGACGTTTTCGATACACGGATCGGAAACGAGGAGACTTCCCTTGGCCCCAACCTTTCGGGTCTGGAGATCGACCCGGAGGCCGTAGCCGAGAGCCACATCGCGACGGTCAAGATGAGCATGAAATCTCTGGTCGCCCCCAAGATGTACAAGGAGGTCGACCGGCAGCTCGAGCTCGCTCGCCATTCCCCGGGCACGATGGAGGCAGCGCTGCTCGAGCGTATGGCCGATTTGATGGCGGAGGCGAGGAGCCGCTTCGATTTGCTGATTTTCGATACGGCCCCTTCCGGCCACACCATCCGCCTCCTCTCCTTGCCCGAGGTGCTGGGAGCCTGGAGCGACGGAATGCTCGGCCATCAGGATCGGTCACGAAAACTGGGAGAGCTGCTCAAGGTGTTCGGCCGCGATCACTCGAGGGAGGACGAGTTCGGGATGATCGGTGGGTCGAAGGAGGAGCCGGACGACAGCCGCGACGGTCGAATCCGGGATATTCTGCTGACCCGGCGCCGCAAATTCCATCGGACGCGGGAACTCCTGACCGACCCGGCTGTTACGGCGTTCCTGCTCGTGCTCACCGCGGAGCGGCTACCGATTCTCGAGACCGAGAAGACGCTCGACCTGCTGAAGAAGTTCAACGTGCCGGTGGCGGGGATGATCGTGAACCGGTTGCTTCCTCCCGACGCCGACGGTGATTTCCTCCGGAAGCGCCGGCTTCAGGAGGACGGGTACAGGAAGGAGATCGACGAGACTTTCTCCGGGCTCCAGCGGATTTACCTGCACCTTCTTCCGCATGACGTGCACGGCGTGGAAACGCTGCGCGAGATCGGCAAGGCCATCCGACGGCAGCTGGGTGACAGCTTCGCACCCGTTTAGGCCGTGAGGTCCAGGCCGTGAGGTCACTCCGGCGACTCTCCGCCGCGATCGACCGCCTCAACGACCGGATCGGCTCGGCCATCCAGTGGCTCACGCTGGTCATGGTGGTCATCGGAGCGTTCAACGCCCTCGCTCGCTACACCGATCAGTACACGAACCTGTCGCTCAGCTCCAACGTGTACCTGGACCTCCAGTGGTACCTCTTCAGCCTCATTTTCCTGATGGGCTCGGCCTACGGGCTGAATCACGACTACCACGTTCGTGTGGACGTGATGTACGCGCGCCTGGGACGCCGCGCACGCGCCTGGATCGACCTGATCGGGTCGGTCCTTTTTCTGGTTCCCTTCAGCGCGGTGATGTTGTGGGTCTCGTGGGGGCCGGTGGTCCGCAGCTGGGCCATCCTCGAGACATCGCCCGATCCCGGTGGGTTGCCGCGTTATCCCATCAAGACCGTCATCCTGGTGTCGTTTTTTCTGCTGTTCCTTCAAGCGATCAGCCAAATCGTGAAGAATGCCGCGATCCTGGCCGAATCCGACGGGGGGACTTCCGGGGCGGATGCGCTGGGTCCGCCGGATCCGATGGGTTCGCAGACCGAGACCACTTAGGTAAGCGGGCCAATGGGAGAAATCTGGGGTCCGATCATGTTTCTGGGGGTGCTCGCCTTCATCTTCACGGGGTACCCGGTCGCCTTTGCGCTTTCCGGAACCGCCCTGGTCTTCGCCTTGGTCGGGTCGTGGGTAGGGCACTTCGATCTCGTCCTCTTGCGGGCGCTTCCCGACCGGACGTTCGGGATCATGGCGAACCAAACGCTCCTGGCCGTTCCGTTCTTCATCTTCATGGGCACGATTCTGGAGAAGTCCGGTTTGGCCGAGGATCTTCTCGAAACGATCGGCATTCTGTTCGGCCGCTTCCGGGGCGGATTGGCGATCGGCGTGATCGGCGTGGGTGCGTTGATGGCCGCGGCGACCGGAGTGGTGGGGGCGTCGGTGACCGCGATGGGGCTGATCTCGCTCCCGGTCATGATGAGAAACGGCTACAAGGACGAACTGACGGTCGGGGTCATCGCTGCCGCCGGTACGCTGGGGCAGATCATCCCGCCCAGCATCGTATTGATCGTGCTCGGGGATCAGATGGGTGTTTCGGTTGGCGCGCTCTTCCGTGCTGCCCTGGTCCCCGGGTTGATCCTGACGGGTGCTTACGTGGCCTATGTGATTGGCGTCGCCATCGTACATCCGGACGACGCACCTGCCATGCCGCGGGAATCCCTCGACATGCCCGGCTCCGAGCTGCTCCGCCGCGTCATGGGCTCCATGCTTCCGCCGTTGGTTCTGATTCTGGTGGTGCTGGGCAGCATCTTCGCCGGTGTGGCCACCCCGACCGAGGCCGGATCGCTCGGTGCACTGGGTGCGATGGGGCTCGCGGCCGCGCACCGACGCCTGTCGATGGAGGCGCTGAAGGCAGCGATGCACGACACGACGCGCCTCACGATCATGGTCATGTTCCTGCTGATCGGCTCGACCGTTTTCACGCTCGTGTTCCGTGGGCTCGAGGGCGACCTCTGGATCGCCGGAATGCTGACCGACCTCCCGGGCGGATCGCTCGGCTTCCTCCTGGTCGTCAACGCGATCGTCTTCGGGCTCGGCTTCTTCATCGACTTTTTCGAGATCGCCTTCATCATCGTGCCTCTGATCGTGCCGGCTGCACAGATTCTGGGCCTCGATCTGACGTGGTTGGGGATCATACTGGCCGTGAATATCCAGACGTCGTTCCTGACCCCTCCGTTCGGCTTCTCACTCTTTTACCTCAGGGGGGTCGCGCCGTCGAGTATTTCTACGACCACGATCTATCGGGGAGCCATTCCGTTCATCGTGATCCAGCTGATCGTGCTGGGTGGGTTGATCGCCTGGGTACTTCTGTAGGAGGCCACTAAATCCGCAGCAGGCTACTAAATCCTGGGGAACGCGAAGTCGGCGTACACCAACTCGTTGCTGGCGAAGTATGGGAAGCTCTGGTCCCGGAACTGCCTCCACGACGTGTAAATCCTCCGGAAGTCTTCGTTCGCGGCGGCCTGCTCCTCGAGGTAGGCTTCGCTTTCGGTCCAGGCGGCCTCGAGGATTTCGTCCGAGAATCTCCTCAAGGTCACGCCGTGCTCGTTGACGAGACGCTCCAAAGCCGGGGGATTTTCCACGTCGTAGCGGGCCAGGGACATGACGGTGGCGTCGTTACACGCACTCTCCAGCGCGGCTTGGTAGGACGGTGGCAGGTCGTTCCAGGCCTCGAGGCCGATCTGTAGCGAGGTCGACGGCCCCGGCTCCCACCACCCGGGCACGTAATAGTTCTTCGCGATCTCGTGGAAGCCGAGCTTTTCATCGTCGTAGGGTCCGACCCATTCCACGGCGTCGATCACGCCTCGCTCCAGGGCCGGGTAGACGTCGGCGGCGCCGAGGACCTGGACCATGACGCCGAGGCGCGCCATGATCTCTCCGGCGAGTCCGGGAATACGCATGCGCGTTCCCCGCAGGTCTGCAAGCGTCTCGACGGGGGTCCGAAACCAACCGCCAAACTGGCCTCCTGTGTTGGCGCACGGAATCGAGGTCATTCCGAAGTCCGCGTAGATCCCCCGAATCAGTTCCAACCCACCGCCGTGGTGTAGCCACGCCGTCTGTTGCCGCGCGTTGAACCCGAAGGGAACGGAGGTTCCGAAGGCGAGTGCCGGGTGCTTGCCGATGTAGTAGTAGTCGCTGGTGTGCCCGGCGTGTACGGTGCCGGACTCCACCGCGTCCATCACCTGGAGCGCGGGGACGATTTCGCCGGCCGGGAATACACGGATCGTGAAGCGTCCGTCCGTAAGGGCTGCGACCCGGTCCGCGACGAGCACGGCGGCCCCGTGGAGAATGTCCACACTCGTGGGGAAGCTCGTGGCCATTCGCCAGCTGACTCGGGGGCCGGAGGCGACACCGTTTCCGTTCGTGCCTGGTGTTTCGGTGCCCCCGCAGCCAGCCAGAATGCCGGTTCCGGCGGCTCCGAGACCGGCTTTCTTGACGAAATCTCGGCGATTCAGATGGTCCATGGTGCCTTCTCGAATGAAGTTAGAGCGAAGCAGACCCCTTCAGTCGAAAAGATCTTGGATGGCGGGCTTGGTCACCTTGCCCATGGCGTTTCTCGGCAAATCCTCCAACAGCAACAGCGACTTGGGAATCTTGTAGCTGGACATGCGCTCAGTGGCCCACTCCTTCAGAGCCGGGAGCTCGATGTGCTCCCCGTCACGGGTGACGATGGCAACGGCCACCACCTCCCCCCAGGTATCGTCCGGCAAGCCGACCACGGCACACTCGCGGATCGCTGGATGCATGAGCAACGTATCCTCAATTTCCAGAGCCGAGAGCTTGTATCCGCCCGACTTGATGATATCCACCGACAGGCGACCCATGATGCGGTAATACCCATCCTCCAACACAGCCATGTCTCCCGTACGGAACCATCCCTCCACGAAGGATGCCTCCGTCACGTCGGGCTTGTGCCAGTACTCGGAGAAGACCGCGGGACCACGAACCTGAATCTCTCCGGGTTCGTTCTCCTCTTCGATCAACTCGCCCGCTTCACTGACTAATCTGATGGTGACGTCAGGCAGCGGCACGCCCACCGCACCTGGCCTGCGCTCCCCTTGCAGAGGGTTGGAGATCGCCATGCCGATTTCCGTCATGCCATAACGCTCCAGAAGTTTCTGCCCGGTCAAGTCGGTCCATTGTTCATGCACACTGGCCGGTAATGCGGCAGAACCCGACACCATCAATCGCATATGGGCGAATCCATCAGCGTATCGGGCCCGATCCCCCTCATCGGCCGCCTCCAGGATCCGGATCAGCTTCACGTAGATGGTGGGAACCCCCATGAACAGCGAGTACTCCTTATCTGCCACGCGCTCCAGAACCGCCTGTGCGTCGAAGGAGCCGAAACAGTCCACCTTGGCCCCCGACCACAACGCGCAACCCAGCACGTTGACGATACCGTGAACGTGATGCAGCGGCAGAAACAGCGGAATCGAATCTTTCGACTGCCAACCCCAGGCCTCAACCAGCGTCGTGATCTGGGCCTGGATGTTCGCGTGCGTGCTCACGACACCTTTGGGCTTACTGGTCGTTCCGCTGGTGTAGAGAATCATTGCCCGCCTCTGTGCGTCCAGCTCCGGCAACGGCACGGACTGCCGCGATGAGATCTGATCAACGCTGAGCAGGGGCACCGAAAGCCGATCACAGAGTGGCCTGAGCTTCGCGAGCGAATCCTCGGGCGCGATGATGCGATCGACCTGGGCATCGGTGATCACGTGTTCGAGCTCCGGGTCTGCCGAGAACAGGCTCAGTGGCACGGCGATTCCACCGGCTCTCCAGATGCCCCACTGGACCGCTACGTAGTCGAAGCTCGCCGGGATGAGAAAAGCGATTCGCTGTTCATCCAAGTCGGTCGACCCGTCGAGCAGACTGGCGGCTATTGCCTCCGATATTGAGAGCAGCGAGTCGTACGAGTGATCGTGGCCATCTGAGGTCACTGCGACCCGTGGCCCGAAACTCCGTGCCCGCCGAACCCATTCAAGTTCAGGCATACTTCGGTCTCTCCTTCAACAGCCTTCTTGATCCAGCGGCGTCGTGTCAGACGGAAACTGCTAGCCCATGATCGCCCTGATGAACAGGAAAATCACCGAAGGCCCCAACAGGGCACCCAAGCCAGTATAGAACGTAGCCGTCATCGCGCCATAAGGAACCAGCCGTTCGTCGGTGGCGGCCAGCCCCCCCGCCACCCCGCTCGTGGTGCCCATGAGGCCACCATAGATCATGGCCGAACGCGGATTATTCAATCCGATGAACGGTGCGACAAAGGGTGTTCCGGCCATCACCAGCATGGATTTGATCAGCCCGGCGGCAATACTGAGCGCGATCACATCCGAACTGGCCCCAATGGCTGCCCCGGTAACGGGCCCCACGATGTACGTGGCCGCGCCGCCGCCGATCGTGGTCATGCTCACGGGATCGGTATAGCCAAAAGCATAGGCCACCGTAGCGCCGATCGCGAAAGACACGAACACGCCGGTAAACAGAGAGATGACCCCAGCCGCTCCGGCACGCGCCAACTCCCGCGTGTCGACGCCGAAAGCGGTGGCAATGATCGCGAAGTCCCGAAGCATGCCGCCGCCCATCAATCCGATACCGGCCAATACCTCCAGGTCGGCAATGCCACGGGACCCTCCGGTAACGACACCACCAACATAGGCCGCCAACAAGCCGAGCATGATGGCGATGGCCGACCCGTGTAGCTTCCCTCTGGTCAGACGCGCGGACAGCTGATAGGACACCCACACGGTGATCCCCACGATGGCGAAAGCAGTGATCAAGCCATATCGGCTCATTACGTCTGCCAGGAGATCGAGAATCTGGGTCACACGCCTTGCTCGACGTCTGGGTCCGGCAGGGGCGGCGGCCGTTCACCGCCGATGCGACTGAGCAACGGCACCAGGGCACAGCTGACGACAACGGCCAGGACCCCGGCCACCACTGCGGCTGTCCCCCCGCGGACCGCCGCCACCACGTTTTGGCTGGCCGCCATCGCCACGACTATCGGTATGTAGATTCCACTCCAGAAGGTGATGCCCGTCGCGGAGATGGGGCGGAGGCGACCGCTGGCCCGCCCTTTCGCGGCGACCAGAATCAGCAACAACATGGAGATGCCGACCCCGCCTACGTTCGCGTCGATGCCGATCAGCAAGCCGATCAGCTCTCCTATGAACGCGCCGACCAGCATGCACCCCGCGAGCAGTGCTACGCCGTATATCACCACGGGCGGTAGGGGGCCACTATGAAGAGGGGAAGTGTCAACGTCTAGACGGTCGGTCCCTCGAAGAACGGATTCTCACCCGACGCGTGGTCGGTCACGTCGTGGATGACGGTCACCTCGGGAACCGCTTGGCGGACCATACGCTCGACTCCCTGGCGGAGTGTCATGCGTGACATGGCGCATCCTTGGCACCCGCCGCCCATCTCCAAGTAGATCTCGGTGCCTTCGACGCTCACCAGCGTGATGGTGCCTCCGTGCGAGGCGATGGCCGGATTGATCTCCGCGTCCAGGACCGTCTTCACCCGTTCAGCGAGCGGCCCCTCGAGCTTCGGTGCGGCGGGCTGCGCAGCCTCGGCCAGTTTTACCTCGAAGCCGCTCTCATTCACGCGCTGGACAAAATCCACGGTCGCTCCTTCGAGGCGGGGCGCGAACTCCTCTTGGACGACGATCGTCAGGTCGCCCACCTTCACCTCTCGCTCGCTTTCACCGATGTCGTCCGGCCCCACGAGTGTAAGCTCGAAGTCGGGCGCCAGGGGTGTGCCACCTGAGATGCCGATGCGCAGGGCCGTGAACTCACCCTCACCCTTGTCCAAATAACCTCGAACCACTTCGAGCGCTTTATCCGTCAGCGTTATCATCGAAAACTCCTCTGAGACACAAGTCCGGGCTTCCGGCGTATACCCGCTTCCCCTCTCGGGGTTCTTTCTTCAACAGCCTTCTCGATCGGTTGATGCGGCGGGCGCGCCAGTCTAGCTTGCATCGCTTCGACTCACCGCGACACCCCCCCGGCTCCCTGGATCGATCTCGATGGCTGAAACTTCCGTGATGGATAAGCTCACGTCCCTGGCCAAGCGCCGGGGATTCATCTTCCAGTCGTCCGAGATCTACGGGGGAACCGGGTCGGTGTGGGACTACGGTCCGCTGGGCGTCGAACTGAAACGTAACGTCAAAGAGCGTTGGTGGACCACAATGGTGCACCAGCGTGACGATGTCGAGGGACTCGACGCGTCGATTCTCATGAATCCGAAGGTTTGGGAGGCCTCGGGGCACGTGGACGGCTTCACGGACCCCCTCGTGGAGTGCGGCAGCTGCAACCGGCGCTTCCGTGCCGATCTTCCCGAGGTCGAAGGCGGCCAGTGCCCCACGTGCGGGACCAAGGACACGTTCGGTGAACCGCGTCTCTTCAACCTCATGTTCAAGACGTTCATGGGCCCGGTGGAGGACGACGCGTCAGTGATCTTCCTGCGGCCCGAGACGGCTCAGGGTTCGTACGTGAACTTCCTGAACGTTCAGACGTCGTCACGCCAGAAGATCCCGTTCGGAATCGCGCAGATCGGGAAGGCCTTCCGGAACGAGATCACGCCCGGAAACTTCATCTTCCGGACGCGTGAGTTCGAGCAGATGGAGCTCCAGTTCTTCGTGGAGCCGGGGACGGACGAGGAGTGGTTCGACTACTGGATGAACGCCCGTCTCGAGTGGCATATCGCGCTGGGGATCAACAAGGACAAACTCCGTTTCCACGAGCATGGGCCGGACGAGTTGGCGCACTACGCCAAGAAGGCGTTCGACATCGAGTACGAGTTTCCCTTCGGGTGGAAGGAGTTGGAGGGGATCCACAACCGGACCGACTTCGACCTCGGACGGCACCAGGAGTACTCGGGTAAGCGGCTCGAGTACATCGATACGGCGGCGGGCAAACGTTTTCTGCCCTACGTGGTCGAGACCGCGGTGGGGGTGGACCGCACGGTCCTGGTGGCGCTGGTGGACGCCTACACCGAGGAGGAGGTGAACGGCGAAGAGCGGGTGCTTCTCAAGCTCGCTCCGAGTCTCGCTCCTTTGAAGGCTGCCGTATTTCCTCTGGTCAAGAAGGATGGGCTGCCGGAGATCGCCGAGAAGTTGCACGCCGATCTGAGGTCCCGTTCGATCCCCTCGTTTTACGATGCAGCAGGCTCCATCGGGCGTCGCTACCGGCGCCAAGACGAAGCCGGCACGCCGTGGTGCATCACGGTGGACGGGCAGACGTCCGATGACGGCACGGTCACGATCCGGGAGCGGGACACACTGGAGCAGGTGCGGGTGGGTGCCGAGGCCGTGCCGGGTTGGATCCAGGAGCAGTTGGCCGGGGAATCCCTCACCTGAGTCAGGAGGCCGGATTGTCGTCCAGGTCCGAGGTCTTCAGTTCACGCTGGGGCATGCTCCTGGCGATGCTCGGCATGGCCGTGGGCACCGGGAATATCTGGCGTTTTCCTCGGGTCGCCGCCACCAACGGCGGAGGCTCGTTCCTGGTCGCCTGGGCGGTGTTCCTGCTCCTCTGGTCCGTGCCGCTCCTGATTCTCGAATTCGGGATGGGGAAGGCGACCCGCTCCGGGACGATCGGATCGTTCGTGAAGACGATCGGTCCGAAATTCGCCTGGATGGGGGCTTGGGTGGCCTTTGTCGCGACCGCCATCATGTTCTACTACAGCGTGGTGATGGGGTGGACCATCCGCTTCTTCCTGGCCTCCGTCAGTGGGGACATCCCCTCGGCGGTGCCCGAAGCCTTCTGGGAGGGATACGCGGGGACACCGGCCGCGTTGGTGACACACGTCGTGGCCATGGGTTTGGGTCTCTTCGTCGTGTCGAAGGGTGTGAAGGGCATCGAGACGGCCGCCAAGTTCCTGATTCCCAGCCTCATCCTCATGGTGATCGTGCTCACGATCCGCGCGGTCACGCTCCCCGGGGCAGCGGAAGGACTCGCGTTCCTCTTCACGCCCCATCTGGCGGACCTGGCGGACTCGACGATCTGGCTGGAGGCGTTGACCCAGAACGCGTGGGACACGGGCGCCGGCTGGGGGCTGGTACTCACCTACGCGATCTACATGAGAAGCCGGGAGGACACAGCGCTCAACGCCTTCGTCATCGGCTTCGGCAACAACGCGATGTCGCTGCTCGCGGGCATCATGGTGCTCTGCACGGTGTTCGCGGTGATGCCCGACGCCGCCGACCAGATCGTCGGGGCCGGCAACGAGGGATTGACCTTCATCTGGGTGCCCCAGCTCTTCGCATTGATTCCGGGGGGCCGGTTTTTCATGGCCCTGTTCTTCCTGGCCCTGGTGTTTGCCGCATGGACGTCCCTCGTGGCGATGATCGAGTTGGCCAGTCGCATCTTGATCGATCTCGGCCTGACCAGGGGCCGGGCGATCGCGGTTGTCGGGGTGGCGGGTATCGCTTTTGGGGTGCCCAGCGCGCTCAATTGGACGGACACGCCGGGCGCTGGCCCGTTCTTCGCCAATCAGGACTGGGTGTGGGGTGTCGGCTTGATGCTCTCCGGCTTCTTCTTCGCATTTGCCGTGCTCAAGTACGGCGTGACGGAGTGGCGCGCGAAATACATCAACACCGGGGACTCGGACATCCACATCGGGGCTTGGTGGGACTGGAGCATTCGCCTGGTGATCTTGGAGTCGGTGGTGCTCATGGGATGGTGGTTCTATCAGGCCAGAGGGGAGTCGTTCGAAGCGACTTGGACACTCTTCTCACCGTTCAACATCGGAACGGTCCTGATTCAGTTCGCGATCGTCATCGCGGCCTTCTTGCTGCTCAATGGCTGGCTGGTTCGGAAGCTTTCGGTCCCGAAACTTTCGACCCCGAAATAGGGCACCATGGCAAGAGAATCGAAGGGTGCCAGGGCGGAGCGTGCCGCCGAGGTATTCGGTCTGTTGGCGGAAGAGTATCCCGACGCTCGTTGTGCCCTGATACACACCGACGCCTACCAGCTCGGTGTGGCGACCATTCTCTCGGCTCAGACGACCGACGTGCGGGTGAACCTGGTCACACCTGTCCTCTTCGAGGCGTATCCGACGCCCGCCCACCTCGCTGAGGCCCGACCGGAGGATGTGGAGGAGATCATCCGCTCCACCGGATTCTTCCGAAACAAGACGAAGAGTATCATCGGGTTTGCGCAGGATGTCACCGAATTACACCGCGGCGACGTTCCGCACACGATGAAGGAGCTGACGGAGCTGCCGGGTGTGGGGCGGAAGACCGCGAACGTCATCCTGGGGAACGCGTTCGGGATCGACGAGGGTGTCGTCGTCGACACTCACGTGAAGCGACTCACCATGCTGCTCGCATTCACCAAGGAAAAGACCCCCGAGAAGGTCGAAGCAGACCTCATGGGGCTGTTCCCCACGGAGCGTTGGACCTTGTTGTCCCACTTGCTGATATTCCACGGCCGCCAGGTTTGTATCGCGAGACGGCCGCGGTGCGAGGCGTGTGTGATGTCCCACCTGTGTCCCTCCTCGAGGGTCTAGGGGGGGCCCAACGCCCGCCTGTCCCGCGAAGAGGCTGACGGGGGCTTCGCATCACGGTCGACGATATCCTCGAGTACCTGGCTTCAGGCATGAGCGAGAAGGAGATCCTCGCTGACTTCCCGGAGTTGGAGCGCGACGACATCCGGGCGGTGCTGGCCTTTGCCGCCGAACGTGAACGAAGGCTGGTCTCCCTTCCGCCCGCGTGAAGCTCTTGCTCGATCAGAATCTGTCCTCATGCCTTATCGGTAGCCTTTCCAACTCGTTTCCTGACTCGGCACACGTCCGAGATATCGGGATCGCTGAGGCCGAGATCCGAAGGCATAGAGGTCACCAACGGGGGCTGCACCGGGCCTGTCGGGGTCGCGCGATCTCTCCTACGTTGCCATCCATGCGCCGGATTCGCTTCAGGAGATCAAAGAGGATTCGCGGTACAGTTGAAGGTTGGGCTGCAGGGGCAATCGGGCTGACTTGGCAGACGGAAAAGGGGTCGCCATCCTCACCCCCGAAGTACCATTCTGGACCATCTCCATGTGGTTGCGCACAAGCGCCTTGGGTCGTTCGATGCACTCCGTCGCGTATCTACGGCGAACCTTCGGGAGGGGAAGTACGAGGAAAGCGGCTACAGGTATCTGCAGGACGCTGACCTCTCAATCCAGGGCGTTGACTCCAATCTGGCGTGGGACCACTCCCTGCGGGTCGCGAGGGCGATCGAAATCCCGATCGACGTCAGGTTCGAATGGCGGAACAAGGAAGCTGCCGCCCGGCCTGGCGAGGAAGCGATCTTGGAGTGGGCTCCGCAAGCGTCCTAGGACCGAGCCCGTGGTAGCCGTCGACTCGAACCTCCGTGAGGTGTGGCGGCGGCTTAAGGCCTACATTACCCAAGTCCGTGGGCGCCCCTAGCTACACCACAGGCTGAGCGCCAATTCACAGCTTACGGGAGGAGTCAGATGGACATCGTAAAGCGCTGTTTCTTCAGTGGCGTTGTGATTGCCATCGCTGCTTGTGATGCTGGGGCAGCGGACCCACTGCTTGTTGGTCAATGGCGATTCCTCGATGCCGAAGACGGGACGATCGAGTTCTCCGCGGGCGGTGATCTCTTGGGTGTCGAGGGCGCACGCCGAGAAACGGGGTCATTCGAGGTCATCGGCCCGGGGCAGCTGCAAGCCACCGTCGAAGGCGACAGTTTCATCATGGACTACCGGATCGTGGGTAACACCCTGATCTACTCGGTGACGGGAGATGACGGTGTTACGCGTACGCGGGCCGTCCGAGTCCGTTAGCGATGTTGGAGAGCATCCGCGCCTCAGTCTAACCAGTGTGCTTGCATCTGGCGCGGTAACATTTAGGGTGGTCCACTACGCGCGCGGAATCCGGGATACGCGCGCGGAATGCGGAATCCAGATTGACGCGCACCATCAGAAGCGCGAGACGCCCCAAGTAGCACGTTGAGAGAGCCCTTGTATCCGGCCCCCATGGCCCTTTCGTATATACACATGTATATTACGACATGCAGTTCATTTGGGACCCGGAGAAGAGCGAAGCGAATCTCAAGGAGAGAGGCTTTGACTTCGAGTTCGCGACGCTCATTTTTTCCGGTCCCACGCTGGAGAAGAAGGATCTCAGAAAAGACTACGGAGAATTACGCGTCATCGCTGTGGGCTTGGCCCAGAACGTAGCGTTAACCGTCGTCTACACAGACCGCGAACTTGAGAGCAGAGAGATTGTTCGCCGTATCATATCGAGCCGAAGGAGTAGTCGCCGTGAGCGAAATGGATACGAAAATGCCTTCTAAGACCGTAGACGTTCCAGCGCAGGGTCGCGCGGATCTGTCGCGGCTTCGCCAGATGTCGGAAAAGGAGATCGCTGCGACATCTCCCGGTGACCTCGTCGATCTTCCTCCGAATTTTTGGGACGATGCAGAAGTAGTCTGGCCGCAACCCAAAGAGGCGATTTCCTTGCGGGTGGACCAAGATGTTCTCAAGTGGTTTCGGGCGACTGGCCCGCGCTACCAGACACGGATAAACGCCGTCCTGCGGTCATACATGGCAGCGATGGAGCGCAGGAAGACGGGCTAGCAAGCCGTCAAGCATCAACGGATGCTTGCGAAACGGAGCGAACATGAGCGCAGGGATCCCCGACCGAGCCTCGGCTCTGGCTCTTCTCGAGAGCTGGGTCGAGAACGAAGGTCTGAGAAAACACATGCTGGCCGTGGAGGCTTCTTGTCGGTACTACGCCCGAATCCACGGCGAGGATGAAGACCTCTGGGGCACGGCCGGACTTCTCCACGACCTCGACTGGGAGAAATATCCGGACGAGCACCCGCGTCGGGGGCTCGCCGAGCTGGAGGATCGCGGCTACCCCGACGCGATTCTCCAAGCCATCAAATCCCACGCACCCGAGCGGACGGGCGTAGACCCGGATTCTCTGCTCGATCGAGTCCTCTTCGCTTGCGACGAACTTTCGGGGTTGGTTTATGCGTGCTGTCTCGTGAGACCCAACGGGATCGACGACCTCAAACCCAAGTCGGTCACCAAGAAATTGAAAGACAAGTCCTTTGCGGCGGGGGTCAACCGGGACGATGTCACGCGCGGTGTCGAGCTCTTGGGAATCGAACGTAGCGAGCACATACAAAACGTGATCGAGGGGATGCGGAACATAGCCGGCGTTTTGGGAGTTCGAGCGGAGGATCGCCTTTAGGTAAATATTTGGGGAGGTGCAGGCGATCCACCCTTTGAGAAGGACCGCTCTTTGAGACGGACTGCGAGACGGACTGCCTTTTGAGGCCGATCATGATGGCTACGCGAACCATGGCAGCGTTCGCGGTGACGGTCGGGTTCGTGCCCAGCGCGCTCGGTGCCCAGGATGTCGAGTTGCTCGCGGAGCACTATGGCACGACTCCCCCCGCAGCGTATTTCGAGGAGATTGGCCGCAATCCCGGGGCGTACCGTCCGGCCAGGGGTTGGAGAGCCCGGCTGGGGCTGGGTCCCGCTACGGGGGACCCCGACTTCCCCGCGCTGAGAGCGCTCACGGTCTTGGGCCCACGGGGGGGGAGGGTGGCCGGCACCTTCGAGATTCCCCTACTCCTCGGTCGCTACTCGGACACACCCTCGATTCCCAGCGCTGACGTCGGGAACGGCTCGGTCGAGAGTCTCACACGGGCCGTCGTTCAGCGGGAGTTCTTCGGCGGCCCGAACAGCCGATCGGGGACCATCACCGAGTTCTACACGGAGCTTTCGGGCGGCCTGGTCACGCTCCTCGGCGACACGCGGGACTGGTTCCAGGCGAGCCTCAGTGCGGACGACGTCGCCGGAAACAGCAACGGTCTGAGCCCCAGCGATGACGTGGGTGAATTTATCATCGAGCTCCTCACGGACGCGGACGCCGGAGGCGTCGATTGGGGTCGATACGACAACGACGGACCCGACGGCATGCCCAACTCCGGTGACGACGACGGCTTCGTGGACCTCTTAGCCGTCATGCATCCCACGTCGGGCGCCGAGTGCGGCGGAAGCGGCCCCGGTGTGGTGTGGTCTCACTTCTGGCAGCTCCTCTTCTCGGCGGGACAGGTCTTCGAGACATCGACGCCTTCCACCGGGCGCGTGGAAAACATCGTCGTCGATGACTTCACGATCCTGCCGGTTCTTTCGTGTGATCCTTCGGAGATCAACGAGATCGGGGTCTTCGCACACGAGCTCGGCCACGGGTTCGGACTTCCGGACCTGTACGCCGTCGGCGCGAGTCATGGGGGTGTGGGGCGTTGGGGATTGATGGGCACGGGACCCTGGGGCTGCGATGGGCAGGGAGCGGAGATGCCGTGCCATATGACGGCCTGGAGTAAGGATGTGCTGGGTTGGACCAACGTCACGACGCTGGTGCCGGACGCCGATCTCGGTGTGCTCACCCTCGATCCGGTGGAGACCACCAATGACGTCATCAGGATCGACGCCGGCGACGGGAGCGGCGACTACTACCTGGTGGAGAACCGGCAACGCCTCGGTTTCGACGCGAGCCTTCCGGCGCCTGGGCTCTTCGTTTGGCAGATCGACACCGAGAGGGTCAACGCCTCGTGGGCCGGCAACCAGGTGAATAGCTTGGCGTCCCGCATGGGTGTATGGCTCCGGCAGGCGGACGGCAACAACGATTTGGCTCAGCCGGGTGAGCGGGGTGATGACGGAGATCCGTTCCCCGGAGCCACTGGTATGACCGCGTTCAACGCCGGGACGGTGCCGTCCGCCTTCACCTATAATGGCCTGAACGGACTGGGCGGCATCCCGGTGAACACGGCTGCCGGTGTCACCCTGTTGGACATCCGACAGGTGGGCGACCGGATGGAGTTTCGGACGCTCACGCGCTACCAGGACGTGACGCTCCAGTCCGCCGGTCTCGGCGCGTCCGGGAGTGTCTTCACGGTGGACAGCGTGGCTTCTGCCGTGACGTCCCTCGTCTTTACGTCGGCGCCTTTCCAGGGGCATACGCTCGAGGCCGGCGGCGGCGCCGAAAGCGCCCCCGGGTTCCGTGACGGTTTCCTGGCGTGGAGCGACGGTCAGCCGCGTGTCCGGAGCTGGACGACGGGGATCGTCGATTCGACGCTCACGGCGAGTTACGGAAATTCGGAGGTGAGTTTCGATATCACGCTCGAGAGTCCGGTGCCGGGGGTGGTGCCCGGTGTGGTGGTTCTCAATCCGGATTCCGAGTCCGGGTGGATCCGGGAGGCAACGAGCGTGAGTGTCTTGGTGCAGCCCAATACGGGGGTGGCGTTCAGGGACTGGACAGGGGCGTTGGCGGGCCAGCTCAATCCCGCCATCGTGACGGTCACCACTCCGAGTGCGGCCACCGCCCGCTTCGATCTCACCTACCTCGTATCGTCGGACGACGGGATGCAGTTGGACGTGGGTGCCGCATCCAACGTGGATATTCGATTCACGGTCTCGAATGCCAACCCGCCCCTGCTGTGGGTTACGAGTGGCCTGCCCACGGGCCTGTTTTTCGTAGGTGGGAGCGCGCAGGCTTTGAGAGGAGCGCCGGTGGTCATGGGTGACTTCGTGATGAACGTTCAGGCCACCGATGCCATTGGCCTGACGGGTGCCGTCGACGTCGACCTCACGGTAGGCCCGCCGGACGCAGGGCTTCAGCTCATGGCGGAGCCGTTTATGGGTGTTGGTACGACGAATGTTCCGCTCGAAACCTTCCTCGACCTCCAGGGCGACGCCGATGGCACATACGACCTCGGCGACTTTCGTTCGTGGGTTCTGGCCAATCCGAACCACCCGGTGGGCACGCCGGCCGGGGCAGCGCTCGTGGCCCGCGCCCCGGTGCCCGCCGACGCGATCGTGATTCCCCTATCCGAGGGGACCGAGCGATGAGGTGGGCGAGGCTGGTTACGGTCATGGGTGTCGTACTGGCGCTAAGCGCGTGTGATTGGGGACCGAGGGGTCACGGCCAACTCAGCGGCATCGTTACGTCGGGTGCGATTCCCGTGGGTGCGATCGTTCTCGAGATCAGCGGGCCCGGGATCCAAGGGTTCTCCGAGTCCGGACAGACTCGGGTCTTCTTCGCCGAGCCCGCGACCGACGTGTACCGGGTTGTGCTGGTCACGGCCGACCCGGATCAAATCCGATTTCAGGTGGACGTGGACGATGTCCGCGGCTCCCCGCTGACCGCAGTGGTCGTCGAGGCCGTGGACGACAACAACTCGGTGATCACGGACCTCAGTGGGATTGCGGTCCAACTCAATTGATGACCGCCTTGCGCCCAGCCTTTCCCGTTGAGAACATGGGCGTATGACGACTTCTGCCGTAATCACGATGGTGCTCATTCTCGGGTTCGTTTGGGGTGGATTTCTCTTGGCCCTGTTCATCGCGGTCCGCAAGGAGTCCGACAAGGGAAGTTGAGGGCCTACCCATGCCCGAGCTCACTTGCCTCAGGGAATCCGTGTGAGTATCGTCCCATCGTGTGGGATGCCACTTGTAAGGGAGGTAGTCGGCATGGACAGAGTGCGTTCGCTGCGAGGTGCGGCACCCGTGGTAGCTGTCTTGGCGGTCGCCGGGATCGTGTTCACG